>NZ_JBVHDI010000002.1:739921-791790 GCF_055563465.1 Amycolatopsis sp. NPDC000009
ATGTCCTGTAGGGCCCTTTCCCCGGCGCCAGCCCCTTGTAACGGGGCCTTCCTGTACTGGCCCACCTGAGCGCACGACTCGCGGCGGGACCGGTCCCGCCGCGAGTCGTCCGGCTGGACACGTGTGTCGTCCACTCGGTCACGCGTGTCGTCCGTCGGATCACCCGTGCTGCCCGGCGCTGGGTGTCCAAGCCACGACCGGCTCTGGCCCGATCAGCCCCGGTCTTGACTTCGACCAATGGCATCAGCTCACTCACCGTGAGTAGGCGTCCTCCGGCGTTTTCGGGTGCCAATGTGGTCACGCACCGTATTCGGACGGGCGTTCTTCGTTAAAGAAAGGTCCTTTCCCGACAATTCCGAGGGAAAGCCGATCTCCATTTCGGACGGTGTTCACAACACCGGAACACCCCGGACGGAACGGCGCCGGAGCGGCCGCCTGCGCCGCGCCGAGAACGCGGATCCGGGCGGGCGCGAAACAAAAGACCCTAAATGCGTCCGGATAGGACTCACGGTCGCGATCGTTTCGGTCGTCAATCGTGCGGTGGCGAACATTCCGGCGGCCGTTCCGGAATGTTCCGGGTTTGCGGAACCGATTGCCGGGCGGGCGCGCTTCGGCCGCTCCGAAAAGCCTCGGCCGGGCAGGAACCCCGGGGGCCTCCCGGACGTCCACCGGAGGAGGACGGCATCCGGTCGGGCGACGGCCGGGCCGATATGGGAATCTCGCAGCCGAGGCCATGTCGGGCGTGATAGCTCTATGGCGACGTGGCGAGGGACAAACCAGGAGGATCCAGGCGTGCGGTCACGGACCACAGCGGCACCCATGCTGGCGTGCGCGGCGGTGCTCCTCGCCGCCTGCAGCAACACCCCGCCCCCGCCCGTGGTCAGCTCTTCAGCCTCCCCGGTGAGCTCGTCGACCACGAAGACGCCTTCGCAGGTCGTCGTGGGTGTCGACGACGTCCTCGGCGGCTACAACCCCCACAGCCTCGCCGACGCTTCCCAGGTCACGTCGGCGCTTTCGCAGCTGCTGCTCCCGTCGGTGTTCCGCCCCAAGGACGACGGCAGCTTCGAGCTGGACAAGAACCTGATGAAGTCCGCCGAGGTCGTGTCGCAGCAGCCGTTCACGGTCGCGTACACGATCCGCCCGGACGCCTCCTGGTCCGACAGCGCGCCGATCGCCGCCGAGGACTTCGCCTATCTCCGCGAGGCGATGCGCGACCAGCCGGGCGTCATCGGCGCCGCCGGCTATCGGCTGATCTCGGACATCCAGTCGCGTGAAGGCGGCAAGCGGGTCGAGGTCACCTTCGCCAAACCGTATCCGGGCTGGCAGACGCTTTTCGGCAACCTCCTGCCCGCGCATCTGCTCAAGGACGCCCCGAACGGGTGGCAGGGCGCGCTGGCGTCGACGTTCCCGGCGGTCGGCGGCCCGTACTCGATCAAGGGCCTCGACACCGCGCGCGGTGAGATCACCCTGGAGCGCAACGAACGCTATTGGGAGAAACCCTCCGCCCTCGACCGGATCGTGCTCCGTGCGGCCGATCAGGACGGCACACTGGCCGCCCTGCGCAGCGGCAACGACCAGTTCGCGATGACCAGGACCGACGGCACCGGCCTGAAACGGCTCGGGGAACTCGGCTCCGCCGTCCAGCTGCACACGGTCGCGCGTCCCACGGTCGCGCAGATCCTCCTGCGGCCGGTGAGCTCGACGCTGTCGGATCCCAAGGTGCGCGAAGGCGTCACCGCGCTGATCGACCGCGGCAAACTGATCACCGAGGCGACCGACGGCGGCCCGTCCGACAAGCTCCGTGCCGACGCGCAGGTCCGCGTCCCGTCGGCTCCCGGTTTCCAGCCGACGATCCCGGCCCCCGGCCCGCCGTCCGCGGCCGATCCCGTCAAGGGCGAGGAACTGCTCAAATCCGCCGGATACACCAAGGAAGCGGGCACCTGGCGGAAGAACGGGAAGAACCTTTCGCTGGTCGTCGCCTCGCCCGCCAAACAGGAGCCGTACGCGACGATCGCCAAGGAGCTGACGGCGCAACTGGTGGCCGCGGGGATCGAGGTCAACGCGATCGCCCCGCAGCCGAGGGAGCTCTTCTCGACGATGCTGGCCATGCCGGTGCTCGACGGGATCCAGCAGACGACGCCGGAGGGCGCGGGCAACGTCGGCATCGACATCGCGGTGATCGGCCAGGTCACCGGCGGTGCGGACGTCGCTTCGGTACTGGCGTCCACCTTCGGCTGCCGTCCCGATCAGCTCGCCGACCCGGCCAAGGCGGTCGTCCCGGGGAACCCGCTGGGCTTCTGCGATCCGGCCCTGCAGCCCTCGATCGACGCCGCGCTGACCGGCGCCACCCCGGCGGCCGAGACGCTTTCGGCCCTGGAACCGGAATTGTGGCGTCGGAATGTTGCCATTCCGTTGTTCCAGCTGGCCGATACCCTCGCCATCGGCTCTGGTATTTCCGGAGTAACCGCAGGTCCTCCGATGGTGGGCCCTTTCGGGTCCGCGGTGAACTGGACACGGGGTCCGAAGTAGCCGTTTCGAGTCCGAGTCGGACCCTGGCGGGTGACCTTTCCCGGCACGTTCGAGTGGTGGACTGATTCCTCAAGGTAACCAGTGTATTTCCCGATGTCGGCCGCAAGTTACCCTTTGGTCACGATCGCCCCGGAACTGGTGACTGTTCGTGCATTTCCTTTCTAGCGTGCACCGGCAGTGCGCCAAATGAGTGTTGCTTGGCGTGTCATAGGCTCCGGGCCATCTCACCGGAGCGGTGTGGGGTCCTGTTCCGATCTCAGGAACCCAGTGCTAGGAGGGCACACTTCATGAGGAAGTCCAAGGCAGTCTCCGCCTGGTCGCTGGTCGCGGCCTCCGCGCTCGTGCTGAGCGCATGCAGCGGTGGCGACAGCGGCAGTTCCGACCAGAACGGGTCGTCGACCGATATCAAGAGCATGGCGACCGGCAAGGCGCAGAGCGGTGAGAACTTCAAGCTCGCGGACACCCCGGGGTACGAAGGCACCGTCACCGTGGGTATCGACGACGGGTACTCGGGCTACAACAACGACACGCCCGACACCAACACGTCGTACAACACCTACATCCTGACCGCCGTGCTCGCCGGCGCCGACGTGCTCGACGGCAACAACAAGGTGCTGCTGAACAACGACGTGTTCGACTCCTGGGAGGTCACCTCCAAGGAGCCGCAGACCGTCGTCTACAAGATCAAGCCGAACGTCAAGTGGTCGGACAACGAGGCGTTCGACTGCGACGACATGTACCTGTCGTGGCTGGCGCACTCCGGCAAGGCGAAGACCTCCGACGGCAAGCAGGCCTTCCTCGCCGCTTCGACGACCGGCTACCAGCTGATCAACGAGGCGACCTGCAAGGACGACCTGACCTTCGAGACCAAGTACACCGAGCCGTACCTGGACTACAAGGGTCTGTTCAACTCGACCGCGATCATGCCCGCGCACATCGTCGAGAAGAACTCGGGCGTCGCCGACATCACCAAGCTGACCCCGGCCAGCGACCCCGCCGAGCTGGCGAAGGCCGGTGACTTCTGGACCAACGGCTTCAAGGGCTTCAAGGCCGACGTCATGCCGGCTTCGGGTCCCTACAAGATCACCGCGTTCGACGCCAACCAGAAGGCCGTCACGCTGGAGAAGAACCCCAACTGGATCGGTGGCAAGGGTGGCCCCTCCAAGATCGTCGTGAGGGCGATGGAGGACACCAAGGCCATGGCGACCGCGCTGCAGAACGGTGAGATCGACGTCGCCGCTTCGACCCAGCCCGACGCCACCGCGGCCAACACCATGAAGAGCCTTTCCGCCCAGGGCATCACCTACGGTTCGGCCTCGCAGCTGACCTTCGAGCACATCGACCTCAACTACGGTCGCATGTTCAAGGACAAGGACCTGCGCAAGGCGTTCTTCGAGGTCGTCAACCGCCAGGAGATCACCGACAAGCTGCTCAAGGAGGTCCAGGCCGACGCGACCCCGCTGAACAGCATCGTGTTCATGCCGGGCGAGCAGGGCTTCAAGGACCTGTACAGCAGCAAGGCCGGTCTGGGCGCCGAGGCCGCGGCCAAGACGCTGACCGACGCCGGCTGGGTCAAGGGTGGCGACGGTATCTTCGCCAAGAACGGCCAGCGCGCGTCGTTCAAGATCTCGCACAACCAGAACGCCCGCCGTCAGCAGACCGTCGAGATCATCATCTCGCAGGCCAAGGCCGCCGGTATCGAGATCACGGACGACCAGGACGCGAACTTCCTGAAGGGTGGCCGTCTCGCGGCCAGCGACTACGACGCCGCGCTCTTCGGCTGGTCCGCCGCTCCGTTCAAGGCCGAGCAGAAGTCGATCTACATCACCCGTGTCGACGACAGCAGCCAGAACTACCAGGGCCTGTCGAACCCGACGATCGACGCGGCCTTCGAGGCTGCCGTGAAGGCCACCGACGAGGCCGTGCAGCTGGAGAACTACCAGAAGGCCGACCAGGCGATCGCGGACGAGTACGCGACGCTGCCGCTGTTCCAGACCCCGTCCATGTGGGCGTTCAAGGGCATCGACCGCACGTACATGCAGTCGTACAACGGTGTCCTGTGGAACGTCGGTGAGTGGGAGCAGAAGAAGTAGGCTTTTCGCCCGCTTTTTCTCACCATTCGCTTACGCGATCCTGGTGGTACGGGGGTCCGGCCAAAAGCCGGGCCCCCGTACCCGCCGGAAGTAGCTGTTGGCCGTAGGGTTACCGCCACTACGGTGGACAACCGGGCAGCGGTCCAGCACTTCGGCGGCCAGGCCCGGATGAGGAGCAGTTCGTTGAACCTGGTGATCTACATTCTTCGCCGTCTGGCGATATCGATCCCCGTCCTTCTGGTCGGGACTTTCCTGTGTTTCATCATGGTCGCCGGCACCGGTGACCCGCTCGCCGAGATGAAGAGCAACCCGGCCATGAGCCAGGAAGCCATCGCGCAGATGGCTTCGAAGCTCGGGCTGGACCAGGGCATCGTGCCCCGGTACTTCACCTGGCTCGGCAACTTCGTCACCGGCGACTGGGGCGTGTCCATCGCACAGGGCAACGCGCAGGCCGAGGTGTTCCCGAAGGTCATGGCCGCGTTCGAGGTCACCTTGAAGCTCGTCGTCGGAGCCGAGATCCTCGCACTCGTCCTCGGCGTCCTCGTCGGTGTGGTCGCGGCGGTCAAGCAGTACTCGATCATCGACTACATCGCCACCACGCTGGCCTTCCTGCTGTTCTCGATGCCGATCTTCTGCGTCGCCATCGTGCTCAAGCGCTACGCGATCGAGTTCAACGGCTGGGTCCGGGACCTGGGACTGTCCGATGTGCTCGGTAACCCGTGGATCCGCACCACGAGCCCGGAATCGCTGAATTTCGACGGTCCAGGCGGTTTCCTGGCCAGTTACATCGGCGCGTATCTGCTTCCGACGCTGTCCATCATGGCCATCAGCTTCGCCGCGTACAGCCGGTTCCAGCGCGCTTCGATGCTGGAGACGCTGAACGCGGACTACGTGCGGACCGCGCGCGCCAAGGGACTCGCCAACGGCCGGGTCATCTTCCGCCACGCCTTCCGGAACGCGCTCATCCCGGTGACCACGCTGTTCTCCGTCAACTTCGGTGCCGTGCTCTCGGGCGCGATCATCACCGAGACGGTGTTCAACTGGAATGGCATGGGCAAGCTGCTCGTCGAAGCCGTGACCAAGAGCGACACCCAGGTGATGATGGGGTGGCTGGTGCTCATCGCCAGCAGCATCATCGTCGCCAACCTGATCGCCGATCTGATGTACGGCATCCTGGACCCGAGGATTCGCGTTGGCTGACTTGAACTCCCTCATCGCGGCGGAAGGCTCCAAGCCCGCCGATGGCTCGCTTCCGGAGGAGGCGCTCCCCGAGCCGCAGAGTCAGGGCAAGCTGGTCCTGCGGAAGTTCCTGCGGCACAAGCTGGCGATGGTCTGCACCGGGATCCTGCTGCTGCTGGTGCTCACCGTGCTGATCATGCCGATCTTCTGGCCGTACAACTACGAGGACAGCTCGTTCCCGTCCTTCGCGGACCCGAGTGCCGAGTACCCCCTCGGCACCACCCAGGTCGGCAAGGAGATGGTGTCGCAGATCCTGCGCGGCACCCAGTACTCGTTGCTGATCGCGCTGATCGTGTCGCTCGTCGCCACCACCATCGGCACCGTTTTCGGTGCCATGGCGGGGTATCTCCGCGGCTTCACCGACTCGGCGATCTCCCGCGTGACGGACCTGTTCCTGATCGTCCCGCAGATCGCGGCCGCGGCCATCCTGGCCAAGGTGTTCGGCGGCGGTACCTGGTACATCGTCGCGATGGTGCTGGCGGCCTTCGGCTGGATGCCGATCGCCCGTATCGCCAGGGCCGAATCGATGTCGCTGTCCCAGCGCGAGTTCGTGGACGCCGCCCGCGCGTCCGGCGCCGGGACGTTCCACATCGTGTTCAAGCACCTGGTGCCGAACATGGTCGGCCTCATCACGGTCAACGCGACCCTCGCGATCGCGCAGGCCGTGCTGATCGAGGCGGCCCTGTCGTTCATCGGGCTCGGGGTGCAGCTGCCGGACACTTCGCTCGGCCGCGTCATCCTCGAGAACTACGCGCAGCTGCAGGCGCGGCCGGCGCTGTTCTTCGGCCCGTTCGTCGTGCTGGTGCTGATCTCGCTGACGATCAACTTCATCGGTGACGGCCTGCGGGACGCTTTCGACCCGCGGCAGCGCAAGATGAAGGCGTAAGGCTCCTATATCGCGTGAAGGCCCCCTTCCCTCGGCTCAGCCGCGGGAAGGGGGCCTTCACGCGCGTCAGGGGCTCTCGCGACTCGAGTGGGGCGACGACACCCGTGTCGTCCATCCAGTCACGCGAGTTACGCCTCCAATCACGCGAGATACGCCTCCAGACACGCGAGTGTCGCCTTGATACGTGAAGGCCCCCTTCACCGCGTCAGACGCGGTGAAGGGGGCCTTCACGGACTTCCGAGGGTCAGTCGGCCACCGGGGCCAGCTTGCCCGCCTCCCAGGCCGCACGCCGCTCGGCCTGCAGCACCGGGTCCGCGACCGGGGCGGCCGACAGCAGGCGACGGGTGTAGTCCTCGCGCGGCGAGTGCAGGACCTGGTCACGCGTGCCGACCTCGACCAGCTTGCCGTGCTGCATCACCGCGACGCGGTCGGCCAGCAGGTCGACGACGGCCAGGTCGTGGCTGATGAACAGGCAGGCGAACTGCAGCGAGCGCTGCAGGTCCAGGAACAGGTCCAGCACCCGCGCCTGCACCGACACGTCCAGCGCCGAGGTCGGCTCGTCCGCGATCAGCAGCGCCGGGTCGAGCGACAGCGCCCGCGCGATGGCGACGCGCTGGCGCTGGCCGCCGGACAGCTCGTGCGGGTACCGGTTGCGGTAGTGGCCGCCGAGCTCGACCTTGTCCAAAAGGGACGCCACGCGCTCGTTCAGGGCCTTGCCCTGCAGGAACTTGTGCAGCACCATCGGCTCGGCGATCGATTCGCCGATGGTCATCTTCGGGTCCAGTGTGGACGCCGGGTCCTGGAACACGATCGAGAAGTAGCGGCGCAGCGGGCGCAGCTCCTTGTTCGACATGTTCGTGATGTCCTTGCCCGCGATCGACACGGTGCCAGCGGTCGGGCTCAGCAGGCGGATCGCGCAGCGGCCGACGGTCGACTTGCCGGAACCGGACTCACCGACCAGCCCGACGATCTCGCCCTTGGCGATGCTCAGCGAGACGTCGTCCACCGCGCGGTTCTTCGCCTGGCCGCGACGGCCGGGGTACTCCAGCACGAGGTTCTTGATCTCGAGCGCGGGCGCGTTCTCCTCGATCACCGCGGCGAGCTCGGAGTCCTCGAGGCGGATCTCCTCGGCGATCTTCGTGGCCTCGTCGCTGTCGGCGGAGATGCCGTCTTCGAGCAGGCGGCGGCCTTCCGGACGCTGGCCCAGCACGGGGACCGCGGCGAGCAGCTTGCGGGTGTACTCCTGCGACGGCGACGCGAACAGGTCGCGCACCGGCGCCTCTTCGACGATGTTGCCCTGGTACATCACGACCACGCGGTCGGCGAGGTCGGCGACGACGCCCATGTCGTGCGTGATCAGCACGATCGCGGTGTTGAGGGTGTCGCGCAGCTTGCGCAGCAGGCCGAGGATCTCCGCCTGCACGGTGACGTCGAGCGCCGTGGTCGGCTCGTCGGCGATGATGACCTTCGGGTCGCACGAGATCGCCATCGCGATGACGACGCGCTGCCGCAGACCGCCGGAGAGCTGGTGCGGGTACTGCTTGAAGCGCAGCGGCGGGTTCGGGATGCCGACCATCTCCAGCAGCTCGATGGCACGCTTGTCGGCGGCTTCCTTCGAGATGTCCTGGTGCGAGCGGAGCGCCTCACGCAGCTGCCAGCCGACGGTGTAGACCGGGTTCAGCGCGGTCATCGGCTCCTGGAAGATCATCGCGACCTGGTTGCCGCGGATCTTCTGGAGGTCCTTCTCCTTGAGGTCGGCCAGGTTGCGCTCGCCGAGGCGAAGCTCGCCCGCGATCCGGCTCGTCTTCGGGAGCAACCCGAGCACCGACATCGAGGTCACCGACTTACCGGAACCGGACTCGCCGACCACCGCGACGATCTCGCCGGGCTTGACGTCGAATCCGATGCCCTTGACGGCGTCGACCACGCCGTCGTCGGTCGGGAACGAGACGCTCAGGTCGGAGATGGACAGAACCGAACCCGACACGCCGCCGAGGTCCGACGATGCTGCTTCAGTGCTCACCAAGATGCCCTTCGTGGGGGTACATATGGCCACGGCGCAAAGCCCGTGACTCGCGCGAGGATAACCGAGAGTCGCCCGACTAAGGTCGGTGCTCTCCGGCTTCCGTTCCCGACACCCTATAAAGGAAAGCGCGCCGTGTTCGAATTAGTCTTCAAGCCGTGATCTCCGATCTGCCCAAATTGCTCCTCGTGCACGCCCATCCGGACGACGAGAGCATCACCACCGGTGGCACCGTCGCGCGTTACGCGGCCGAAGGCGCCGAAGTGACCGTTGTCACGTGCACTCTCGGTGAGGAAGGCGAGATCATCCCGCCGTCCCTCGACGGTCTCGGTTCGTGGGCTTCGGACCAGCTCGGCGGCTACCGCGCGGGCGAGCTGGCGTCGGCCTGCGCGGCGCTGGGCGTCACCCGGCACCGCTATCTCGGCGGCATCGGCCGCTGGCGTGACTCGGGCATGGCCGGGACGCCGTCGGCGGCCCATCCGCGCGCGTTCTCCGGCGGCGACCTCGACGAGCAGGCGGCTCAGCTCGCCGAGATCCTCGACGAGGTCCGGCCCCAGGTCGTCGTCACGTATGACGCCTTCGGGGGTTACGGGCACCCCGACCACATCCGTGCGCACGAGGTCACGATGGCCGCCGCGCCGAAGGCCGCGTCGGTCGAGCGGGTCTTCCACACCGTCTCTTCCCGCGACGCCGTCGCGGCCGGCCTCGCCGCGCTGCGCGGACGCTCCTCGTTCCGGGTTCCCGAAGACGGCGAGCTGCCGGTGACCCCGGACGAGACCATCACGACCGTCCTCGACGTGAGCGAGCACATCCCGGCGAAGGCGGCCGCGCTGCGGGCTCACGAGACCCAGGTCAGCGTGCCCGCCCAGCCGCATCTCGCGGATCACTTCGCGCTGAGCAACGACATCGCGCAGCCGATCACCCCGAACGAGTACTTCGTGCTCGCCCATGGACCGGCCGAAGGCGCCGCGGCCGATCTGTTCGGGGGCCTCGCGAGGTGAACACGCCGCTCACGTCGCGCCAGCGTCTGCTGCTCGCCCTGCTGACCTTCGACGCGTTCCTGCTCGGCCTGCTCGAACTGTTCTTCCTGCCGCTCCGCCTCGACGGGATCGTGCTGCCGAAGGTCGGGGACGCGCCCCTGCCGGTGACCGTGGTGCTCGCGGTGATCACCACTCCGCTGCTGGTGCGGACGACCGCGAAAGTGGTGCGGCCCTCCTTTTCGGTGATTCCGCTGCTCGTCTGGGTACTAGTCGTACTGGGAATGGGCGCGACCGGACCCGGTGGTGATCTGGTGCTGATACAGGACTGGCGGGCCTTGCTGCTGATCGGCGGCGGGGCGTTGCCGGGAGCACTGGCGCTGGGTGGCGGTCTGGGAAGGACGGCGAAAGCCGCGAAGGGAGTCAGCGGTGGGTGATGCGATTTCGGACCGTCAGGTCGTGGCGGTGCTGCGGCCGTTCGTCCGCGCCTGCGGGCCGATGGTCGACGCGCTGCGCGACGCGGACCCGTTCGGCCTGCAGGCCAGAGGGCGCCGTCACGAGGATCTCGACGGCGTCGAGCCCGGGCTGAAGGACAAGCTGCTCAACGGGATCACCTCGGTCAAGGTGCCCGGTACCGCGGCGTGGGCCGAGATGTCGAACTACCAGCGGACCGACTGGTGGGTGAACCGGGTCGGCCGGTTCACCGCGCTGATCACCGCGATCCCCGGTCTCGGCGGCGCGCTGGCCGACCGGCTCCCCGTGCAGGACGCGCTCGGCTCGGCGGCACAAGGCGTGTTGCTGTGCGCGATCGCGGGGGAGTACGGCGTGACCGATGTCGGCGCCCGCGTCCGGCTGATCGCGTGGGTCCTTTTCGAACGCGACATCGACCCGGTGATCGCGGCGGGCAAACACGCCGAACACGACAAGGCCGCCGAAGACGACGAAGCGGCCAAGCTCACCGAAGAACTCGACGACGCGAAGAAGAAGCACGGGAAGATCACCCTGAAGGCGGCCGCCGGCACGTTGTGGCGGCTCGGCCGGGGCCTGCTGGGCATCGTCGACGAACTGGAGAAGCGGCCTCGCGGCCGTCTTTTCCACCGTGCGCTCGGGAAGCTGCCGGTCGTCGGCATGGCGGGCGACTACCTCGGCGAGCGATCAGGCCTCAAACGCGTCTGGAAGCGGGCACACGAATGGTTCACCGAGCACCCTGAGGGCGAGCTCACCGCCAGAACATGAACGCGTCTTGTCCGTACTGCGCGGCGCGCGTGAAGCCGCCGACGGAATCGAAGATCGCGTAGGACACCTCCCAGAACAGGGCGCTGGCTCCGGGAACGGCGATCAGCACCGCGAACAGCGCCAGCGGCGCCCACGGCCGGACCTTCGCGCCGAACTCCCGCGCGCCGGGCGAAAGGTACGGCTCGATCGCGCCCCAGCCGTCGAGTCCGGGGATCGGCAGGATGTTCAGGATGAACGTGACGACCTGAAGCAGCGCCAGGAACGAAAGCCCGATCACGAGACCGGACGACATCGGCACCAGCGCGATGACGAGGGTCAGCAGGACACCGACGCCGAGGTTGCTCAGCGGCCCGGCGAGTGACACCCACGACTGGACCGCGCGTGACCGCAGGCGTCCGTGTTCGATCCAGACCGCGCCGCCCGGCAGCGGGATGCCGCCGATGACGAGGAATACCAACGGCAGGACGATGGACAGGATCGGATCCGTGTACTTCCGGACGTCCATCGACAGGTAACCCTTGTGGGCGACGCTGTGATCACCGCCGCGGAACGCGACGACCGCGTGTCCGAATTCGTGGAGCGTCAGTGACGCGACCCAGCCGCCGATGACGAGCAGGATCACGCCGATGGTGATCAGCGGGTCGTAGTCCTGGCGGGAAATCGTGGTGTTGTCACCGAAAGCCGCCAGTACACCGCCCAGGACGGTGACCGCGAGGATGCCGAGGAAGATCGGGCTGGGCCGCACTGCTGATCTCTGCACCCCTCCAGTCTTCCGTATGCCCGATGTGAAGTTCTCGGCGTGTCCCCTTGCGCTCCCGCGCGCGGGTATCCCCCGAACTCGCTACTCCGCTTGACCTGACCGCACTACACGGGTGTAATCACAGTGATGTCATTCGTCGCTGGAAGGGGGCGGCGGATGGTGTTTCAACACCGCCAGCCTGGGGAGTGCGTGGACAGCGAGGAGGCGGACGTGCGGTTGGAAGCAGATGGAAGGGAATGGGGGCAAGTCGTGGGTTGGGGTGAGGTCCCGGAGCAGCAACTGGGCGATCTCACCGAGCTTTTCGACGACGCCTCCGCGGAAGAGCAGGACTGGCAGGAACGGGCCCTCTGCGCGCAGACGGACCCGGAGGCGTTCTTCCCCGAGAAGGGCGGCTCCACCCGTGAAGCCAAGCGGATCTGCCTCGGTTGCGAGGTCAAGGACGAGTGCCTCGAGTACGCCCTCGCGCATGACGAGCGGTTCGGTATTTGGGGCGGGCTCTCCGAACGTGAGCGTAGGAAACTGAAAAAGCGAGCTGTGTGACGGCGATCTCCGGCGGCCTGTGCGCGCCGGAGATCGCTTATGCCCGCTTCCACATAGTGGGGCCACCAACGGGTGACAGGGTCGCGTCGTAGGGTGGCGGCACTCGACTTCGCCGCCACATCTGGAGTGCCCGTTGTCCCGCACTGCCGCGTCACCTGTGTTGCGCACGGTCCCCGTTCTGGCCATTGTGGTCTGTCACGACGGCGAGAACTGGTTGCCACTGGCGCTTTCCGCGCTGCGGCGCAGCGGAGTCCGGCCGCGGCACATCCTCGCGGTCGACACCGGATCCACCGACGGGACGGCGAAGATCCTCGCCGACGCGGCGTCCGTCGGCGAAGCACCGGTCCTGGACGGAATTCTCACACTTTCCCGTGATGTCGGCTTCGGCGCCGCCGTCAGCGAGGCCGTCGAGCACGCCGTCGAACGCTGGGGTGATCCCGGTGGCTGGCTCTGGCTGCTGCACGACGACTGTGCGCCGGAGCCCGACTGCCTCGAAAACCTGTTGTCAGCGGCCGAAAACGAGCCCGAGGCGACGGTGCTCGGCCCGCTCGCGGTGGACTGGAGCGACCCGCGGCTCATCGTCGAAGCCGGGTTGTCGACCGACGCCATCGGCCACCGGCAGCAGATCTCACCGGACGAGAACGACACCGCGGTGCTCGCCGTGCCGAGCGCGGGATCGCTGGTGCGGCGGGAAGTCTGGCACGAACTCGGCGGCTACGACCTCCGATTTCCCTTGCTGCGCGAGGATCTCGACTTCGGCTGGCGGGCCAACGCCGCGGGTGGCCGCGTGCTCTCGGTGCCGGCCGCCCGGATCCGGCACGCTCGCGCGCTCAGCACCGGGCAACGCGAACCGGACGCCCTCGGTCTTTCCCTGGCGACGGCGAACCGCGCGCACGGGCTGCGGGTGTTCCTCGTCAACTGCTCCCCACTGTCCTTTTGGTTCGGGCTTTTTCGAATTCCGGTGTTCGCGGTGCTACGGGCGCTCGCGTTCCTGGTGCTCCGGCGCACCGGCGAGGCGGGCGCGGAACTTTCGGCCGCCTGGTACCTGCTGCGCGGCCGCGGCGGGCTGCGCGCGGCCCGCGCCGAACGCCGGAAGACCGGCAGGCCGGGCCGGGTACGCGGGCTGTTCACCGGCCGGATGACGCGGGTGCGCAACGCGGTGCGCGCCGGTGTCGTCGGTCTCGTCCGGCGTGGGGTGGAACGGGATTTCGCCCTCGGGACGGTGCCGGAGAGCGTCGATCAGGAAGGGGCCTGGATCCCGCCGGAGGCGGTGAAGGCCGGACAGGATCGTCCGGTCGGCCCCGGGGCGCTGCCGGCGGGGGCGATGCGCGGTGTCGGCTCGCGGGGGACGGGCCTGCGGCGGCCCAGCGGTGTCGTCGCGGTCGCCGTTCCCGAGCAACCCGCGGCGGAGGGGCCGAAACCGTCGCCGGTGCCGCGGGACGGCGGACGACGGCCGGAACCGGAACTCGTGTTCGTCGAGGTCGACCGGAAACGCGTGCTCGGCGCGACCGTGTTCGCCCCGCCGGTGATCGTGCTCGTCGTGTTGACGGCCCTCGCGTTCGTGGTCAACGGTTCCCGGCTCGGGCTGGATCTCTTCGGCGGGAAGCTGCTGCCGGTCGGCGGGCTCGGCGAGATCTGGTCGTCGTATCTCGCGCCGTGGCACGCGATCGCGGGCGGGACGGCGAGCCCCGCGCCCGCGACGCTGCCGGTGCTGGGGACGCTCGGCGCGATCTTCACCCCGATCGGTGGCCCCGCCGCGCTGGTCGCCATCCTGCTGATCGGCGACATCCCGCTCGCCGCTCTGAGCGCGTACGCCGCCACTCGGCACCTTCGCGTTCGGCGCTGGGTTCGGGCCGTCGTCGCGGCGGCGTACGGCGTGCTCCCCGCGGCCACGGCTTCGGTCGCGCAGGGACGGCTCGACGTCGTCGTCGTGCATCTGCTGCTGCCCCTGGTGATCGCGGGCATCGTCGGGCTGCTGGTGCGCGCGGACTCGCGCTGGCTGCACGTTTCCGCGCTGAGCGCGATCGGGCTGGCGCTGATCGGCGCCTTCTCCCCACTGGCGCACGCGCTGGCGCTGGTCGGGTTGCTGATCGGGTTCGTGGTGCTGCCGTCGCCGACCGGGCTCGCGCGGCGGATCGCGTCGGTCGGCATCGTGGTGTTCCTGCCGCTGGCGTTGCTGCTGCCGTGGCCGAGTGTGCTGCTGCGGCATCCGGAACTGCTGTTGCACGGGCTCGGCGGCGGCGCCACCGCCGCGTCCGGGGCCGACCTCGCCGGGCTGGACCCGGGCGGTCCCGGTGCCTGGCCGATCGGGGTGGCGCTGGTCGCGGCCGCGATCGTCGCGCTGGTGGTGCGGCCGTCGAAGGGCGCCGCCGGCGGTGTCGCGGTCGTCGTGCTGGGTGTGCTCGGGCTGGTGGCGGTGCGGTTCGTGGCCGTGACGCCGATGTCGGGCGGCGCCCACGCGACCGGATACGCCGGGGTGCCGCTGCTGGTGATCAGCGCCGGACTGCTGTGGACGGTGCTGGCGACCTGGCAGCGGGGCGGGTCCGGGGTCGACCCCGCGCCGTGGCTGGCGAAGGTCACGGCGGTGGCCGGGGTGTTCGTGCTGCTGGCGCTGGCGACCGGTGCGGTCGTCGCCGGCCGGGAAGGGCCTTTGCGCGCGGGTGAGCGTCCCTCGCTGGCTCCGGAGATTTCGGCGGAACTGGCCGCGAGTGGCCGCTCGGTGCTGGTGATCGGTGCTGTTCAGGATGGTGCCCGGCAGACCGGTGGGCGGTTGCCGAGTTTCGGCGACGACGAGTTCGCGCCGACGCCGGGCAGCGCCGACCGGCTCGCCTCATGGCGCCGGGACCTCCTGCAAGGCTCGCCGGACGCGGTCAAACAGGCCTTCGCGGCTGCTTTGGCCTCGGGGGTCGCGTACGTTGTCCTGCCGAGCGGCGCCGATGGTGGCGCCTTCGTCGAACTCGCGCGTGACCTGGTGGTTTTGGCGGCGCCGACCTCGGACGGGCGTCCGGTGCTGCGCTTGCTGCCCGCCGGTGGGCAGGTGGCGTTGATCTCGCCGGAACTGGCGCAGGCGGCCGTGACCGGGAAGGGCGCGCCGGGGGCGTCGCCCGGGGTGGCGCCGGTGCAGGCCGGGCTGCCGGACGTGCGGGTGCGCGTCTCGGAGGGACCGACCGGGCGGCTGCTCGTGCTGGCCGCGGAGTTCGAGGCGGGCTGGCAGGCGAGCGTGGACGGCAAGGCGGTGCCGATCGTGCGGGCGTGGGGGCATCAGGTGGCGGTCTCGGTTCCGCCGACGCCGTCGGAGGTCGTCGTGGAGCATCAGGGGACGACGCGGAATCTGCTGCTGCTGGCGCAGATGGCGGCGGTTTTGTTCACGCTGCTGACGGCTGTTCCTACGCGGAGGCGTACTTCCGCTTCTTGAGGTGCTTGGTGTCCTGAAGGCCCCCTTTGAGACGTTGGGCGTCTCAAAGGGGGCCTTCAGGACGTTCGGCCGCCTTGCGCTTCGGGCTCCGATGTCCCCAATGTGGCATTGGGGACACTCAGCGTCCCCAATGTGGCATTGGGGGCATCTCCGCCTCCCGGTGCGGAGGGCAGGTACCCGGCTCAGGTTTCCTGATGTCGCATTGGGGTCGCACAGCGTCTCGAATGCGGCATCGGGAACCTTCTGAGCCACCTGCCCAAGACCGAGCCATCCAGTTGTCCACAGCCCCTTCCCCTTGTGGACAACTCGGCGCTCCAGTGCCGTTTCCGCAGGTCCCGTCGCTGTCGCGCGATACACTGGGCTGGGGACGCCCCCCGGGGAAGGGCGGGGGCTGGGGTGCGGAGGTGAGGGCTATTCGCCTTCGATGACGTCGGGTTCGACGCCGAGGTAGCCCGCCACCTGTTCGACGAGGACATCGTGCACGAGTTCCGCGAGTTCGCCGGGGTCCTTCGCGCGCGCTTCGAGGGGGCGGCGGTAGAGGACGATGCGGGCCCGCGTCGGGAGGCCGGCGCGGTCGACGCCGGCGGGCACGAGCCGCGAGAGCGGGACGGCGCCGTCGTGCAGCACGCCGTCGACTCCGGCCGGTGCGCCATCCGAGCGAACTTCGGGGACGTCGTCGACGGCGACGTCGAGCTTCGTCAGCTCGTGCCGCCACCGCGCTTCGATCGGTTCGAGCGCGTCCAAAACCAGCGCGTCGAACCTTTCCGCCCTGCTAGCGGCGGCGGGAAGGGTCGACGGATACAGCGCCCCGCGCAGGCCCCGGCCGTGCCGGTCCCGGCGCATCCGCCGTCGCTGTCGGGAATCACGAGCCGTCGCCACGAACCGAAGGGTACGCGCTCGGCGATTCAAAGCGCGTGTCGCCGGTACGCCCGGCTCGCGACGCGCTATCGTTCTCGATCGTGCGGAGCGTACGAAAGTGTTCGCGAACGGGTTGTCTCGAACCCGCTGTCGCCACGCTCACGTATGCCTACAGTGATTCGACAGCCGTCGTGGGCCCACTGGCCACCGCGAGCGAGCCGCACTCCTATGACCTCTGCGAGGCGCACGCCCTCCGGCTGACCGTGCCCAAGGGCTGGGAAGTCGTCCGGCACGAAGGGGCCTTCGCCGCCCCGGACCCGTCCGCCGACGAGCTGACCGCGCTGGCCGAGGCCGTGCGCGAGGCGGGCCGGTCCGACAAGCCCGCGCCCGAGCCCGAACCCGAGGGCCCCTCGGGCAGGCGCGGCCACCTGCGCGTCCTGCCCGGCCGCGCCTGACGCGAGGGCTCGCCGGTAGGCTTTCGAGCGCGCCAGAGGGCGTTGTAACGAGACTATTGGCGGGGAGCAGGCGTGCCAGACCTTTCGGGCATCGTGAAGGCCTACGACATTCGCGGCGTGGTCGGTGAGCAGCTGGACGCGGCACTCGTCCGCGACATCGGATCGGCGTTCGCCCTGTTGATCAAGCCGGAGTCCGACTCCGTGGTGATCGGTCACGACATGCGCGACTCCTCGCCCGAGCTGTCCGCCGCGTTCGCCGACGGCGTGACCTCGCAGGGGCTCGACGTCGTGTCGATCGGCCTCGCCAGCACCGACCAGCTGTACTTCGCGTCCGGGTCGCTCAACCTGCCGGGCGCCATGTTCACCGCCAGCCACAACCCGGCGAAGTACAACGGCATCAAGCTGTGCCGTTCGGGCGCCGCCCCCGTCGGCCAGGACTCCGGTCTCGCGGAGATCCGCGACACCGTCGAGCAGGGCGTGCCCGCCTTCGAGGGCCAGCGCGGTTCGGTGACCGAGAAGGACGTCCTCGCGGACTACGCGGCGTACCTGCGCAACCTCGTCGACCTGTCGGGCAGCCGCCCGCTGAAGGTCGTCGTCGACGCCGGCAACGGCATGGGCGGCTACACCGTTCCGACGGTTTTCGCGGGCCTGCCCATCGAGGTCGTCCCGATGTACTTCGAGCTCGACGGCAACTTCCCGAACCACGAGGCCAACCCGCTCGACCCGAAGAACATCGTCGACCTCCAGGCGAAGGTGCGCGAGGAAGGCGCCGACGCGGGACTCGCCTTCGACGGCGACGCGGACCGCTGCTTCGTCGTCGACGAGCGCGGCGAGCCGGTCTCGCCGAGCGCCATCACCGCGCTGGTCGCGATCCGCGAGCTGGAGAAGGAGCCGGGCGGCACCATCATCCACAACCTGATCACGTCGAAGGGCGTCCCGGAGATCGTCGCCGAGCACGGCGGCAAGCCGGTGCGCACCCGGGTCGGGCACTCGTTCATCAAGGCCGAGATGGCCAAGACCGGCGCGATCTTCGGCGGAGAGCACTCCGCGCACTACTACTTCCGTGACTTCTGGCGTGCCGACACCGGCATGCTGGCCGCGCTGCACGTGCTCGCCGCCCTCGGCGAGCAGGCGGGACCGCTGTCCGAGCTGACGGCGGAGTACTCGCGCTACTCGGCCTCCGGTGAGATCAACTCCACCGTCGACGACCAGGTCGCGCGCATGATGGCGGTCAAGGACGCGTTCGGCGCCCGCGACGGCGTCGAAATCGACGAACTGGACGGGCTCACCGTGCAGCTCCCCGGCGGCGGCTGGTTCAACCTGCGCCCGTCCAACACCGAGCCGCTGCTCCGCCTGAACGTCGAGGCCGCCGACGCCGAGGCCGTCCGGGCACTGACCGAAGACGTATTGGCGATCGTCCGTGGGTAACGAATGTGTCGTGAAAACACCCATAGAGACGTCCCACAGGTAGGGAGTAACCATGGCCGTCACGTTCGACGCACAGTTGCTGGAGATCCTGGCCTGCCCGTCCCCCGATCACGCGCCGCTGCGGCCGGGGACGCCGGCCGACCCGGAGGCCGACGCACTGACCTGCACGGAATGCGGTCGCGTGTATCCGGTCCGTGATGGAATCCCGGTACTGTTGCTGGACGAAGCCACCGAGCCGACGACCCCGGATGGCGCCCATGCCGACGGTCCCTGACGAATCCCTGCTCGACGATCCCGCGAGGCTGGCCGAGGCCGACACCGCGGGGCTTCTCCGTGCCGCCGCCATGGCGGGCGCCCAGGTCCGGGCGACCGCCGAAGCCGCGGCCGAAATCGAGCTGAGTGATCGCCTGGACGTCGGGCGCCCGCGCTCGCTCGTGCTGATCGACCGGCCGGGCGTCAGCCGGACGCTGACCAGGCTGGTCGCCGCGCTCCTGACCCCGTCGTGCCCGGTGCCGGTGGTCGTCGCCGAGGTGGTGCCGAGCTGGATCGGCGCGCTCGACGTGGTCTTCGCGCACACCGACGACGCCGGTGACCGCGAGCTGGCCGCCTCCTTGGAACGCGCCGCCCGGTTCGGGGCGACCGTCGTGCTGTCCGCGCCCGAAGAAGGCCCCGTCGCGGCCGCCGTCGCGGGCAAGGGGCTCCTGCTCGCGCCGAGGCTCCCGGTCCCGCCGGAGATGGCGTTCCCCCGTGGGCTCGCCGCCGCCCTGCTGACCGCGAACGCGCTCGGCCTGCTGGTGGCCGATCTGGAGCAGCTCGCGGACCACCTCGACGCGGAGGCCGAGAAGGACTACCTGGCCAGGGACTCGTTCGCGAACCCGGCCAAGGCGATGGCGCTGAAACTGGCCGAGCGCCAGCCGCTGCTGTGGGGGCTGGACCCGGTCGCGGTCGCCGTCGGCGAACACGCGGCCCACGCGTTCGCCGCGCACGCCGCCCTCGTCTGTGACGTGGAGGACTATCGCCAGGCGCTGGCCAGGCCCGCTTTGCGGCGGGCGGCGTTGTCCGGGGGCGTGGATCGCGATATCTTCGCGGACCCGGAAGAGGGGGCCGTCGCGACGCCGAGGGTGCTGCTCCTCTCCGTTCGCACGGGGCCCGCCGCCGAGGCGGCCCGCTATCAGGCGGAAGACCTGCTGCCCGGCGGCGACGTGATCGCCCCGGCCGAAGAGATCGAAACGGACGAGATCGTGCGTGCGGCCGTTCTCGCGCTCCGTTTCGAGCTGGCCGCGGTCTATCTGGGGCTGGCCGTCGGCAGCATCGGCGGCGCCGGGAGGTACACGCCCGCAACGGCGTGAATCCCGAGCGCGACGTAAGCAATGAGGGCCGGCACCACCCGTGCCCGGCGAGGAGTTGAGGTGACAGTGGAGCTGCTGCGCAATGCCGTGCGGCCCTACGCGTGGGGATCCAGGACGACGATCCCCGAGCTGCTGGGGCGCCCGGTGCCGGCGCCGCATCCGGAGGCGGAACTGTGGATGGGCGCCCACCCCGGCGACCCGTCGCACGTCATCGGCCCGGACGGCACCGAGCGGAGCCTGCTGGAGCTCGTCGAAGCCGATCCGGTCGGCCAGCTCGGCACGACCTGCGCCGGCCGCTGGGGCGGCAGGCTGCCGTTCCTGCTGAAGATCCTCGCCGCCGAAGAGCCGCTTTCGATGCAGGCGCACCCGTCGGCCGCGCAGGCGGCGGAGGGCTACGCGCGCGAGGAGTCGGCGGGGATCCCGCGTGACGCCTCGAACCGCAACTACCCGGATCCGACGGCGAAGCCGGAACTCGTCTGCGCGCTGACGGAGTTCCACGCGCTGGCCGGCTTCCGCGACCCGGAGCGCACGATCTCGCTGCTGAAGGCGATCGAGACGCCCGGCCTGGCGAAATACGCGGTGCTGCTGGAGGCCCAGCCGGATCCGGCCGGGCTGCGCGCCCTGTTCACCACCTGGATCACCTTGCCGCAGGCGGCGCTCGACGAGCTGCTGCCCGAGGTCCTCGATTCCTGCGTGAAGCACGTCCAGGAACGCGGCGAGTTCGATGTCGAATGCCGCACCATCCTGGAGCTCGGCGAGTCGCATCCCCGGGACGCGGGCGTGCTCGCGGCGCTGCTGCTCAACCGGCTCACCCTCAGCGCGGGCGAGGCGATCTACCTGCCCGCCGGGAATCTGCACCTGTACCTGCACGGAACCGCCATCGAAATCCTGGCGAACTCGGACAACATCCTGCGCTGCGGGCTGACCCCGAAGCACGTCGACGTGCCGGAGCTGCTGCGCGTCGTCGACTTCGCGTGCGGCGAGATGCCGGTCCAGACCGGTGAACGTGAGGAGCGCATGTCGGTGTACCGCACCGACGCGCCGGAATTCGAGCTGTCGCGGATCGAATGGGAGGCCGGGGACGGCGGCGAGGTCGCCGTCCACGACGTCGGCCCGCAGATCCTGCTGTGCACCGCCGGGAGCCTGCTGGTGACGGCCGACGACGGCGAGCAGGTCGAACTCCGCCGCGGCCAGTCGGTGTGGCTTCCGGCCGCCGACCCCGCCGTCCGGGTGCGGCCGCTGTCTGGCGAGCGCACCCAGGTGTTCCGCGCCACCGCCGGCACCTGCTGATTTCGCGCGTTTAGTCCTCTGGATGCGGTCCTTGCGCGCGCAAGGACCGCATCCAGAGGACTAAACGCGCGGGGGCTTGGCCGAAGTGTGTTCGTTCCGTGTGGTGGGTTCCGCAACTATCGCCCGAAGGGGTGACCCGGCGCTTGGCGTCGGCTCGTCCCGGATGTCGATAGCCAAGGAGCAGCAGTAGTGACTTCCCATCCCGACACGGCGAGCGGACGCGCTTACCGGGTGCCGGTCTCCGCGCGCCCCACCGCCCTGCTCGCCGCGCTCGGAGCCGCCGTGGTGACCGTGCTCGTCCCGGTCGTCGACCTGGTGCTCCCGCTGCCGAGCGGCCAGGACCTGGTCGGCTCCGCGCAGGCGCTGTCGGGGCTGGCGGGCGAAATGATCGAGGCCGTCAAGACCGCGGGCTCCGGCCTGCACGGTCTCGCCGCCGGCGCGGAGAGCAGGCTGAGCCTTCCGCTGCTCGTGCTCGTCTCGCTCGGCGCGCAGGTGCTGCTCACGGCCGCGCTGGTGGTGACGGGCACCCAGCCCGTCCGCGTGATGCTGACCGTCGCCGGGCTGATCAACGTGTTCGCGGTCGCGCGGCTCGGGCCCGCCGCGCCGCCGGTGTGGGACGCCGCGGCCAACGGCGTGCTGGTGATCGTGCTGGCCTGGTTCTCCGCCGGACGGCGCGAACCACGGCTCGGGTGATCCGCGGCCGATGGTGACTTCCGGGGGGTGCCCGTCTGAGGGGTCGGGCACCCCCCGGTCAGGCCGGGGCGGGTTCGGTGAGCGACAACAGCAACCGGACGAGGGTCGAAGCGTTGGCGTCGTGGGGGACTTCCAATCGCTTCGCCTCTTCGCCCGCCGCCTCGGCCGCCTTCGTCTCCCCGACGGCCTCGTACGCCCTGCGCAACACGTGCAGGGTGAGGGCCGTCGCGGGTTTTCCACCCATGGCGCGGAATTCGTCAAGGCAGTGGCGCAGCACGGGAATCGCGCGATCGGCCTCCCCGTCGCCGATCCAGCTCGCGGCGATCGCGCGCGTGCAGGAAAGCTCTCGCGGCCGCTCTTCGAGCGCTCCGGCCAGCCGTCGCGCGTGCTCGTAGGCCTTCACCGCGTCGCTCCGCCGTCCGGCACCCGCGAGGATCGCGCCCTGGGTGCGCAACGACTTCGCCAGCGCCGATTTCGCCGTCGTCCGGCGCAGCACCCGTACCGATTCTTCGATCGTTTCCAAGGACTCATCCGGGCGGCCGTCGAGCATCAGCGACCACGAAAGCCCTTGGAGCGCGACACCGAGCTGACGTTCGTCGCCGCGTTCGCGCGCGTCCGCGAGGCTGCGCCTGTCGATCTCCAGCGCCTCGGAGATCATGCCGAGCCGATGCAGCGCCGCGGACTCCGCCTGCCGTGCGTACGTCCCGCTTTCCTCCACAGTGGACAGTTCGCGGGCCTGGGTCGCGGCGTGGAGGGATTCGCCCGCACGGCCGAGCCCGACGAGACAGCGCGCCAGGTTGGTCTCGACCCACGCCTGCGCGGAAATGTCGCCCAGCTCAGCCAATTCCTTCGAACACTCGCGGTAGCCCTCGGCGGCGAGCTCGTAGTCGCCGCGAACGTGCAGCAGCACCGCCAAGTTGGCCTCGGCGATGACCACGATGTGCCTGTCGCCTGCTTCGCGGGCGGCGTCGCGCAAGGTCTCGTACGCCGTCCGCATATCGGTGTAGTGACTGTGCAAGTACAGGTACGCGCTCAGTCTTTCCAGTATCCGCAACGCTTTCCGCCGCCAGCCGACGGCGCACAGCGACGAGACGGCGGCGACCAGGTTGGCCCGTTCCACGGAGAACCAGGTGCCTGGGTCTCGCAGCAGCCGCTCGACCAGTTCGCCCGCCAACGGCTGCGCGGGCACGTCGTGATCCGACAACGGCATCGGCACCGTCCTCGGCAGGCGCCGGGCCGCCGTGTCGGCCAGGCACAGCGCCGCGTCCGACACCTTCGCGACCGTCGACACCCGCTCGGCGTGGGTCTCCAGCGCCCGGCTCAGTTCCGTGGCGAACACGCGCACGAGATCGTGGACCCGGAACCGCTGCTCACCCGTCGGATCGAGACCGGTGGCTTCGAGCAGGCTGGCCTCGACGAGTTCGTCGATGGCCTCGTCGGCACCTTCGTCATCGATCAGCGTCGACACCGCCCATGCGGGCAGATCGAGGGTGCGGCAGCGCCCGATCAGCCGGAACGCGCGCCGTGCCGCCGGGCTCAGCGCCTGATAACTCAACGCGATACTGCCGCGGACCTGGAGATCACTGACCTGGAGCTCGTCGAGACGCGAGACCTCGTCCTCCAGTTTCCCGGCGAGCTTCCCGAGCGGCAGGCCGGGCCGCATCGCGAGCCTGCTGCCGGCGATCCGCAACGCCAGCGGGAGATTGCCGCAGGCCTTGGCGATACGTTCCGCGTCGGCACGTTCGGCGGCGACCCGATCCGGCCCGGCCAGCCGCGCCAGCAGGGCCATCGCCTCGGCGCCGGACAGCGGCGCGAGATGCAGACGATCCGCCCCTGCGAGCCCGGAAAGCCGCTGTCTGCTGGTGATCAGCACCGCGCTGCCCGGCGTTCCCGGCAGCAGCGCGCGAACCTGCTCGGGGCTCGCGGCGTCGTCGAGCACCACGAGGACCCGCCGATCGGCGAGGCGGCCGCGATAGACCGCCGCGCGCGCCTCGACGTCGTCCGGGATGGCCGGACCGGTGACGCCGAGCGCGCGCAACAGGTCCCCGAGGACGTCGGCCAGTTCGCGAGGGTCGGAGGCGCCCGCCAGCGGGACGAACAGCTGACCGTCCGGAAAGGACCGGCGGAGCCTGTGCGCGGCGGCGACCGCGAGGGTCGACTTACCTGCCCCCGGTTCGCCGGTGATCACGGCGACCGGAACACCCTTGACTTCGCCGAGCAGCTCGGAGAGCTTCGCGATCTCGCTCTCGCGACCGGCGAGATCCGCGATGTCCGGTGGCAGCTGGCAGATCGGGAAGACCGGCGCCACCTTGGCCGAGGGCACCGGGTCCTCGCCGCGCAACACGGCGGCGTGCACCCGGCGGACCTCGGCGCCGGGCTCCACGCCGAGCTCCTCGACGAGGGTGGCGCGCAGATCGCGGTGGACGGCCAGCGAATCGGCCTGCCGTCCGGCGCGGTGCAGCGCGAGCATCAGCTGCGCGGCCAGCCGCTCGCGCAGGGGATGTTCGGTGATCATCGCCTGGAGCTCGCCGGTGAGCTCGCCGTGCCTGCCGTCGGACAGCTCGGCGTCGACACAGTCTTCGAAGGCGGCGAGCCGCTCCGACTCGAGGCGGGCGACGTCCGCGTCGAGGCGGGGGATGTGCAGTCCGGAAAGGACCGGGCCGCGCCATTCCGCCAGCGCCCGGCGGTAGTGCGCCGAAACACGAGCCGCGGGATCGCCCGCCCGCGCCGCCGCCTTCCCCGCCGCGACGGCTTCGCGGAAGGACAGCAGATCGAGGTCGGCCGGCTCGACCACCAGGCGGTAGCCGTGCGGATCCCGCTCGATCTCCAGGCCGTCGAACCGGGCCCGCAGGCGGGAGACGTACGTGTGCAGATTCGAGGAGTACGACTTCGGTGGCGTGTCCGGCCAGAGGGCCTCGACCAGGGCGTCGACCGGGACGGACGAGTTCGCGTTCAGCAGCAGGACGGCCAGCAGGGCGCGCTGGTGCTCGCCGCGCGGCGTGGTACGCCGCCCGGGCGGGCTCTCGATCGTCAACGGTCCGAGCACGCCGAATCGCGGCACGGGCACCTCCCCAGGTCATGAGAGGGGCGAGACTAGCGAGGGGGCCCGACAATTCCGTGACCTGTCCCGCCCGCCGTGTACGGGCTCATCTGCACTGCTAGCCTTCGAACCCGGCATATCGGGACACCATTGGGGAGTTGCACGTGTCTGCAGGTGGCGGAACCAAGGCGATCATCGCCGCGCTCGTGGCGAACGCCGGTATCGCGGTCGCGAAATTCACCGGCTTCCTCATCACCGGATCGTCCTCGATGCTCGCCGAGTCCGTGCACTCGCTCGCGGACACCTCGAACCAGGGGCTCCTGCTGCTCGGCCAGAAGACCTCGCAGCGCAAGGCGACCCGCACCCACCCGTTCGGCTTCGGGCGGGACCGGTACTTCTACTCGTTCATCGTCGCGCTGATGCTCTTCAGCCTCGGCTCGGTGTTCGCGCTGTACGAGGGCATCCACAAGATCTCGCATCCCGAAGAGCTGACCTCGCCGCTGGTGGCGGTCGGCATCCTCGTGGTCGCGATCGGGCTGGAGTGCTACTCCTTCTACACCGCGATCCAGGAATCGAAGAAGATCAAGGGCGACGCGGGCTGGTGGGCGTTCATCCGCCAGGCCAAGACGCCTGAGCTGCCGGTGGTCCTGCTGGAGGACGCGGGCGCGCTGTTCGGCCTGGTGTTCGCGCTCGCCGGCGTCGGACTGTCGGTCGTCACCGGGAACCCGGTGTGGGACGGCATCGGCACCGTGACGATCGGTGTGCTGCTCGGTGTCATCGCGATCATCCTGATCATCGAGATGAAGAGCCTGCTGATCGGCGAAGGCGCCTCCGAGACCGACCTCGACGTGATCGTCGACGAGCTCGCCGCGGGCAAGGTCGAGCGGGTCATTCACATCCGGACGCTGTACATCGGCCCGGACGAGATGCTGGTGGCCGCGAAGCTCGCGCTGGTGCCGGGACTGGAGACCGCGGAGATCGCGCAGGCCATCGACGACGCCGAAGCGCGTGTGCGGGCGAAGGTGCCGACGGCGAAGCTGATCTACCTGGAGCCGGATCTGGACCGCGCGCTGGCCTGAGCCGCCGCCATTCGGAGCAACCCTCCGTACTCCGCCGATCACCGCCACGACCTCCGGGTAGTTCGTTGCTCTCCCACCGCGCTGCCGTCACGACCGGGCGATAGGGTCCCTTGAACCGCAGTCAGGTGTAGGAGGTCAAGGGTGCCTGGAAACGGCCTGTGGCGTACGAAATCCATCGAACAGTCCATCGCGGACACCGACGAGCCGGGGACCAAGCTCAGGCGGAACCTGAGCGCGTGGGACCTGACCGTCTTCGGTGTCGCCGTCGTCATCGGTGCCGGAATCTTCACCCTCACCGCGCGCACGGCGGGTGACTTCGCGGGGCCGTCGGTTTCGCTCGCGTTCGTGTTCGCGGCCATCGCCTGTGCGCTGGCCGCCCTCTGTTACGCGGAATTCGCGTCGACCGTCCCGGTGGCCGGGAGCGCGTACACGTTCTCCTACGCCACGTTCGGCGAGTTCATGGCATGGATCATCGGCTGGGACCTCATCCTGGAGCTCGCGGTCGGCGCGGCCGCGGTGTCGAAGGGCTGGTCCGCCTACCTCGAGACCGTGCTCTCCTACATCTTCGGCAAGGGCACGAAGACGACGTTCGAGCTCGGCCCGATCCCGGTCGACTGGGGCGCCTTGCTCGTGGTGCTGGTGCTCGCCACGCTGCTCGCCGTCGGCACGAAGCTGTCTTCGCGGTTCTCCATGGTGATCACCGGTATCAAGGTCGCGGTGGTGCTGTTCGTGATCGTGCTGGGCATCTTCTACATCAAGGGGTCGAACTACACCCCGTTCGTCCCGGACGCCCAGCCCGCCGGGGAGTCGGCGTCGACCGGCGTCGACCAGTCGCTGTTCTCGCTGATCGCCGGTGGCGGCAGCAGCGCGTTCGGCGTCTTCGGCCTGCTGGCCGCCGCGTCCCTGGTGTTCTTCGCGTTCATCGGGTTCGACATCGTCGCGACCACCGCCGAAGAGACCCGCAACCCGCAGAAGGCCGTGCCCCGCGGCATCTTCGGCTCGCTCGCCATCGTCACGGTGCTGTACGTCGCCGTGTCGCTGGTGGTCGTCGGCATGGTGAACTACAAGGAACTCGCCACCACGGCGGGTGACGGCGGCAAGAAGACGCTCGCGTCCGCGTTCGCGGCCAACGGCGTCGACTGGGCGGCCAACATCATCTCCGTCGGTGCCCTCGCCGGTCTGACCACCGTCGTCATGGTCCTGATGCTCGGCCAGATCCGGATCATCTTCGCGATGTCGCGTGACGGCCTGATGCCGCGCGGCCTGGCGAAGACCGGCTCGAACGGGACCCCGAAGCGCGCGACCATCGTCGTCGGCGGATTGGTCGCGGTCGCGGCGACGTTCTTCCCGGCGGACAAACTCGAGGAAATGGTCAACGTCGGGACACTGTTCGCGTTCGTTCTGGTCTCGGCGGGTGTGCTGGTGCTGCGCAAGACCCGGCCCGATCTGCCCCGCGCCTTCCGGGTGCCGTGGGTTCCGGTGATCCCGATCCTGGCGATCGTCGCCTGCCTGTGGCTGATGCTGAACCTGACCGTGCTCACGTGGCTGCGCTTCCTGGCGTGGATGGCGCTGGGCGTCGTCATCTACTTCGCCTACAGCCGTCGCCGTTCCCTGCTCGGCAAGCAGGACAAGGGCGAGGTGCCGACGTCCGTATCGGACTGATCATTCTCGTTTCGGCGGCCCACCATTCCTTTGTGGATGGTGGGCCGCTTCGTCGGGGGCCCCGATCTCCGGTGTGAAATCGGTGTGCGCTAACGTCCGGGCTCTTGCCTCACCCCGACGGGTGAACGGGACTCGTGGAGAAGTACCGCGAGTTGACCTTCGTCCCTCAGAAGAGGCAACCGCGCTTTCTCTCGTTTGTCCCCCGATCGGTACAGGAGAGCTCTGAATGCAGATCATTTCCGGACGGCGTGTCCGCTCCGCTGTCACCGTCGTCGCGCTGGCGACCGCCGCCCTGCTCGGCGTGACGGGCACCGCGCTCGCGTGCCACACCGACGACCCCCGCGCGATCCCGACGCCGAAGAACGTCAGCACCTGTGAGAAGGCGAAGCTGCCGGGCACCGAGATCTCGACGAAGGACCTGACCTTCACCGGTGGCACGGAGAAGGACAAGTACCTCAACATCACCGCGGTCGGCGAGGGCGTCACCGTCACCGCGATCGTCGTCAAGGGCGGCGACGGCTACAACATCTACGAGCCCGGCAAGCGCGGTCTCGCCAAGACCCCGCCGTGGGAGAAGCTGCGCTCGCCGATGAACGGCGGCGGCAAGCAGGCCGACATCAGCCACTGGTTCGCCTGTGGCGAGAAGAAGACCAAGCCGACCGAGCCGACGAAGCCGAGCGAGCCGACGAAGACGACGACGGCCAAGCCGCCGACGACCGCGCCGACCACCACCACGGAGAAGCCGTCGGAGACCTCCGCTCCGTCGAGCACCGCTGTTCCCGCCCCGAACGTCGGCGGTAACGGCGGCAACGGCGGCGGCCTCGCGGACACCGGTTTCGACAACGCCTGGCTGCTGTGGGCCGGTGGCCTGCTGGTCCTGGCCGGTGCCGGCGTCCTGGTCCTGCTGCGCGTGCGCCGCAAGGCCGACTGAAACTAGGTAATGCCTGAAGGCCCTCTTCCTCGTGAAGGGGGCCTTCAGCGCATTTGCGGGAAGTCCCCGAACAGCGATCCCTGCTCGCCCCAAGGGTTCTTCGGGCGGGGGCGGCCGAGGCCGGCGGCCATCGCGACGGCGTTGTCCCATTCGGCGTCGACGACGTAGTCCGTGTGCTTGAGGACTCCGGGTGCCCAGCGGTGCCGCCCGGTCGGCCCGCGCATCGGGTCGGGCAGCCAGTGGTCGCCGCCGAGCACCAGGACGCCTTGCTCGTCGGCTTCGGCGGCCAGCGGCCCGGTTCCGCCGCCGGGCAGGTAGCCGTCGCCCAGCAGTTTCCCGGCCACCACGCGATGCCGCCACGTCGTGACGCCGCCGCCGAAGATGTCCGTGCCGCGGCACAGCGCGCGCCAGCGGCCGTCGAGATCCCGGTACAGCCCGGCGAGTTGCTCCTGCGGCAGCATCGCGGGGAAGGCGCGCTGGTAACCCCACTGCAGCGGCGATCCCGCGGTCAGCAGCCCGACCCGGTCGCGGTCCTCGGGCGGCAGATCGGCGATCACCCGCGCCGCGGCGAGCACGGTGAGCAGACTGCCGAGGTTGTAGCCGGAGAGCACGACCCGGGTGCCCGGATCGGCCAGATGTTCCTTGACCCGGTCCGCGAGTTCCGGGACGACCCGGAGCGCGTAACTCGGCGGAACGGTCGGATGGGCGGCACGCGGCCAGAAGCACACGAGATCCGCCAGCGCGCCGAGGTGACGGCTGCGTTTGGGGGTCGTCGCGGCGGCGAACACGACGCGCAGCAGCCCGGCCGCCATCGCGCCGAGCGCGAACACGCCGATCGCGGAAATCGGCTTGAACCAGCCCGGCAGCGGACCGAAACCGAAGCGCAGCACCAGAAGCGCCCCACCGCCGGCCGCCATCGCCAGCGCGACCGTGAGCGCGAGATGGTGCAGATGCTTGCGTTCCCACGAAGCGCGGGCCCAGGCACTCGCCGCTTCCTCTTCCTGCGCCTTGTCGATCTCCATCAACGCGACGATCTCCGGGATGCCGCGGCGCAGCCGTCGCAGCGGGACGGCGACCGCGAACCCCAGCACACCGAGGACGACGGCGAGCGCGAGACCGGCACCCCACAGCACGGTCACCAGGGAGTAGGTGTCGGGCAGGCGGAGTTCGCTCGCGCCGACCAGCTGCCGCAGCGCGACCGCGAGCCCCGCGCCGAAGCCGCCGCCGAGCAGACCGGCCAGCGCGACGACCGGTGCCGCCGCCCATCCGCCGAGCCAGGGCCGCAGCCGGTGCGGCAGGTGTTTCCACGTCGGCCGTCCGAGCAGCGCGGCCGGGACGAGGATCAGCGCGAACAGCACGGTCACCGCGACCATCGCCGCCCCCAGTGCCTCGACCGTCCCGTCCGCTCCGCCGAGTCCGCCGCCTGGGAGCCCCGCGGGCAGCGGCGTCCTGCGCACGACGGCGATCCCGACCAAGACGACGGCGACCCCGATCAGCCCGCCCCGGATCACCGGCCCGGCCGAGAACCCGACCGTCGAGGCCATCAGCGTGGCGAGGACGAGCGCCAGCGCGCAGATCCAGACGACCAGATCGAACGTCGCGGACGGCAGCCGGAACGGCCCGCCGAGCAACGGAAGCGCGACACAGGTCAGAGCGGCGACGGTGTGCAGCGTGCGCAGTCCGGGCGTCCGCGGCAGGTCCTGTGGTTGCAGCGGGCTCGAACTGTGCGCGCGGTGCAGCCTGTTCCGCGATCGCCAGTCCGACGACGGGATCCGGTCGAGCACGAAGATCAGCGCCAGCAGCGGGACCACCCCGATCGCCGTCCGCAGCGGCGCGAAGTCCCGCAGGAACGACGGCGCTCCTTCGAGACAGGATGAACCCGGCGCGAGGCACTGCGCGGCGAACAGGTCGAGCGAGACCACCGCGAGCTGGCTGATCAGCAGCATCGTCAGCAGCAGCGACGCCACCCGGAGCAGCCCCCGGCAGACCCCGCCGAGCAGCGCCGCGAACCGCCTGCCCTCCGGGACCGGCGGCAGCATCCAGTGCGCGACGTTCGCCAGCGAGAACGGGAACAGCAGCGCCCAGGTCGCCTTCGCGGCGCCCCCGGAGGTCATCCCGCTCCACAGGTAGCCTTCGAGGATGCGCGGGATCGAACGGCCGAGCGCGGGCAGCACCGGACCGGGAGCGGGACGGCGCAGCCGGTCCGACGGCCGGATCAGCCTGCCGATCCCGTCGCCCGCGACGTCGACCACCGACGTCGAATCCAGCAGGCTTTCACCGCTCGTGCCCACTAGCCCGGGTACGCGTATTTCGACGACGCGGGTATCGGGACCCGGCATGACCACGGTGAAGGCCTCCAAACCGTTCCAGTGGGCTTTGAGCCGACAACGGTACTGTTCCGATGTCATCCAACCTTGGAGGAAGCGCGCATATGACCCCCGAAAGCGTTGCCAAGCGGCACGACACCCGCAACGGCATCGAGTTCGCCGTCGCCGATCTCGAGGCCGCCGAGTTCGGCCGCAAGGAGATCCGCCTCGCCGAGCACGAGATGCCGGGCCTGATGGCGCTGCGCCGCGAGTACGCCGAGGTCTATCCCCTGCGGGGAGCCCGGGTCTCGGGCTCGCTGCACATGACCGTACAGACCGCGGTCCTGATCGAGACCCTCGTCGCGCTCGGCGCGGAGGTGCGTTGGGCCTCCTGCAACATCTTCTCCACCCAGGACCACGCCGCCGCGGCGGTCGTCGTCGGCCCGCACGGCACCCCCGAGGAGCCCAAGGGTGTCCCGGTGTTCGCCTGGAAGGGCGAGTCGCTGGAGGAGTACTGGTGGTGCACCGAGCGGATGCTGACCTGGGACGGTGAGGGTCCGAACATGATCCTCGACGACGGCGGCGACGCCACCATGCTGGTGCACAAGGGAACCGAGTTCGAGAAGGCCGGTGTCGTCCCCGCCCCGGACGAGGACACCTCGGACGAGTTCCGCGTATTCCTGCAGCTGCTGAGCGCTTCCGTCGCGGCCGACACGAGCAAGTGGACCAAGATCGGCGAAGGCGTCCGCGGCGTCACCGAGGAGACCACCACCGGCGTGCTGCGGCTCTACCAGCTCGCCGCGGCCGGTGAGCTGCTGTTCCCGGCGATCAACGTGAACGACGCGGTGACCAAGTCGAAGTTCGACAACCGCTACGGCATCCGGCATTCGCTGATCGACGGCATCAACCGCGGCACCGACGTCCTCATCGGCGGCAAGGTCGCGGTCGTCTGCGGTTACGGCGACGTCGGCAAGGGCGCCGCGGAATCGCTGCGCGGCCAGGGCGCGCGGGTGATCGTCACCGAGATCGACCCGATCTGCGCGCTGCAGGCGGCGATGGACGGCTACCAGGTCAAGAAGCTGGAGAACGTCCTCGGCGAGGCCGACATCATCATCACGACGACCGGCAACAAGGACGTCGTGCTCGTCGAGCACATGGCGAAGATGAAGCACCAGGCGATCCTGGGCAACATCGGCCACTTCGACAACGAGCTCGACATGGCGGGCCTGCAGCGCTACCCGGGCATCCGGCGCATCAACATCAAGCCGCAGGTCGACGAGTGGGTGTTCCCTGCCGGGGGTCCGGGGGCCGCCCCCCGGGGTGAGCAGAGCCCCGACGGCAAGAGCATCATCGTGCTGTCCGAGGGCCGCCTGCTGAACCTGGGCAACGCGACCGGGCACCCGTCGTTCGTGATGTCGAACAGCTTCTCCAACCAGGTGATCGCGCAGATCGAGCTGTTCACCAAGCACGAGGAGTACGACAAGGAGGTCTTCCGCCTCCCGAAGAAGCTCGACGAGAAGGTCGCGAAGATCCACCTCGACGCGCTCGGCGGTGAGCTCACGAAGCTGACCAAGGAGCAGGCCGAGTACATCGACGTGGACGTCGAAGGCCCGTTCAAGACCGACCACTACCGGTACTGACCGCTGCTGGCCTCGTGAGTGGCAAGGACGGTTCTAACCGTCCTTGCCACTCACGAGGCCCGACGCGCTAGCGCCATTCGACCTCGATGCCGGCCAGCCCCGGCCCGGCGTCACTGAAGAAACCGCTGGTCACGCCGCCCATGTCGAGGGGAAGCTCCTCGGACTCGACGGGCACGGCGTCGTCGCGAGTCCGGAACTGCCGGGTGCAGCGGGCGGGCAGCGCGCCGAGCGCGAACTTCAGCTGCACCAGGTAGCTCGAACACTGGTCCCGCAGCATCCGGAAGTACCCGGGCGACGCGGTGCCGGAGTCGTCGCGGACCTCGAAGCAGAACACGTGGATCTCGCCCTCGGCGAGCTTCCGGTCGAAGAGCAGTTCGGTGGCCATCGTCTCGGCCCCGGCGTTGCGCCGGATCCGGCCGACGCGGCAACCCTCGGCGGTGATCAGCTCGACGTCGCCGATATTGCAGCCGGGGTCGCCGTTGTAGACGGTGACGTACCGGTCCGGGCCGTGCCGCCGGGCCCGGCAGACGAGCCGGGTCTGGAGGCCGACCTGCCGGTGTGCGGCGTCGAAGGTGATCGTGTCGTGCACCGAGAGCATCTCGAGGTCGGCGTTGTAGCGGTTGGACGACGGGTACGCACCCAGCTCGGCCAGCAGCTGGTCGACGATCGAGCCCATGTCGCCGGACCGGATGTCGTGGAACGACGCGGCCATCTGGTGTCCGCGCGTCCGCGTCGTCCGCGGTCCGATCAGCACGACGAGCGCGTCCGCGGGCAGCTGCAGCACCGACTCCAGCGCGCGTACCGCGGGAAGCGCCTTGGGCACCTCGGGCTGGCGTAATCCGCGCTGCCAGTAGCTCAACGTCGACTGTCCGATTTGGACGCCGCGGAGCCCGAGATGGGCGCGGAGCCGGGCGAGGGACAGGCCCCGGTAGGCGATCGCCTGCCGGAGCGCGTGATGGAACTCGCCGCTGCGGAGGGCCTCGACGAGTTCCTTGGGCAAGGCTTCGAGCGGTTGACGGCGCGTGCCGTCGATGATCGTCGGGGTGTCATCGTTCGAGGCGAGCTTCCCCGCCGAGAACGTATCGGCACCGTCTCGTGTCACCGCTCGTCCCTTCACCAGACCAGTGTGTGCGCTGAGCGTGAACACCGCGGAACGTTCACGTTAGCAGCGCACTGTGAACACTACGTCCCCCGTTCGGGGTGGTTGACCCCGGAAGAGTGACCGTTCCGGGGTGTGGAAACGCCCCGGAACGGTCCGTTCCGCCGAGTGCCCATCTTGCTCTCTGTGAGCCTGCTGTTCACCGTTGTGACCACATTGGTTCGCCATGGTGACCAGGAGGCCCGTCGTGCCTGTGTTCTCGAGGAGGTTTTGCGCCGCCGGCGCCGCGAGTCTCGTGGCGTGGCTGGCGATCCAGACCCCGGCGAGCGCGCTGCCCTCGGCGCCTGCCCGCCAGAACCCCATCGCCATGCAGGCGCAGGAAAAGTCCCAGTGGTGCTGGGTGGCTTCCGGCAACACCATCGCGGCACACCACGGTGTGACCGTCACGCAGAACGAATTCTGCCGGATCGCCCACGACGAGCGACGCCGGGAGTGCGCCGACAAGCCGGGAACGCTGGGCGACGTCCGGCGCGCCTTCGGCAAGCTCGGCTTCTCCTCACCTGGGAACTACCTCAAGGGCCGCATCCCCTACGCCGCCGTCCAGGCCCAGACCGGCGACGGCAAGCCCGTCCAGACGCGGGTCGGCTGGGCCTCGGGCGGCGGCCACATGCACGTCCTCTACGGCTCGGACGCCGGCCGGAAGTGGATCTCGTGGGGGGATCCACTGCCCACCGGCAACCGCTACAACTGGTCGACCTACGACTTCTACTCGGCGAACAAGTCCTTCACCTGGACCCACACGCTCACCGGGATCCGGCGATGAGCGCGCGGCGGTTCCTCGGGCTCGCCGGGCTGGTCGCGGTCGCGCTGCTGGTCTCGGCGCCCGGAGCGCGCGCGGATCACCTGTCCGGTGAAGACCTCGCGGCCGCGAGGGCGGCTGCCGACGACCCCACGTTGCGTGCCGAAATCGGCCGCTTCTTCACTCAGACGGGTGGTTCGGGTGCTACGCCGTCGGTGAGTGTCGTCGACGAATCCTTCCCGGTTTACGAGCTTTCGAGGGATTTCGTCGCCGGTGACGGCGCGGTCGCCGGGCGGCTCGCCTACGTCGCGGTGCCGGTGACGGCGTCCGACGGCCGGTCCGCGACCGTCTGGTCGGTCCGCGGCGACGACGGTGTCTGGCGCGTCGGCAACATCGCGTCGGGTGACCGGGAAAGCGAACTGGCCAGGAGGCTGCCCGCCGGCGCGACGCTGCTCCACGAACCCCAGGTCGACGCCTGGTACGCGCTGCGCGACGGGCGGGTGACCCTGCTCGACTCGGGTGCCAGTGGCTCCGCGAGCGGTGCGTCGGCCACTCTCGCGGAGTACCAGAAGACCGTCTCCGGCCGGTACGGCGCCATGCTCGCGAACTCGCCGTACGCCCAGGAGGGCAAGGCCGGCGGCTACAACGCCCAAGTGATGCCCCGCGGCGACGGTGGCCCCGCGCCCGACGCGCAGGACACCGGCTTCGTGCCGCTGCTGATCTTCGGCGGCTTGCTCCTCATCGGTGTCGCCGGCTTCTTCCTGCACTCGAAGAGGCGCGTCCCCTAGCGGACCGGTGGGCCGGGCGTGAGCTGACCCGTCTGGCCCGCCGGTCGACCACGGCGCCTTACAGTAGTGCCCGTGGGACGACTCGTGGTGATCGAAGGTCTGGACGGCGCGGGCAAGCGCACCCTCGCCGACGCGCTGACCGGCGCGCTGAACGCCGCCGGGGCGAGCGTCACGTCCATCGCGTTCCCGCGGTACGGCGAGAGCGTGCACGCCGATCTCGTGAAGGAAGCGCTGCACCGCGGCCACGGCGACCTCGCCGACTCCGTCTACGGCATGGCGATGCTCTACGCGCTCGACCGGCGAGGCGCGGCGGACGAGATCCGCGCGCGTCTCGGAGACCACGACGTCGTGCTGCTCGACCGGTACGTCGCGTCGAACGCGGCGTACGGCGCCGCCCGGCTCCATCAGGGCGCGGACGGCGAGTTCGTGCGCTGGCTCAAGGAGCTGGAGATCGACCGGTTCGGCCTGCCGGTGCCCGTCGCGCATCTGCTGCTCCGGGTCACCGCCGACGTCGCCGCCGACCGCGCGCAGCGCCGCGCGGAGAGCGACGCCGACCGTGCGCGGGATTCGTTCGAGACCGACGACGCGCTCCAGAAGCGGTGCTCGGTGGTCTACGACGAGCTCGCCGCGACGGGCTGGCTCGCGCCCTGGCACGTTCTCGACGGCGTCACCGGTGTCGATACCCCGCCTCTCGCGACCACCCTCCTCCGCGATTAGTCCTCTGAATGCGGTCCTTGCGCGGCGCAACTACCGCATTCAGTCCTCTAAACGCGTGAGTAGCCAGGTGTGGAACTCGCCGATGTGGTGCTCGGACGGCATCAGCACTCCGCCGCCGCGATAGGCGCGGGACGCCATCGCGGGCTGACAGCGTTCGCAGGCGTCGAAGTCCTGCTCGTTGACGCGATGGAACAACTCCACCGACCGGGACACGTCCCGCCCCGATGCCACGACGTCCTCGGAATAGAGCCAGTCGCATTCGACGACCGTCCGGTCCGGCGCGAGCGGATACATCCGGTGGAAGATCACGTGGTCCGGCACCAGGTTCACGAACACCTGCGGCCGGATGGTGATCGCGTAGTACCGCCTGTCCTGATCGTTCGCGACACCGTCGAGCCGGTCGAAGCCCGTCGTGCCGTCGATGGTGAAGCCGTCCACCGTCTCGCCGAATTCGGCGCCGTGCCCGACGTAGTACTGCGCCGCGTACCCGTCGGCGAACTCCGGCAGCACCTCGGTCAGCTCCGGGTGGATGGTCGCGCAGTGGTAGCACTCCATGAAGTTCTCGACGATCAGTTTCCAGTTCGCCTTGACGTCGTAGGTGATCCTGCGCCCGACCGTAAGCTTGTCGAGACCGTAGCGCTCGATCGATTCCAGATCGCCCAGCCGCTCCCGCACCGCGCCTTCGACGCCGTCCTCGAACGACGGCGGATCCGCGGCGAGGCAGACCCACGCGTAACCCAGCCATTCCCGCAGGCGCACGGTGTGCAGCCCGTACTCGGAACGGTCGATGCCGGGCAGGTTCGCCAGGTTCGGCGCCGCGATCAGCTTGCCGTCGAGCCCGTACGTCCACGCGTGGTACGGGCACTGGAACGCGCGTTTGACCGTCCCCGACTCCTCCGTGCACAGCCGCGCGCCGCGATGGCGGCAGACGTTGAGGAACGCCCGTAACCCGCCGTCCCGTCCGCGGCTGACGAGCACGCTCTCCCGTCCGACCTGGACGGTCCGGAAGTCGCCCGCCGACGGCAGATCCGCCGCCCTGACCGCGCAGAACCACTGGCGTTCGAAGATCTTCTCCTGCTCGGCCGCGAAGATCGCGGGATCGGTGTAGTAGCCGCCGCCCAGCGTCGGGATGAGGCTCGTCATCCCGGCACTCCGGCGAACCGGGCGATCGGCTGCCTTGTCGTGCCGTCCACCACCAGGTCGACGACGACGTCGTAAGGGCTCATGCGGCGCTCCTGATCCGGTTCATGCCGGGGTCGAACAGCGGTTCCCGGGCGACGACGGCGGGGATCCGCTCGCCGAAGTACTCGATCTCCAGCGGCCTGCCCGGCTGGGTGAACTCCACCGGAAGCCAGGCGTACGCGATGTTCTTGCCGACGGTGTAGCCGTACGCGGCGCTCGTGACGTACCCGGCGGGACGGCCGTCGGCGAACACCGGCTCCTTGCCGAGCACGACCGAGTACGGATCGTCGACGGTGAGACAGGTCAGCTTCCTGGTCACCGCTTCCTCCGAGCGCCCGGCCAGCGCGTCCCTCCCGATGAAATAGCCCTTGTCCATCCGCACGGCGAAACCGAGCCCGGCCTCGTACGGATCGTGCTCGGCGGTGACGTCCGTTCCCCACAGCCGGTATCCCTTCTCCAGCCGCATGCTGGAGAAGGCGTCCCGTCCCGCGGCGATGATCCCGTGTGCCTGCCCGGCTTCCCAGAGCGTGTCCCACAGCCGTCGGCCGAGGTCCGCGCTCGTGTACAGCTCCCAGCCGAGTTCGCCCACATAGGACAGTCGCATCGCGGTCACCGGCACCAGGCCGACGTACGCCTGTTTCGTCTTGAAGTACCCCATCGCCTGGTGCGAGAAGTCCGTTGTGGACAGTGGCTGGAGCACGGCCCTGGCGAGCGGGCCCCACAGCCCGATACAGCAGGTGCCCGGGGTGGTCTCGTGGATCTGCGCGGCGCCGTCGCCGGGGAGATGCCGTCGCAGCCAGTCGATGTCGATGGCGCTGTTGACGCCGACCTGGAACCTTTCGGCGCCGAGCCGGGCGACGGTCAGGTCGCTGCGCACACCGCCGTCCTCGTCGAGCAACAGCGTGTAGGTGACCGAACCGGGCTTCTTGTCGAGCTGGTTCGTGGTCATCGTCTGCAGGAACGGCAACGCGCCCGGGCCGGTGACCTCCACCCGTTTCAGCGACGTCATGTCGAACATCGCGACCCGTTGCCGCGCGACCAGCGCTTCGGCGCCGCCGATCGGCGACCAGTACCGCGCGGCCCAGTCGTTGCGCTCCGGGACGAGATCGACCTCCGGGAGGTCCGCGTTCGCCTCGTACCAGTGCGGACGCTCCCAGCCGCTCGCTTCGAGGAAGAACGCGCCGAGCTCCGTCTGCCGGTCGTGGAAGGGGCTCGTCCGCAGCGGCCGCGGTTCTTCCATGGGCTGCAAGGGATGGACGACGTCGTAGACCTCGGCGAAGCTCTGGCAGCTGCGTGCCATGACGTACTCCGGGGCCAGCTGCGCCCGCTCGAACCGGGCGAGGTCGCATCCGTGCAGATCCACGCCGGGCTGGCCGTCGACGAGCCACCGCGCCATGGCGCTGGCGACCCCGGCCGAATGCGTGATCCAGACGGCTTCGGCCACCCAGAACCCGTCGAGCTCCGGGTGTTCGCCCAGCAGCGGCATGCCGTCCGGGGTGAAGGAGAACAAGCCGTTGATGCCTTCCTCGACCTTGGTGTCGCCCAAGGACGGCAGCAGATCGACGGCGGCGGCCCAGGACGGTTCGAAATCCGCGGGGGTGAACGCGAGTTCCGACGGCATTCCCTCGCCGGTGCCGATCTCGTGGGGAGGCAAGGGCATCGGCCGGTGCCCGTACGCGCCGATGCCGATCCGGTCGACGTGCTCGCGGAAGTAGAGGTCGGCGTCCTGGTGCCGCAGGATCGGCCGCGTGGCCTCCTCGGTCACGCCGGCGAGTGACGGCAGCGGGCTGGTGCGCGCGTACTGGTGCGCCATCGGGACCAGCGGGATCGCGAGGTCCACCAGTTCGCCGACCAGCGGCCCCCACATGCCGGCGCACGAGAGCACGATGTCCGCGCGGAAGCTCCCCGTCTCGGTGGTGACGCCGGTGACGCGGCCACCCGCGCGTTCGACTCCGACGACCTTCTGCCGCGCGAGGAATTTCGCGCCCCGGCCGATCGCGCGGCGGGCCTGCGCCTCGGCTGCGCGAAGGGGTTTGGCCAGACCGTCGGAGGGGATGTGGAATCCGCCGAGCACCTTGGCCGGATCGAGCAGCGGATGCAGCGCGGCGCATTCGTCCGGCCCGACGAGCCTGCTTTCGACGCCGGACGCGGTGGCCCAGCCGTGCCGCCGTTCGAGGTCGGCGAGCCGCTCCGGCGCCGTGGCCACCTCCAGCCCGCCGACGGGCCGGAAGCACGGGTTCCCGTCGAGGTCGAGCGCGCCGTACTTCGCGACGGTGTACCGCGCGAACTCGGTCATCGTGCGGCACGAGCTGGTCTGGAAGACCAGACCGGGGGCGTGCGAACTCGATCCACCGGTGGTGAACAGGTCGCCCTGGTCCAGCACGGTGAGGTCGGTCCAGCCTCGTTCGGTGAGCTCGTCGGCGAGCGCGCAGCCGACGATACCGGCGCCGATCACGACGACGCGGGGTCCTGGGGGCATGGTTCGGGGTACCTCCTGCCTGCCTGGAGAGTCCACAAAGGACGTCCGGGCATCGGGGTGACAGGCGCTGTTGCGGATGAGGCACGTTGTTCCGTCTTCAGCAACAAAGTGAGGCACGCGCGGGCGCGCTGTCAAGAGCCCGAAAAGGTCGGCCTCTTCACTCCGCGAAGTACCCGAGCTGAGCCGAAAGATCCGCCGAAGCCTCGGTCAGCGGCCGCACGATCTGCCGCACCCGCTGCTTCGAAAGCCGGTACGACGGACCGGACGCGCTCATCGCCGCGACGACGTCGCCGCCGGGGCCGCGCACCGGCACCGCGACCGCGTGCATCCCCAGCTCCAGCTCCTCGAAGCAGGCCGCGTACCCGTCCTCGGCGACCCGCTCCAGCTCGGCGGCCAGCTCGTCGGGATCGACCGTGGTCCGCGGCGTGAACCGTTCGAGCTTCCGCCGGAGCAAACGTTTGCGCTCGACGTCGCCCAGGTACGCGAGCAGCACCTTCCCGCTGGACGTCGCGTGCAGGGGAGTGCGCTGCCCGGTCCAGTTCTGCGTGGTGATCGCGGCCGAGCCGCGGGCCTGGCTGACGTTGATCGCGACGCCGTCGTCGGCGATCGCGATGTTGACCGTCTCGCCGAGTGTCTCCGCCAGGCCCTGGCAGGTCTGCCTGCCCAGTTTCGCCAGGTCCATCCGGCCGGTGGCGGCGCCGGCGAGCCGGACGACACCGAAGCCGATCGCGTATTTCCCGCGTTCGCCGAGCTGCTCGACGAGGCCGCGGTTCTCCAGGACGCTCAGCAGGCGCGACGCCGTCGACTTGTGCACGCCCAGTTCGCCCGCGATCTCGGTGATCCCGGTTTCCCCGTTGCGCGCCAGCAGTTCCAGCACGCTGATCGCACGGTCGACGGACTGCACCTGACTGGGCGTTGCGTTCCCCGCGTCCTGGTTCCGCATGACGCAACAGTAGCCGTTTCGCCCGGATCCGCTCGGCTGAGTGGGCGAATCCCTTGACGTACCGGCCCCTCGAGGGTGATTGTTGCGCATAGCACGTCCCGTCTCGTAATACGCAACATCATCCAACCGTCGGTCCTTTCCCCGGAGGCCCCGATGATCCGTGCCTGCTCCGTCTCCGAACTGCCCGAAGGCGAAGCCCTCCGCTTACCGGGCCCCGTTCCGGTCTCGGTCTTCCATTCCGAGGGCGCCTATTACGCCCTCGACGACACGTGCAGCCACCAGGACGCGTCGCTCGCCGACGGCTGGATCGAAGGCTGCTACGTCGAATGCCCGCTGCACGCCGCGCGATTCGACCTGCGGACCGGCGCCCCGGACTGCCTGCCTGCCAAGAACGCCGTGCGCACGTACCCGGTCGTGATCGCGGACGGCGTGATCTACGTGGACACCGAGGCGCGCCGGGAAGTGGCTTGAGATCGGTCGCCGTCGTCGGCACCTCTCTGGCGGGACTTCGCGCGGCACAGGAGTTACGCCGTCGGGGTTTCGACGGGCGGCTGGTGATGATCGGTGCCGAACCGCCGTACGACCGGCCGCCGCTTTCGAAGGATTTCTTGCTGGGCAAGGTTTCCGCTGAGGACGTCGCGCTCGCCGGGCAGGACGATCTCGACGCGCTGGCCGCCGAATGGCACCTCGGCGTCCGCGCCGAGAAGCTCGGCCGCGAAGGGGTGACGCTCGGCGACGGCACCACGATCGCCGCCGACGGCTACGTCGTCGCGACCGGAGCGGTGGCCAGAACCCTCGGCGCGGCAAGGGATCTGCCCGGTGTCCACACGCTGCGGACCCTCGACGACGCGGTCACGCTGAAACGCGCTCTCGCGGCGGGGCCGTCTTCGGTCGTCGTCATCGGCGCGGGATTCATCGGTGCGGAGGTCGCGTCCGCGTGCCGCCTGCTCGGGCACGAAGTGACCGTGGTCGAGGCCATGCCCGTGCCGCTCGCCTCCGTCCTCGGCGCGCGGATGGGCGCGGTGTGCGGAGAACTGCACACCGAGAACGACGTCCGGCTGAGCGCGGGCGTCCCCGTCGCCGGGTTCGCCGGCGACGGCCGCGTCACCGGTGTGCGGCTCGCCGACGGCCGCGAGCTCCCCGCCGATCTCGTCGTCGCCGGAGTGGGGGCGCGGCCCGCCACCGGATGGCTGACCGGATCCGGGCTCGCCGTCGACGACGGCGTGCTGGTCGATTCCGGCTGTGTCACGGCGAATCCCCGAGTGGTCGCGGTGGGTGACGTCGCGCGGTACCGCTGCCCTGTGCGCGGCAGGCGGGTCCGCGCCGAGCACTGGACGGCGGCGGCGGAACAGCCGGGCGTCGCGGTCGCGAACCTGCTCGCCGGCTCGACCGTCACGCATTTCGCACGACACGGTTACTTTTGGTCCGATCAGTACGGTCGGCGGCTCCAATTCGCCGGAGTGGCCACGGAAGACGTGCGGATCGCCGAAGGCGACGTCGCTTCGAAGCGGTTCGTCGCGACCTATCACCGCGGCGACGTCCTGGCCGGTGTGTTCGCGATCGACTCCCCGAGACCGTTCACCAGGCTCCGACGTGCGCTCTAGCGTCTGATGGTGAACCCGCGTCCGCGATCGACGTCGGCAGGACGCCGCACGGTCAGCCAACTCACGACAGGAGGCAGGGCGCCCTGCCACCGCGATAGCGGGGCCTTCGGCCGGGCGGGTTCACGCGTTGGTCAGTTTTCCGAGTACATCCCCAGCTCCGCCAACAGGCTCTAGGGCCCGAAGACCCTACTCGGATGGAGCAATTTGCCCGATTCGATGATCTTTCTGGTGGTCACATCGCCGGGTCGCGCGCCCGCGCCGGGAAACTAGTGCGAACATAGGTTTATGAAGGCACGTGTTCTGGTCGTCGACGACGACCCTGCTCTCGCGGAGATGCTCACCATCGTGCTGCGTGGGGAGGGGTTCGACACAGCCGTCGTGGCCGACGGCTCACGGGCGCTGCCCGCGCTTCGTGAGCTGAAACCGGACCTGGTCCTCCTCGACCTCATGCTGCCCGGGATGAACGGCATCGACGTCTGCAAGGCGATCCGGGCCGAGTCCGGCGTGCCGATCGTGATGCTCACCGCCAAGAGCGACACCGTGGACATCGTCCTCGGGCTCGAGTCGGGGGCCGACGACTACGTGGTCAAGCCCTTCAAACCGAAGGAACTCGTGGCCCGCGTCCGCGCCAGGATGCGCCGCACCGAGGCCGAGCCCGCCGAGTCGCTGACGATCGGCGACCTCGCGATCGACGTCCCCGGCCACGAGGTGACCCGCGAGGGGAAGGCCATCCCGCTGACCCCGCTCGAGTTCGACCTGCTGGTCGCGCTCGCCCGCAAGCCGCGCCAGGTGTTCACCCGGGAGGTGCTCCTCGAGCAGGTGTGGGGATATCGCCACGCCGCCGACACCCGGCTGGTGAACGTGCACGTCCAGCGGCTGCGTTCGAAGGTGGAGAAGGACCCGGAACACCCCGAGGTGGTGTTGACCGTTCGCGGTGTCGGATACAAGGCCGGCCCGCCGTGATCACCCCATGAACGGACGCTTGCGAAAGCTCGCCCAGACCACGATGCGCCACTTCCGGCGCATCGTGGTTTTCGTGCGCCGCAAGGTCGTCTCGTTCAACGAACTGTGGCGGCATTCGCTGCAGTTCCGGGTCACGGTGTCCACGCTGGCGCTGTCGTCGGCCGTGGTGTTCGTGCTGGGCATGGTGCTGCAGAACCAGATCACCGAACGGCTGCTGGAGACCAAGCAGAACGCGGCGATCGCGCAGACGAGGGCCGTCGTCGAGACCGCGGCCGGTGAACTGATCGGCGTCGGCACCGAAAGCCCCGAAGCGCTGACCGCGCGGATGAAGAACGCGCTGAAGAAGATCACCAGCACGACGACTTCGCAGGACGGCGCCGGATCGGCCGCGGGCACCTTCGAGCCGGTGCTGGCGGCGGGCGGGCGTGACCAGTCGAACAAGCCGGTGTTCGCCGGCCCCTACGACAGGGTGCCTGAGCGGCTGCGCCAGTTCGTGGAGACCGAGCAGGTCAGTCACCTGATCCACACGGTCACCGAAGCCGACGGCGGCAGGACGACGTACCTGATCGTCGGCGCGCCCGTCAGCACGATGATCAACCCGCTCCAGCTCTACCTGCTGTACCCGCTCACCAGTGAGCAGAACACCGTCTCGACCGTGCAGAACACGCTGCTCGTCGGCGGTCTCGTCCTGCTGCTCCTGCTGGCCGGGATCACGAACCTGGTCACCAGGCAGGTGGTCCGGCCGGTCCGGCAGGCCGCCGCGGCGGCCGAGCAGTTCGCGGGCGGGGAGCTCGACCAGCGCCTCGCCGTGCTCGGTGAGGACGATCTGGCCAAACTCGCCGTGTCCTACAACGAGATGGCCGCGAGCATCCAGCGGCAGATCCGCCAGCTGGAGGAGTTCGGCGGGCTGCAACGCCGGTTCACCTCCGACGTCTCGCACGAGCTGCGCACCCCGCTGACCACCGTCCGGATGGCCGCCGACGTGCTGCACGCGTCGCGCGAACAGTTCCCGGCCGGGCTCGCGCGCTCCACCGAGCTGCTGGTCGACGAGCTCGACCGGTTCGAGGCCCTGCTCGGCGACCTGCTGGAGATCAGCAGGCTCGACGCGGGTGTCGAGGAGCTCTCCGCCGAGCTGATCGACGTCCGGCCGATCGCGACCAGGGCCGTCGAGCAGGTCCGGGTGATCGCGGGGAACGCGGGCAGCTCGGTCGAACTGGTCCTGCCGGAGGAAGAGGCGCACGCCGAGGTCGACGCCCGCCGTGTCGAGCGGATCCTGCGCAACCTGCTGGCCAACGCCGTGGACCACAGTGAGGGGAATCCGGTGGTGCTGACCCTCGCGGTCAACGAGACCGCGGTCGCCATCACCGTGCGGGACCACGGTGTCGGGCTGCGGCCGGGCGAAGCGGAACTGGTGTTCAACCGGTTCTGGCGCGCCGACCCGTCCCGTAACCGCCGGACCGGCGGCACCGGGCTCGGCCTCGCGATCAGCCAGGAGGACGCCCGGCTGCACGGCGGTGTGCTCGACGCGTGGGGCGAGACCGGCGACGGCGCCTGTTTCCGGCTCGTGCTGCCGCGGCGGCAGGACACGCCGATGGGGGAGAGCCCGCTGGTCCTGCCACCGCCCGATCACACGCCCGCCGAACCGCACGGATCGTCCGGACTGCTCGAAGTCCGCCCCGCGCCCGACGCGATCCTCGCCGAGCCAGAGGAGGTCGGCCGGTGAAACGGCTGCTACCACTGCTCGCGGTGTTGCTGCTGCTCGCGGGCTGCGCGAACATCCCGCTCGAATCCCAGCCCGTCGTCGTCTCCGGGGACAAACCCGGCCAGGCGCCCGCGGACGTCGCCGAGCCTGCCGCCGGGATCGACCCGCTGACCGTCACCCGCCAGTTCATCCGCAACTCCGCGAAACCGGGAACGGCGAACGCCGACGCGCGGGTGTACCTCGACGAGGAGGCCCGGCGCAACTGGAAGCCCTCGCAGGGCCTGACGATCATCGACGACACCTTCGGCACCGTTTACGACACTTCGTCGTCTTCCCCGAACCCGGACGAGCAGGTGGTGAACGTCCGCGGGTTCAAACTCGGCAACCTGAGCCCCGACAGCGCGTTCATCCCGGTGAAGGCCGAGTACTCGCAGCAGTTCAAGCTGCGGAAACAGCCGAACGGCCAGTGGCGGATAGTGGACCCGCCGCAGGAACTCGCCGTCACCGACGAGGACTTCGCGCTCAACTACTTCCGGGTGCCGATCAGCTTCTACTCGCCCGACTCCGGCGCCTTCGTCCCCGACCTCCGCTACGTCGCGGCGAAACCGCAGGCCGGCTTGCCCGGCCGGGTGATGGACCTGGTGCTGCAGGGACCGTCGGAAGGGCTGAAGGGCGCGGTCAAGGACCTGCTCGGCGACCAGGTCACCACCGAAAGCAACGTCCGCAGCACGGACGACGGGACACTGGACATCAACCTGACCGGTGTCGGCGGGGCCAGCCTCGCGGACCGGAACCTGATCGCCGCGCAGATCGTCCTCTCGCTGCAGACGGTGACGCTGAGCCGGATCCGGCTGCTGGCCGACGGCACCGCGCTGGTGCCGGACCACGAATACTGGCGCTCCAGCGAACTGCCCAACTACAACGTGGACATCGCGCCCAACTCGGAACTCCGGGGCCTGATGACCGTGAACGGCCGGGTCCGGTCGCTCGAAGACGGGCAGCCGGTCGGCGGGCCCGCGGGCAACGGCGGCTACAAGGTCGTCAGCGCCGCGCAGTCCGTCGACGGGAAACGGCTCGCGGTGGTCGAAGAACGCGACGGCAGGCAGTGGCTCCGGGTCGGCGACCTCGGGCACGACCTCGCTTCGGTCGACCTGTTCGGCGGCAGCCTGAGCCGTCCCACCTGGCGGCCGGTCGCCCGGGGCGGCGGGGTCTCCGGCGAGGTCTGGACGGTCGTCGACCACAACACCGTCGCCAGGGTCACCCTGGCCGCGGACGGCCGCTGGGTGAAGGCCGGCGTCGACGCGACCATGCTCACCGGCCTCGGCCAGATCACCGAACTGCGCCTCTCGCGCGACGGGTCGCGGCTGGCCGCGGTCGTCAACGGGCAGCTGGTGGTCGCCTCGATCGTGCGGACGGCGGACTCGGTGGCCCTGCGGGCACCGCGGAAACTGCAGGAACGCGACCTCAAGGACGTGGTCGACGTCGACTGGGCGACCCAGGATCACCTGATCGCCGCCACGTCGTCGACCTCGTTGCCGGTGGTCAAGGTGCCGCTGGACGGGCAGCGGATGGACGCGTTCAACAGCTCGAACCTGACCCCGCCGGTGCACGGCGTCACCGCGGCGCCGAGCAGGCAGAACCTGGTCGCGGACGCGGGCGGGCTGTGGGTCGCCTCCGAGCTGGGCGAGGTCTGGCGGCCGCAGGCGCACACCGTCACCGACGCGGACCCGTTCTACCCGGGCTGAGCCCTTCGGACGGCCGGCACGTTGCGAAAGCCACTTTCGCAACCTTCAACGTTGCGAAAGTGGCTTTCGCAACGCCGGCCGACGACACGGCAGCCCCTCCAACCCCTCCAGAGGGAGCAAGGGACCTTTAGTAACGCTAGCTTTCCTAGCGGCGCTAGAAGGTCGGGACCTGCGGAAGTCCGTGAAGGCCTCCTTGAGGGACCCAGAGTCCCTCAAGGAGGCCTTCACGGACCGAGGCCAGGAGCGCGAAGCCCCCGAAGCGCCTGAAGCCTTCTCCAAAACTGCGGTCATGACCGGTCCCCTTAGGACGAAAAGGGTCCAAAGCGGACCTCTCACGACACGACGCGACCCGGAACTGTCGGAGCCCCGGCCGACACTCGCCCCATGGCCAAACTCCTGGATCTCCTCATCCCCGCCCGCTGCGCGTCCTGCGGAGCGCCGGGTGCGCCCTGCTGCGCCACCTGCCAGGCCGCTTGGGGTTCGCTCAGCGAGATCATCCGCGGCCCGACGGCCGGTCTCGTACCCGTGTACGCCCTGGCTCCGTACGCCGACGAGGCCCGTCGCCTGATCCTCGCCTACAAGGAACGCGGCCGCCGCGACCTCGCTCCGTCCTTCGGCCGGGCCGTCGCCGAGGCGCTCGCCGAGTTGCCGGAGCCGGAGCCGTGTCTCGTCCCCGTGCCCTCGCGCCGGCACGCCTCGCGTATGCGCGGCGGGCCGCACGTCCGGCGCGTCGCCGAGGAATGCGTGAAAGTGCTGGCGGGCAAGGGAAAATCCGCGACAGTGGCGCCGGTCCTCAGGCTCGGGTCCGGAGTTCGCGACGCCGTGGGGCTCACCCGGGCCGAGCGGTCGGCGAACCTCGACGGCCGTATTCGCCTCGCTCCGGGAGCCTGCCGGGAGAAGGTCGTTCTCCTTGACGACGTCATCACAACCGGAGCGACCGCCGCCGCTTGTACGCGCTTTCTGGACATAAGCGGAATTCACGTTTCGGCGGTGGTGGCACTGGCCGCCGCCGGGTGAGCGGGCCGTCACCTACAAGAGTGATGAATGATCGGGAACGGGAATGGGTACAAGGGCGTTGACGGGATATGAGGGAGCTCGAGGGGAACACTCCGACGGCCCGCCACTCCACCGGGGTGGCGGCGGATTCCCTCGGGTGCGGTGTTCTAGGCACCCTCCGCTTTTTCCTGTCCGAAGGCTTGAGCCGTCCGCGTGAAAAGAAATCACGGGGACGACGCCCGACAGGCCGGATTGTCGCGCTGGCCGCACGCTCTTCGTCGCGTGCGGTGACGAGGTCTCACGTCCTGATATCCCCCGGCTCGGGGGCTGTTGCTCGCGGCGTGATGCAGCTAACGTGCAGCGCTATCAGCAATCCCGGCAGGCAGGGAGGTGACCAGCCCATGTCCCTGGCGCCGGAGCCGCGCTGAGTCCGCGCTCGGACATCCGACACGAGACGTCGTGGCCGTATGCCGAGTTCCCTCATCGCCCGCGATCCGGGCTTCGTCCCCGCATTACCGGCGCCCTAGTGAACACATCTACAGCTCGCAGTCATTTCAGCGAGGGAGGTCGTGTATGGACATCGTCGTTAAGGGCCGCAACGTGGAGGTGCCCGACCACTATCGGGCACTCGTCAGCGAAAAGCTGGCCCGGCTAGAGCGCTACGACAAGAAGGTCATCCGTTACGACGTGGAGCTCTTCCACGAGCCCAATCGCCGGCAGTCGAAGAACTGCCAGCGCGTCGAAATCACCGGTAAGGGCCGTGGCCCCGCCGTACGCGCCGAAGCGTGTGCCGGCGACTTCTACGCAGCGCTGGATTCCGCACTGAACAAGCTCGAAAACAGGTTGCGGAAGACACACGACCGCCGGCGCGTGCACTACGGCCGCAGCCGCCCGGAATCCGTCGCCGAGGCGACTTCGATGGCGGCCGCCGGTGGCATGACCACCGACACCCGACATCTGGCGGGTACCGCTGTGCTCGAAGCGCCGGAGGCCGAACCCATGGCCAACGGTTTCGCTGTCGAGAGCGGTGACTTCGAGATGCCCCAGCAGCAGCGCTGGGATGACGGGGTGACCGAACACCAGCCCGGTCGCGTCGTCCGCGAGAAGAAGCATGACGCGGAGCCCATGACGGTCGACCAGGCTCTCTACGAGATGGAACTGGTCGGTCACGACTTCTACCTGTTCAACGACTCCGACGCCGGGTGCCCGAGCGTCGTCTATCGGAGGCGAGGCTTCGACTACGGCGTCATCCGGCTGAGTTAGGCCGGCCCCACGTCCAGACGGCGGCCCGCACGCGTCCCGTGCGGGCCGCCGTCATGTCCGGAACAGGCGTGGTGCGGCCTCGTCCCGTCAGGTACCGACCGACGGTGCGTGCGCGAACACCGAGGTGTTCCCTACGATGGGGGCGGACGGTGGTGCGTTACCAGGCACCACCGCGTACGAGATTGCCCGGGACCGGCTCGGGTGCGATCACAATCAGCTAGTGAGGTCGACCGGATGGTGCTGAACCGCCTGCTCCGCGCGGGCGAGGGCAAAATGGTGAAGCGGCTGCGACACATCGCCGATCACATCAACACCCTCGAAGACGACGTCAAGGACCTTTCGGACTCCGCGCTGCGGGCCAAGACCGACGAGTTCCGTAAACGGCACGCGGACGGCGAGTCCCTCGACGACCTCCTTCCGGAGGCCTTCGCGGTGGCGAGGGAGGCGGCCTGGCGCGTGCTCGGCCAGCGGCCCTACGACGTCCAGCTGATGGGCGGCGCCGCGCTGCACCTCGGCCAGGTCTCCGAGATGAAGACCGGTGAGGGCAAGACCCTGACCCAGGTCCTCCCCGCGTACCTGAACGCCGTCTCCGGCAAGGGTGTGCACGTCATCACGGTGAACGACTACCTCGCCAAACGTGACGCCGAATGGATGGGCCGTATCCACCGTTTCCTCGGTCTCGAGGTGGGGGTCATCCTGGCCGACCAGACGCCCGAGGTCCGCCGCCAGCAGTACGCCGCCGACATCACGCACGGCACGAACAACGAGTTCGGCTTCGACTACCTCCGCGACAACATGGCGTGGAGCCTCGAGGACTGCGTTCAGCGCGGCCACAACTTCGCGATCGTCGACGAGGTGGACTCCATCCTCATCGACGAGGCCAGGACGCCGCTGATCATCTCCGGCCCGGCCGACCAGTCCTCGCGCTGGTACATCGAGTTCGCGCGGATGACCCCGCTGATGAAGCCGGACGTCCACTACGAGGTGGACATCCGCAAGCGCACCGTCGGTGTCACCGAGAAGGGTGTCGCGTTCGTCGAGGACCAGCTCGGCATCGACAACCTCTACGAGGCCGCGAACACGCCGCTCGTCGGCTACCTGAACAACGCGCTGAAGGTCAAGGAGCTCTACAAGCGCGACAAGGACTACATCGTCCGTGACGGCGAAGTCCTCATCGTCGACGAGTTCACCGGCCGCATCCTGCACGGCCGCCGCTACAACGAGGGCATGCACCAGGCGATCGAGGCCAAGGAAGGCGTCGAGATCAAGGCCGAGAACCAGACGCTCGCCACGATCACGCTGCAGAACTACTTCCGGCTCTACGACAAGCTGGCGGGGATGACCGGTACCGCCGAGACCGAGGCGGCCGAGTTCCACCAGACCTACAAGCTGGGTGTGGTGCCGATCCCGACCAACAAGCCGATGGTCCGCGCCGACCAGGCCGACCTGATCTACAAGACCGAGCAGGCCAAGTTCGAGGCCGTCGCCGAGGACATCGCCGAGCGGCACGAGAAGGGCCAGCCGGTGCTGGTCGGCACCACGAGTGTCGAGAAGTCCGAGCACCTGTCGAAACTGCTGCTCAAGCTGGGTGTCCCGCACGAGGTCCTCAACGCCAAGCACCACGACCGGGAGGCCCTGATCGTCGCCCGCGCCGGGCGAAAGGGCGCGGTCACGGTCGCCACCAACATGGCGGGCCGCGGTACCGACATCGTGCTCGGCGGCAACCCGGATCTCATCGCCGACGAGGTGCTGCGCGAGCGTGGCCTCGACCCGGTGGAGCACTCCGAGGAGTACGAGGCCGCCTGGCCGAAGGTGCTCGAGGAGATCCAGGCGGAGACCAAGGCCGAGGCCGAGGAGGTCCGCGAGGCGGGCGGGCTGTACGTGCTCGGCACGGAGCGGCACGAGTCGCGCCGGATCGACAACCAGCTCCGCGGTCGTTCCGGCCGTCAGGGCGACCCTGGCGAGTCCCGGTTCTACCTGTCGCTCGGTGACGAGCTCATGCGCCGCTTCAACGCCACGATGGTCGAGCGGGTCATGACCACCATGCGGCTGCCGGACGACGTGCCGATCGAGCACAAGATGGTCTCCAAGGCGATCAAGAGCGCTCAGACGCAGGTCGAGCAGCAGAACATGGAGATCCGCAAGAACGTCCTCAAGTACGACGAGGTCATGAACGAGCAGCGCAAGGTGATCTACGCCGAGCGCCTGCGCGTCCTCGAGGGCGAGGATCTGCGCGAGCAGATCGAGCACATGCTGGTCGACGTCATCAACGCGTACGTCACCGAAGAGACCGCCACGGGCTACGCCGAGGACTGGGACCACGAGAAGCTGTGGACGGCGCTGAAGCAGCTGTACCCGGTCAAGGTCACCTGGGAAGAGCTCAACGAGGACGACGACCTCGACGCCGACAAGCTGCGTGAGGCGCTGCTCGAAGACGCCCACCGTGCGTACGACGAGCGCGAGGCCGAGATCGACGCGAAGGTCGGCGAAGGCGCGATGCGGAGCCTGGAGCGCCAGGTGATGCTCACCGTCCTCGACCGCAAGTGGCGTGAGCACCTCTACGAGATGGACTATCTCAAGGAGGGCATCGGCATGCGGGCCCTGGCGCAGCGCGACCCGGTCATCGAGTACCAGCGCGAAGGCTACGACATGTTCCGCGCGATGCTGGAGTCGCTGAAGGAGGAGGCCGTCGGCTTCCTGTTCAACCTCCAGGTCGAGCAGGCCGAGCCCACCACGCCGGCGCCGGAGTCGGCGTCCGCGCTGCCGGCCGGTGTCGGTTCCGGGAACGGCCAGGCCGCGGGCGGCGATGGCAGGCACGCCCGTCCGACGCCTCCGCAGGGCCCGGCGACCGACACCCAGTCCGTGCCGTCCGCCTTGCGGGGCAAGGGACTCGGCGGTGGTTCGCAGTCCGGGCTGACCATGTCGGGCCCGTCCGAGGACGGCGGCGTCGAGTCGCATTCGGACAGTGCCGGCAGCGCCGGTGGTGACCAGAGCGGAACCCGCCGGGAGCGTCGCGCCGCGCAGCGCGCCTCCCAGAAGAAGGGCAAGAAGGGCCCGCGCCGCTAAGAGCCTGTCTTTGATGCCGGTTGTGGGTATGGGTCGGGCCTCTGCTAGTGATCTTGACACCACATCACGATCATTCCCAGCAGAGGCCCGGTCT
>NZ_JBVHDI010000003.1:0-386890 GCF_055563465.1 Amycolatopsis sp. NPDC000009
CACGCGGCGTCGCTGCATCAGGCTTGCGCCCATTGTGCAATATTCCCCACTGCTGCCTCCCGTAGGAGTCTGGGCCGTGTCTCAGTCCCAGTGTGACCGGTCACCCTCTCAGGCCGGCTACCCGTCGTCGCCTTGGTAGGCCATTACCCCACCAACAAGCTGATAGGCCGCGGGCTCATCCTGTACCGCCAGAACTTTCAACCAACCCCCATGCGAGGGAAGGTGATATCCGGTATTAGACCCAGTTTCCCAGGCTTATCCCAAAGTACAGGGCAGATTGCCCACGTGTTACTCACCCGTTCGCCACTAATCCACCCCGAAAGGCTTCATCGTTCGACTTGCATGTGTTAAGCACGCCGCCAGCGTTCGTCCTGAGCCAGGATCAAACTCTCCAACAATGTCGAATTCAATCGAGGCAATTTAATGCTCTCAAAGGAACCTCAAACGAGGTTCAAATACATAAGCTCTACTGGCTTAGTTCACTAGCACACTGTTGAGTTCTCAAGCAACACACCCCAGATCGCACCGCACTACACGGCCTTATCCGAAGCAGTTATTTCTTGGCTTTTGTCCGGAGCACACCCTAGCACCTGCTCGAAACTGCCGTTTCAGCGGGGGTAGAGTTACCTCTCCGGTTCGGGACCACCCACTCTACCACCATCCGGTGGGAGCTTGGTTCGTGTTCCCGGCGGCCGCTCGGTTTCCCTGGCGACGAAGAGAACATTACACGGCCCGAAACCGGCGTTTACAGGGGGGTCCCTTTTTTCGCGCCGGGGCTCTGACCTGCATCGATCGGGCCCTCCCCCGGAACCGGCTCGCCATGGGTGGCGACGACCGTCAGGACGACGAGGGCGGCGGCGAGCCCCGCGGTGATGTGGATGGGCGCCGGCGTGAACGACGCGGCGAGCACGAGCACCGCGGTCACCGGGAAACCGATCGCGATCGGACGGCATTCGTTGGTGGGACCGATGTGCATCAGCCAGACGCTGAGCAGATAGATCGCGACGGGCACGGTCGTCGCCATGGCGGCGGGCAGGGACGCGACGTGGCCGGTGTGGGTGTCGTAGTCGACCGCGACTTCGAGACCGGCACCGAGCGCGGCCGCCGAGGCGAAGATCAGGTAGTGCCCGTAGCCCCAGCTCGCGACGGTGACCAGGCTCTTCGCCTTCTCGAGCCGGGCGTGACCCGGCTGGTCGAAGTACAGCCACCACAACGAAAAGACCAGCACGAGCCCCGCCGCGGCGAGTGAGATCAGGCTGGCGGTGTGCTTGCCCTCGTCCAGCCCTTCCTTGACCGCGGTGGTCGCGCCGAGGATGGATTCACCCAGCACGATGATCGTGAACAGGCCGTAGCGTTCGGCGATGTGGTGCGGGTGCCAGCCCGTCCAGCGCTTGCGTTCGGCGATCACCGGGACCGCGAGTTCCGCGATCAGGAGCAGGAAGAACGAAGGCAGCGCCAGCGACTCCGGCAGACCGAGGCGGACGACCCACAGGATCTGGACGATCGTGATGCCGGCGGCGTAGCGCAACGCGGCCGGGCGGCAGTGCGGATCGGTCCGCGCGGCGCGCAGCCACTGCACGACCATCGCGAGCCGCATCAGGACGTAGCCGGCGACCACGATCGCGAAGTCGCCTTCGAACGCCGACGAGACACCGGCGGCGACGGTCAGCCCGCCCGCGATCTGCACCAGCGTCACCAGCCGGTACGGGACGTCGTCGGTGTCGAACGACGACGCGAACCAGCTGAAGTTCAGCCAGCCCCACCAGATCGCGAAGAACACCATCCCGAAGCTGAGCACTCCGTGCCCGATGTGGTTCTCGGCGATCGCGTGGTGCAGGCCGGCGGCGGCCTGCGCGACGGCGACCACGAAACACAGGTCGAACAACAGCTCCAACGGGGTCGCGACCCGGTGGCCTTCGCCGGAATCGCGCATCGTCATCGGCCGGTACCAGACCCTCAGCCGATTCCGCCGCCCAGAACTCTCCGCCATCAGTGCTCCTCGCCTTGTCGATCTGCGGAGATCTTCGCAGCCGAAGGCGGTTCACACACTCGGAGAAACGCGCGGCGGGTGGGTCCGGGCCGGGTGCACCTCCCCAGGCGACCCCGCGCGAACCCACCCGCGCGAATGCCTCACCGGTACTCGGCTCGCCAGCGGTGTCGAGCCGGCCGCCGCCGAACGGTCCCCCGCGGACGCCGACGACTGTCCACCGGCTCGTGACCGCGGGTGTCCATTCCAGAGAACTCCGGACTCACCACGATCGCTCCCGCCGATCGATCCATCCCCGATCGATCGACAGAAATACCACTGTCGGTAGCCAAGTCACAGCGGTGAAGGCTCCGTTAGGTGTACCCGGTTGCTCTGAGTAGCACCAGAGGATGACGACCTCAGTCACTCGGATGGAGCATTCGGTCTTGCCGAAAGTAGTCATCGCCCGCGCGGAAGACTCAGGTGCGTTGACTGTCGGCGGCAGCCCGCTCGGCTTCCTCCCGCTCAGTGAGCACTCGCCGCTTCCGGCGTGCACGGAGTTCGATCACGGCGAGTAAAAGCGCCGTGCTCGTCAACACGGCGGCGCACAGCATCGCGGCGGTCAGCGCCGACGGATAGCCGCCGTTCGCACCTAGTACCGCGTGGAAGACCGAGGCCAGGACGACGGTGCCGATCGCGGTGCCGATCCGTTGCCCGGTCTGCAACGCTCCCCCCGCCACACCGGCCATCGACGTCGGGACGCATTCCAGCGTCAACGTGGTGTTGGGCGAGATCACCATGCCGCCACCGACCCCGGCCACCAGCAACGGCAGCGCGAACCACCAGCCCGCCGCGGCACCTGGGTCCTGACCGGCGAGGACGGCGACCGTGATCATCCCGGCGATCACCATGACCAGCCCGGTGACGGTGAGCTTGCGACCCCACTTCGGCACCAGCCGTCCCGCGATCGCCGCCGACACGGCCGAGCCGAGGGCGAAGGAGGTGACGGCGAGCCCGGATTGCAGTGGTGTGTAGCCGAGGCCCTGCTGGAAGAAGATGGCGAAGACCAGCCACATCCCGGTGAACCCGCTGAAGTACAGCGCGCCGACGGCCGCGCCCGTCGCGTAGCCCGGGGTTCCGGTGAACAGCCGGGTGTCCAGCAGCGGTGGGCGGCCGCGCCGCACCATCGAGCGTTCCCAGCGTACGAAGGCGAAACCGAAGACCACCGCGACGAGGAACAGCCACCACAGGCTGCTGAGCCCGCCCTGTTCGGATTCGATCAACGGGAGCAGGACCCCGAGGACGGCGACCCCCAGCAGCATGATGCCGACGAAGTCGATCTCGCCCCGCAGGCTTCTCGCCGGAGCCTCCGCCTTCGGCAGCCATCTCAGCGCCAGCGCGAACGCCAGGATCCCGATGGGCACGTTCACGTAGAAGACCCAGCGCCAGCCTTCCGGATCCCCGAAGACGGCGAGGATCACGCCGCCGAGCACCGGCCCGACGGCGGTCGAGATCCCGACGGTGGCACCGAACATGCCGAACGCACGGCCTCGTTCCGCGCCGCGGAACAGGTCCTGGATCATCCCGCTGTTCTGCGGCGTCATCATTCCCGACGCGAAGCCCTGCAGGAGCCGCGCGATGATCAGCGTCGTCTCGTCCGGCGCCGCGCCGGCGAACGCGCTGGTCAGTACGAACGCGGCGAGCGCGAACAGGAACATGCGGCGGCGGCCGAGCGCGTCACCGAGCCTGCCGCCGGTCACCAGCACCAGCCCGAAAGCCAGCGCGTAGCCCGAAACCACCCACTGGATCCCACCGCTCGACGCGCCGAGGTCCCGCTGGATCGAGGGCAGCGCCGTGTTGACGATGCTGACGTCGAGCAGGCCCATGAACCCGGCGGCGAGGGAGACGGCGAGCGCCTTCCAGCGCCGGGGGTCGGGTTCGGAGGTGTTCATCAGGTGCTGGCGGCGATCCCGGGGATGCCCTTGAGCTCACCGATCAGCATCGACGTCACCTTGACCGGATAGTCGTAGAGCGCGAAGACCGTCTGGTTCTTGCCGACCAGCTTGAGGTGCACCGGGGTCTCGCCCTTGTGCGCCAGCAGGGTCTGCTTCAGTTCGCTGACCACCGACTGGTCGATCTTCTCCGCCGCGGCCAGCAGGACCAGCGGCAGATCGTCGTCGCCGTTGCCGACCTCGGACAGGTCGAGCGGCACGAGCCCGCCGCCGAAGATGGACATCTTGTCCTCGCGCCAGTTCACCCGGCCCTTCACCAGCACCGCGTTGTCCTCGATGAGGTCGGCGGAGAACATGGCGTAGGACTTCGGGAAGTACAGCACCTCGAGCGAGGCGTCCATGTCCTCGATGGTGCAGATCGCCCAGGGCTCGCCCTTCTTGTTGACCCGGCGTTCCAGCGACGTGATCAGCCCGGAGACGACCAGCTCGCCTTCCTTCGGCGGGTCGGCGAGGATCGCGGCGATCGGCCGCGGCGCGTGTTTGCGCAGGATGCGTTCGGCGCCGTCCAGCGGATGTGCCGAGACGTAGAGGCCGAGCATCTCCCGTTCGTAGGCCAGGAGTTGCTTGCGCGGGTACTCCTCTTCCCCGAACTTCAGATGCGCGAGCGGCGAAGAGGACACCGCGGCTTCGGCGTCGTCTTCCCCGCCGAAGCCGAAGAGGTCGAACTGACCCATCGCCTCCTGGCGTTTGAGCGGGACTACGGCCTCGACCGCGTCCTCGTGCACCTGGATCATCGAGAGCCGCGTGTTGCCGAGCGAGTCGAACCCGCCCGCCTTGATCAGCGATTCGATGACCCGCTTGTTGCAGGCCACCAGCTCGGACTTGTCGAGGAAATCGGTGAAGGAGGAGTACTTCCCCTTCTCCTCGCGGGTCTTGATGATCGACTCGACGACGTTCGCGCCGACGTTGCGGACGGCACCCATGCCGAAGCGGATGTCCTCCCCGACGGCCGCGAACCTCAGCGCCGACTCGTTGACGTCCGGCGGGAGCACCTTGATCCCGAGGCGGCGGCATTCCGAGAGGTAGACCGCGGACTTGTCCTTGTTGTCACCGACCGAGGTGAGCAGCGCGGCCATGTACTCCGGCGTGAAGTTCGCCTTGAGGTACGCGGTCCAGTACGAGATCAGGCCGTACGCGGCCGCGTGGCTCTTGTTGAACGCGTAGCCGGCGAACGGGAGGATCGTGTCCCACAGCGCCTTGATCGACTCGGACGAGAAGCCGCCGGGGAGCAGATCGCTCGACTTCATCCCGGCCTCGAAGCCCTCGAACTCCTTCTCGAGGACTTCCTGCTTCTTCTTACCCATCGCGCGGCGGAGCACGTCCGCGCGGCCCATCGAGTACCCGGCCACCTTCTGGCCGATGTGCATGATCTGCTCCTGATAGACGATCAGGCCGTAGGTGTCGGCCAGGATCTCCTTCAGGGGCTCGTCGAGCTCGGGGTGGATCGGCTTGACCTTCTGCCGCCCGTTCTTGCGGTCGGCGTAGTCGTTGTGCGCGTTCATGCCCATCGGGCCGGGGCGGTACAGCGCGCCCACCGCCACGATGTCGTCGAACTGGGTCGGCTGCATGCGGCGCAGCAGGTCACGCATCGGCCCGCCGTCCAGCTGGAACACGCCGAGCGTGTCGCCGCGGGACAGCAGTTCGTAGGTCGCCTTGTCGTCGACGCCGAGGGTGTCGAGGTCGATGTCGATCCCGCGGTTGGTCTTGATGTTGTCGATCGCGTCGCCGATGACGGTGAGGTTCCGGAGGCCGAGGAAGTCCATCTTCAGCAGGCCGATGGCCTCGCACGACGGGTAGTCCCAGCCCGTGATGATCGAACCGTCGTCGCGCTGCCACAGCGGGATGGCGTCGGTCAGCGGGTCGCAGGACATGATGACCGCGCAGGCGTGGACGCCGGCGTTGCGGATCAGGCCTTCGAGACCACGCGCGGTCTCGAAGATCGTCTTGCACTCCTCGTCGGTCTCGACGAGGGCGCGGACTTCGGCCGCTTCGCCGTAGCGCTCGTGCTTCGAGTCGACGATGCCCGAAAGTGGGATGTCCTTCGCCATGATCGGCGGCGGGAGGGCCTTCGAAATCCGGTCCGCGATCGCATACCCCGGCTGGCCGAAGTGGACGCGGGCGGAGTCCTTGATGGCCGCCTTCGTCTTAATGGTGCCGAAGGTGATGACCTGCGCGACCTTGTCGACGCCGTACTTGTCGGTGGCGTAGCGGATCATCTCGCCGCGACGGCGGTCGTCGAAGTCGATGTCGATATCGGGCATCGAGACGCGCTCGGGGTTCAGGAACCGCTCGAACAGCAGCTTCTGCGGGATCGGGTCCAGGTTGGTGATACCGAGGACGTACGCGACCAGCGAGCCGGCGGCGGAACCACGGCCGGGGCCGACGCGGATACCGACCTTACGGGCGTAGTTGATGAGGTCGGCGACGATGAGGAAGTAGGCGGGGAAGCCCTTCCCGATGATGACGTCGAGCTCGATCTCGATGCGCTCGTTGTAGTACGGGTCCGGGACGCCGTCCGGGTACCGCCACTTGAGACCGCGCGCGACCTCTTCCCGCAGCCAGGTGCCCTGGTCGTAGCCCTCGGGGACCTCGAAGAACGGCAGCCGGTCCTTGTGCGTGTACACGTCCTTGTAGGACTCGACGCGCTCGGCGATCAGCAGCGTCGAGTCGGCGGCGCCGGGGACCTCCTTGTCCCAGTACTCGCGCATGTCGGCGGCCGACTTCAGGTAGTAGCCGTCGCCGTCGAACTTGAACCGGTTCGGGTCGTTCAGCGTCTTGCCCGCCTGCACGCACAGCAGCGCGGAGTGGGTGTCGGCCTGGTCCTTGGTGACGTAGTGCGAGTCGTTGGTGGCGAGCGGCTTGAGGTCGAGCAGCTTGCCGATCTCGAGCAGGCCTTCGCGGACCGAGCGCTCGATCGGCAGCCCGTGGTCCATCAGCTCGAGGAAGAAGTTGTCGGCGCCGAAGATGTCCTTGTAGTCCGACGCGGCCTGGATCGCCTCGGTGCGCTGCCCCAGCCGCAGCCGCGTCTGCACCTCGCCCGAGGGGCAGCCGGTGGTCGCGATGATGCCGTGGTGGTTCTCCGCGATCAGTTCGCGGTCCATCCGGGGCTTGCGGTAGTAGCCCTGCATGCTCGCGAGCGACGAGAGCTTGAACAGGTTGCGCAGGCCGGTGGAGTTCTCGGCGAGCATCGTCATGTGGGTGTAGGCACCACCACCGGAGACGTCACCGCCCTCACCGAACTCGTCGGCGCCGCGCTGGTTCGACTGGCCCCAGAAGACCGGCTTCTTGTGGAACCGGCTCTCCGGCGCGACGTAGGCCTCGATGCCGATGATCGGCTTGAGCTCGTGTTTGACCGCCTGCTGGTAGAACTCGTCCGCGCCGTACATGTTGCCGTGGTCGGTCATCCCGACCGCGGGCATGCCCAGGCGCGCCGCCTCCTTGAACAAGGGGGCGATCTTCGCCGCACCGTCGAGCATCGAGTACTCGGTGTGCACATGCAGGTGGACGAAGGAATCGTTCGACACCAGCGAAAACCTCCCCTAGGCAGACGGGACGCGAAGCGCCCGAGGCACCCCACCCTAACCCCGGCAGGAATCGCCCGCCGCCCCTACCAGGGGGTGTGTCTCCGGCGTCTTTTGATAGGGCGCTCTCAGCCGAGGTGGTGGAGCGCATCGGTCACCGCTTTGACGTCGAACGCCGCCGGGTCGAACGCCGAGCTGTCGTCGAGACCGAGCCAGTCCAGCCGGTCTTCGTGGTCCGGATGCGCCGGGTCGGCCAGGATCTCGATCAGGTCGGCATAGCCGTGGATTCCGCCGCAGTCCTCGGGCGGCGCGGCGCGGCGTCCCCCCGTGCAGCGCGGGTAGGACGTACCTGGCTCCCTGTCGAGCACCTTCTCGACGAGGATCTCGTGGTCCCAACTATCGCCGAAGTCGTACGTGTACGGGAGCTTGCCTCCGACGCCGGTCAGCACCTGTTCCAGGGTGACCTCGGAATCCGGGAGATCATCGCTGTCGACGTCCTCGATCCCGTAGTCGCCGTAGTCGGTCGAGAACACGTGCAGGTGGCTGTTGTCCCATCCGAAAGCGACCTGGATCACGTCGTGCACTTCCGCGAGACTGAAGTCCGCGGGCACTTCGAGCCGCCGCCAGATCGGAGGCTTCGCGCCGCGTAGCCCCACCTTGAGCTGATAGATGGGTGCCGGGCCATCGGCCATACCGCGTTTCGCGGGCAGGTCCGGCGCGGTGAACATGACGAAATCTTCGGAGCCGTCGAAGTCGTACTCGTCCTCGTGCGACGGCTTGGGCTTGTCGGACACCGGCAAGGCCGCGAGCCGGGTACGGAGCAGGGTCGCCAGGAGGTGGTAGGGAAGCGACTCTTCGTCGTCGGGCTCGTTCGCGGCGAGCTGTTCCGGCGTCAGGTCCTCGTCGTGCACCGCCCGCGCGTCCAGTGCCTTCTCGGCCCGCCAGCGGAATTCCGCCGGATCGAGCTCCTGCTCGGAGTAGACGATCCCTTGGAGAAAGCCTCCTTTGAGGATCATCTCCTTTGCCTCGGGCAGACGGTCGACCTCGAGCAGGTGAATCATCGCGGCGGCGCCACAATCGAGGTTGTCGACGGTCACCATGAACGCGTACGACCTTCCTGCGCGGTGGCAGGTGCAGACCAGGAACTCGGCGACGTCATCCGGTTCGGTGAACGACCGGAGGCCCGCCACCTGGACTGGCTCAAGCAACGCGGCGGCCCAACCCGGCTCGGCAACCCCGGCCGCGGCGAGCCTGTCGCCTGCCTCGGTGATCGCCTCGGTGTCTTCACCGGCGACCGACGCGATCGCGCGCAGCATCGCCAACGCTCCAGGGGCGCCGGTCTCTTCGAGTCCCGGGACCAGCTCGTCGAGCAAGAAGTTCCCGGAGCCTTCCGTCGCCACCGCGACCGCTGAGACGAACAGAGCTCCGGTGAGCTCCGCGTCGAGCGGATCCTTCTCGCTCGACAGGGCTTCGCCGCGAGCGACCAGATCGGCTGCCATAGCGGCGGGGCCGGCGTCCTCGCCGACACACGACGGGCAAGCACACTCCTCAGGCTCGCTCTCCACCGCGAACAGCGCGGACTGACCGTTCTTGGCCGTTTTCCCGCTCTTGTTCGATTTACGCCCACGGCTTGCCGGACTCATGCGCACAGTCTCCCGCAGCTGTGCCGCACGGCACATCCGGGGACCGCCACCGGTCAGCTCAGCCGGGCCAGCCGCTCGTTGACCACCTCCCTGTCGAACCACTCCGGATCGAACCCGAAGCCGCCGAGCTCTTCGAGCAGCTCCTCGTTCTCTTCGTCGTACGGATCACGCCGTGCCTCCAGCAACATCTCGTAGCTCCGCTCGTCTTCACATTCCGGCGGCGGCGCGGCGCGTTCGCCGTCGAGGCAGCTCGGTGCTTCGGGGAGGCCGACCAGCTGCTCGACGCGAATCCAATGCCTCCAGCGCTCCGCCTCGTAGAGGAGCCGATGGCCTGGCGAGCTGACGACCTGGCCGAGTGTCACTTCGTCGTCGAAGCGGTCGCCCTCACCGCTCTGCGCGTCGACGCTGAAGCCGCCGTACGCGGTCTCGAACCGGTGATACTCCCGTTCGTCACGGTCGAACGCGGCCGCGAGGATCCGGTGCAGTCCGGCGAGGGTGACGTCGGAGCGGACTTCGAGCCGTCGCCAGATCGCGTCGTCCGGCTCGGCCAGGGCGACCGCCAGCCGGAGTCCGGTGACCGGCGCGGCCGGGGGCAGGACGAGGGGCAGTGGTTCGGCCGACGGTATGCGCGGCAGCGGCTCGTAGTCGGGAAGACCGAGCCACCGGCGTAGCTGGGCCGCGCGCTCGGGCAGGTCGGGCCTCGGATCTCTCCCCAACTTCAAGAGATCGGGGATCCGCTCCCGGATCCAGGCGGCGCTGTCCGCACTGGCGATCAAGGCCGTTTCGACCTGGCTCCGGAACTCGTCGGGGGTCAGCGGTGCCTCGACCACCTCGAAGCCGCCGTTGCGAAGAACCGCCAGTGCGTCCTCGGGGACAGGGTGGAGCTCGATCACGTCGACCTCGCGACCGTTCACCACCACCTCGACGCCCACCGAGCGTTTGCCGGCGGTCAGCGTCGCGGCCAGGACCACCAGATCCTGATCGACCTGGCCTTGGACGACGCAGCCCGAAAGCCCGATCGGTCCGTGGAGCAGCTTCGGCCAGCGCTCCACCCTGGTCACGTCCAAGGGCGGACGCGTCCGGTGGGAGCGCTGGTGCTTCGGTCGTTTGGCGGGCTTGCGGCCGCGGCTGACGGGGGACACGGGAGCAGTATCGCCATCGGCACCGACAGTTTCGGCGTCATGAGCAGCGACGATCGGAAAATGCTTGCCGACCTGGGCATGGATGTGCAGACTGACCAGCCGCCAAGATCAACCGAACGCCCGGAGAGTTGATGATCGACCTGCAGGCCATGAACGAGCGCGTGATCGCGGAGTTCCGCGCGAACGGCCGCCACGGCGACGGTCTCCCGACCTTGCTGCTCACCACCACCGGCGCCCGCACCGGGCGACGGCACGTGACGCCGATGCTGTTCCTGGCCGACGACGACCGCTACATCGTCTTCGCCGCCAACGGGGGCGCGCCCGGGCATCCGGACTGGTACCGCAACCTGGTCGCGGAGCCGTCCGTCGACGTCGAAGCGGACGGAGAGGCCTTTGCCGCCCACGCGATCGAGGTCACCGGAGCGGCTCGGGACCGTCTGTTCGCGAAGCAGGCGAAGGCGTTCCCGCGGTTGGCGGAGCATCAGTCGAAGACCACGCGGCCGTTCCCGGTGATCGCGCTCAAGCGGGTGTGACGCTCACGGTGGTCGTGAGTGGCGATTCGGGTGCTGGGTGCTGGGCTTGGCCGGGTTGCGAAAGCCACTTTCGCAACGTTGAAGGTTGCGAAAGTGGCTTTCGCGACACCGGCTTCAGACCTCCAGGCCTTCACGGACCGGAAGCCGAGGAGGTTGTGACGCTGGCCACCTCCGCGCGGGAATCCGGTGCCACCACGGAACTCCGCGTCCGCGAAAGTGCCCAGCCCGGGTTCCCATTCTCGTGCGGATACCCCATCGACACGGGGCTCGCAGACCGGATCGAAGCGCTCGGCTGATCTCTTGACAAAGGCATCGGGCCGACCGCACGATCTCGTCCCATGAACCTGTCTGACAGCCAGACAGCCGGACACGGTGGTCCACGACGCGTCAGCGCGATGGAGGCCGTTCTGGCCCACCTCCGCGGTGCCATCGAGCGCGGCGAGTACCCCGTCGGCGGGAAACTGCCGTCGGAATCCGCGCTCGGCAAGGAGTTCGAGGTCAGCCGATCGGTCGTCCGCGAAGCGTTGCGGGGACTGCAGGCACTCGGGCTCACCGTGTCCAAAACGGGCAAAGGGACCTTCGTGACCGCCACCGGTCCGGTCGAGAACCCCACCTTCGGGACCTACTCGGCCCGCGACCTGTTCGAGGTGCGGCGGCATGTCGAGATCCCCGTCGCCGGTTACGCGGCCTTGCGCCGCAGCACCGACGACCTGGACCTCCTCGGTCACCTCGTCGAGCGGATGGACGTCGAAACCGACAACACCGCGTGGGTGGCGCTGGACTCCCTCTTCCACATCACCATCGCCCAGGCCTCGGGCAATCCGGTGTTCGGCAAGGTCATCGAAGAGATCCGGGACGCGCTGGCCCGCCAGTCGTCCTTTCTCAACCAATTGGGGGACCGTCGGACCCGCTCGAACACCGAGCACCGTGAGATCGTCACCGCCATCGCCTCCGGTTCCGAAGCGGACGCCATCGCGGCGATGACCTCCCATCTCGAGCACGTCGAGGACGCGCTGACCACCATCGTGCGGCCGAGCCTCACGACGCACCAGAACAAGGACGACTGACACCGTGACCGAACAGACCCTCAGCGCGGACGGCAAAGCCGCGCCGGTGCCGGCCGACGCCGGTGACGCCGGCTACGACAAGGCGCTGAAACCCCGCCACGTCAACATGATCGCGATCGGCGGCGCCATCGGGACCGGCCTGTTCCTCGGCGCGGGCGGCAGGCTCGCGCAGGCGGGCCCGGCCCTTGCGATCGTGTACGCGGTCTGCGGTCTCTTCGCGTTCTTCGTGGTGCGCTCGCTCGGCGAACTCATCCTGTACCGCCCCTCCTCCGGCGCCTTCGTCTCCTACGCCCGGGAATTCATGGGTGAGAAGGGCGCTTTCGTCGCGGGCTGGATGCACTTCCTGAACTGGTCGACGACCGGTATCGCGGATATCACCGCGATCGCGCTGTACGCGCATTTCTGGTCGTTCTTCACCCCGATCCCGCAATGGGTGCTGGCGCTGATCGCGCTCGCGGTGGTGCTGGCGCTGAACATGGTTTCGGTGAAACTGTTCGGCGAGATGGAGTTCTGGTTCGCCATCATCAAGGTCGCCGCGCTGGTGGCCTTCATGGGGATCGGGATCTTCCTGCTGGTCACGCAGCAGCCGATCGACGGCACCACGCCGGGCTTCTCGCTGATCTCCGACCACGGCGGGATCTTCCCGGCCGGGGTGCTGCCGATGGTGCTGATCGTCCAGGGTGTCGTGTTCGCCTACGCCTCGGTCGAACTGGTCGGCGTCGCCGCGGGCGAGACGGAGAACCCGCGCAAGATCATGCCCAAGGCGATCAACTCGATCATGTGGCGGATCGGGATCTTCTACGTCGGCTCGGTGATCCTGCTGGCGATGCTGATGCCGTGGGACGCCTACTCGAAGCAGGAAAGCCCGTTCGTCACCGTGCTCTCGCATATCGGGGTGCCGCAGGCGGGCAACGTCATGAACCTGGTGGTGCTGACGGCGGCCCTGTCCAGCCTCAACTCGGGTCTCTACTCCACCGGCCGCATCCTGCGGTCGATGTCGCTGGCCGGATCCGCGCCGAAGTTCACCGGCGTGATGAACAAGAACCACGTGCCCTACGGCGGGATCCTGCTCACCTCCGCGGTCTGCGTGGTCGGCGTCGGCCTGAACGCCGTCGTGCCGAGCCAGGCCTTCGAGATCGTGCTGAACTTCGCCGCCATCGGCATCCTCGGCACCTGGGCGATCATCGTGCTTTCGCATCTGCTCTTCGTGCGCAAGGCCAAGCTCGGCGAGGTCGAGCGTCCGTCGTACCGGCTGCCCTTCTCCCCCTACACCGAGATCGCGACGCTGATCTTCCTCGTCGCCGTCGTGGTGCTGATGGGCTTCGACGAGGTCGGCAGGATCACCCTGTACTGCCTGCCGGTCATCGGACTCGCGCTGGTGACGGGCTGGTTCGGGGTTCGCAAGCGGATCAACATGGACGTCTTCGAGAAGACGAAGCTGTGATCCCCGAGATCCGCGTCCCCGCGCACGAACCGCTGGTGCACCTCCTCCGCGACGGAATGGTCGAGGGGGTGCACCACGGTTCGGCCGTGGTACTCGCTCCCGACGGCCGCGTGCTGTTCGCCGCGGGCGACATCGAGGCGGCCTTCTACCCGCGTTCGGCGGCGAAACCCTTGCAGGCCACGGCGATGGCCCGGCTGGGCGTCGAGCTGGGCCCCGCCGGGTTCGCCGTCGGCGCGGCCAGCCATTCCGGTGAGGAGATCCACCTCGCCGAGGTGCGCAGGACGCTCGACGGCGCCGGCCTCACCACGGAAGACCTCCTGACGCCCGAGGACCTGCCGTTCGACCCGGTCGAGCGTGACGCGTGGGTCGCTTCGGGACGGACGGCTTCGCGAGTGGCGCACAACTGTTCCGGCAAGCACGCCGCCATGCTCGCGACCTGCCGCCTGTACGGCTGGTCCACAAAGGACTACCTGGACGCCGGTCATCCGCTGCAGCGCGCGATCGCGGACTGCGTCGAAGACCTGACCGACCAGCGGATCCCGAAGGTCGCCGTCGACGGCTGTGGCGCTCCCCTGTTCGCGGTCTCGCTGCGCGGGCTCGCCCGCGCGGTCGGCAAGATCGCCGCGTCGGCGCCGGGAACTCCGGAAGGCCTTGTCGCCGAAGGGATCCGGAAGCATCCGGAACTGGTCGCCGGTACCCGTCGCGACGTCACCGCGCTCATGCGCGCGGTGCCCGGCCTGATCGCCAAGGACGGTTTCGAAGCCGTCCAGGTCGCCGCGTTCCCGGACGGGACGGCGATCGCGATCAAGATCGCCGACGGTGGCGACCGCGCGCGGCGGCCGGTGCTCGCCGCCACGCTCGCGCTGTGCGGTGTCGATCCTGACGTGCTGGAACCCACCCCCGGCCTGCGCGTGACGGGCGCGCTGGCCGAACCCGATCTCGCCGCCTGAGGAGCCTTCGATGCACCGCGTGGAACACGATCTGCTGGGGGACAAGGAAGTCCCGGCCGACGCCTACTGGGGCGTGCACACCGCGCGCGCCAGGGAGAACTTCCCCATCACCGGCACCGCGATCTCCGCGTACCCGCATCTGATCGAGGCGCTCGCCTCGGTCAAGGAGGCCGCGGCCAGCGCCAACGCCGAGCTGGGGTTGCTGGAGCCGGACGTCGCCGACGCGATCCGCGGCGCGTGCCGTGAGATCCGCGAAGGCGCGCTGCACGACCAGTTCGTCGTCGACGTCATCCAGGGCGGTGCGGGCACTTCGACGAACATGAACGCCAACGAGGTGATCGCGAACCGCGCGCTCGAACTGCTCGGGCACGAGAAGGGCGACTACGCCCGCGTGCACCCGAACGAGCACGTGAACCTCGGGCAGTCGACCAACGACGCGTACCCGACCGCGGTCAACGTCGCGACGATCATCGCCGTGCGCGAACTGGCCGAAGCGATGGTCGTGCTGGAGCAGGCTTTCGCGGCCAAGGCCGTCGAGTTCCACGATCTGCTGAAGATGGGCCGCACACAGCTGCAGGACGCCGTCCCGATGACGCTGGGGCAGGAATTCGGCACCTACGCGGTCATGCTCGGCGAAGACCGGCTTCGGCTCACCGAAGCGGTGACGCTGCTGCACGAGATCAACCTCGGCGCGACCGCGATCGGCACCGGCCTCAACGCCGCGCCCGGGTACGCCGAAGCCGCCGTCGCGCGGCTGCGCGAGATCACCGGGCTGCCCGTCGTGTCGGCCGCGGACCTCGTCGAGGCGACGCAGGACTGCGGCGCGTTCGTGCACCTTTCCGGTGTGCTCAAGCGGATCGCGGTGAAACTCTCGAAGAGCTGCAACGATCTGCGGCTGCTTTCGTCCGGGCCGCGGGCGGGGCTCAACGAGATCAACCTGCCGCCGGTGCAGGCGGGGTCGTCGATCATGCCCGGCAAGATCAACCCGGTCATCCCCGAGGTGGTCAACCAGGTCGCGTTCGAGGTCATCGGCAACGACGTCGCGGTCACGATGGCGGCCGAGGCCGGGCAGTTGCAGCTGAACGCGTTCGAACCGCTGATCCTGCATTCGCTTTCCGAGAGCATCACGCATCTGCGGTCGGCGTGCCTGGTCCTGGCGGAGCGGTGTGTCTCCGGGATCACCGCGAACGCGGACGTGATGCGGGGCTACGTCGAGAATTCGATCGGGCTGGTGACCGCGCTGAACCCGAGGATCGGGTACGCGGCGGCGACCGAGATCGCCAAGGAGGCGCTCGAGACCGGACGCGGGGTGGCGGAGCTCGTCGTCGAGAAGGGGCTCTTGCCCGCCGAGGAGCTGGCGAAGCTGCTGAAGCCGGAGACGCTCGCCCGGCTTTCCTGAGACCTGCGGGGCGGTACCGGGCGGTCCGCCCCGCGCCATGAAAGCGTCCTTCATCGCGGCTTTCGCGGTGAAGGACGCTTTCATTTCAGGCGAGTGCGGAGCCACGCGAGTACGGTCGTAAGCGGAAGGTGATCCTCCGCACGAAAGGCGGCCAGTGTGCTCGACCGACTCCTCGACCGGTACCTCGGCCTCCCGCCCGCCGAAGGACCCGCCCCCTCGGTGACCAAGGCGATCCCCGTGCCGATGCCCGACGGCGTCCGGCTGCTGGCGGATCGCTACGCCGTCCCGGCCGGCGAGCCACGTCCGGTGGTGTTGATCCGCACGCCGTACGGCCGTAAGGGGGTGACGGGCAAGATCTTCGGCGAGACACTCGCGCGGCACGGATTGCAGACCGTCGTCCAGAGCACACGCGGGACCTTCGGTTCCGGCGGCGAGTTCCGGCCGTTCCACCTGGAGAAGGAGGACGGCCTCGCCACCGTCGCCTGGCTGCGCGAGCAGCCGTGGTGTGACGGCAGGGTCGCGATGGCGGGCGCGAGCTATCTCGGTCACACGCAGTGGGCCGTCGCCCCGTACCTCGACGAGCCGCTCGAAGCGCTGTGCCTCGGCGTCACCGCGTCGGAATTCGTCTCGACGTTCTATCCCGGCGGGATCCTCGCGGTCGACAACATGGTCTCGTGGTCGGCGCTGATCGGCCGACAGGAAGGCCGGTTCGCCGGCCTGCCGAATCCCTGGCAGACGAAGAAGACCCGCCGCGCCATGGCATATCTGCCGGTCTCCGGCGCCGACGTCGCGGCCATCGGCGAACAGGTGCGGTTCCTCCAGGACGTCTCCGCGCACGCCGAACCCGGCGACGACTTCTGGGCGCCGTCGGACCACAGCGCCGAGGTCGCCGCGCTGACGACCCCGGTCTCCATGGTGACCGGCTGGTACGACCTGTTCATCTCCGCCCAGTTGCGTGACTTCAAGGAGCTCGCCGCGGCCGGGCGCGCACCGCGGATCACCATCGGGCCGTGGGCGCACGGCGAGCCAGCGAGCCTGAAAACCCTGATCACCGACCAGATCGGCTTCCTCTCCGCCCACCTCCTCGGTGATCGCGCGCCGCTGAGGCAGTCGCCAGTGCGTCTGTACCTCCAGGGCTCCGGACGCTGGCTGGACTTCGAAAGCTGGCCGCCGGAGTCCGACCCCACCCCGTACTTCCTTCGCCCTGGCGGGCTTTCCCCCGCGGAACCCGTCGAGGCGAAACCGGGCACGTTCATCTTCGACCCGGCCGATCCGACGCCGACCGTCGGCGGCCCACTGCTGTCGGGCGTGCAGAAACAGCAGGACAACAAGGTCGTCGAACAGCGGCCGGACGTGCTGCTCTTCACCGGTGACGTCCTGAGGCGCGACCTCGACGTCATCGGCGAGATCTCCGCGCTCGTGCACGTCCGGACCGACCTCGGGCACGGCGACGTCTTCGTCCGGCTGTGCGATGTGGACCGTCACGGTGTCTCCCGCAACGTCACCGACGGGATCCTCCGTCTTCGGCCCGGCACGCCGGAATCCGATGTGGACGGTGTGGTCGCCGCCGAGATCTCACTCGACCCGACGGCGTACCGGTTCCGGCGCGGGCACCGCCTGCGGGTGCAGGTCGCGGGCGGCGCGTTCCCGCGCTTCGCCCGCAACCACGGCACCGGCGAGCCGGTGCACAGCGCGGTGGACGGGAAACCCGCGCGGTTCGAGATCTTCCACGACCCCGCGCGGCCGTCCCGGATCACGCTGCCGGTGTTCGAGGGTTAAACCGGCACGACCCGCTGGTGCGTGGTCAGCCTGCCGTCGTCGTGCAGCACGTGGAACAGCAGCGACGGCGGCAGGTCGTAGTCGACCGGCCCGCCTTCACCCCACGACCGCAGCCCGTTCCGCTCCCACGGGAACAGGATGCTCGACCCCACCGACGGCGCCGACCGCAGCGGCACTCCCGCGAACGTCGTCGACGCCGCGGCGTGGACGTGCCCGCAGAGCAGGGCGACCACGCGCGGGTGACGCGAGAGCACCTCGGCCAGCTTTTCCTCACCGTACTGGCGCATCGCGTCCACCAACGGCAGCCCGAGCGCGACCGGCGGGTGATGGAAGGCGATGAAAGCGGGGCCGTCCCCGTCGGCGAGGACGCCGTCCAGCCACGCCATGGTCTCGTCGTCGAATTGCCCGTCCGGTTTGCCGGGGATACTCGAATCGGCCATGACGAACGTGACGTCGCCGACCGTGTGCGCCGCGTTGACGGGGGCGTCGTCCGGCGCCTGGCCGAGCAGCCCTTCGCGGAACGGGCCGCGCTTGTCGTGGTTGCCGGGGCAGACGAAGAGCGGGACCTCGGCTTTGAAGAGCTCGGCCGCGCGCCGGTACTCCTCCAGGGTGCCGTGGTCGGCGATGTCGCCGGTCACCAGGATCGCGTCGACCGGTGTCGCCAGGCCTTCCAGGTACCGCATGACCCGCGCGGTGCGTTCGTCGGCGCGTTCCCCGCCGTCGAGATGGTTGTCGCTCAGATGTGCCGTCACGAACATCGTGTCACCCCATGTCTTCCAGATATGCCAACGTTTTCACCCAGTTCCGCACGAGCAGGTCCACCGCCGTCGCGAGGTCGGAGACGCGGATCGCCTCGGCGATCCGGTGGTGTTCGTCGATACTCTCCCTGGACCGTTCGACGCCACCGAAATAACGCGCGTCATAGCGTTTCAGCAACGGCTTCGTCTGCTCCAGCAGGCGCAGCAGATGCGGATTCGTGCAGCGCGAGACGAGCAGCGCGTGCCAGCGGTCGTCCAAAGTAGACAAATCGCCCTGCCGCGCGAGTTCCGCGGTCATCTCGGCGGTGATCCGGTCCAGTCCGCCGGTGAGCCCGGCGAGGTCCTGCGGCGAACTCCAGCGCAACGCGAGCGATTCGAGCTCCGCGACGAGCGGGTACAGCTGCCGGGCCTCGTCCGGATCGAACGGCGGCACGAGGAAACCCCGGTTCGGTGCGGAGACGAGCAGCCCGCGGTCGGCCAGCCCGATCAGCGCCTCGCGCAACGGGGTCCGGCTGACGCCCAGTTCGCGGGCGAGGTGCACCTCGTTGATGCGGCTGTCCGCGGCGATCCGGCCGTCGAGCACGCGGGCGGTGATCTCCTCCGCGAGGTCGCGCCGGAGCAGGTTCCTCGTCATCGGTGCAGTATTGCATGCACTTCAGCCGTACTGTATTCAGTTAGGCATGACGGACTTCGATGTGCACCGCGCCCGCGCCGAGACACCAGGCTGCGCGGAGGTGGTCCACCTCAACAACGCCGGATCGTCGCTGCCGCCCGCCCGGGTGACCGACACCGTCGTCGGCTACTTGCGGGAAGAAGCCCTGATCGGCGGATACGAGCAGGCCGCGGCGACAGCGGAGCGGATGAACGGCGTCTACGCCTCGGCCGCGCGCCTCGTCGGCGCGGATCCCGAAGACATCGCCCTGACCGACAACGCGACCCGCGCCTGGCAGGCGATCTTCTACGCGCTGCCGTTCGCCGCGGGAGACCGGATCCTGACGGCGAAATCCGAGTACGCGAGCAACGTCATCTCGTTCCTGCAGATCGCGAAGCGCACCGGCGCCGTCGTCGAGGTGGTCGAGAACGACGAGTCGGGGCAGCTGGACGTCGAGGACCTCAAGCGCCGCGTCGACGGCGACGTCAAACTCATCGCCGTCTCCCACGTGCCGACCCAGGGCGGCCTGGTGAACCCCGCCGAAGAGATCGGCGCGGTCGCGCGCGAGGCCGGGATCCCGTTCCTGCTGGACGCGTGCCAGAGCGCCGGCCAGATCGACCTCGACGTCGTGCGCCTGAACTGCGACGCCCTCAGCGTCACCGGCCGCAAGTACCTGCGCGGGCCACGCGGCACCGGGTTCCTCTACGCGCACCCGCGGCTGCGCGAGCGCGTCGAGCCCGCGATGCTCGATCTTCATTCGGCGGCCTGGACCGCGCCCGAAACCTACGAAGTCGATCCGACGGCGAAGATGTTCGAGGTCTGGGAACGCGATCACGCCGCCCTGCACGGTCTCGGCGCGGCGATCGACTACGCCCTCGAATGGGGCCTGCCCGCCATCGAAGCCCGGGTCGCCGCCCTCGCGGCGAAACTGCGCGACGCGCTGCGCGAGATCCCCGGCGTCCGCGTCCACGACCAGGGCACGCGACAGTGCGGGATCGTCACGTTCAGCGTGGCGAAAACCCCGTCGCAGGAAGTGAAGCGGCGCCTGGCGGCGGCGAGGATCAACGTCAGCGTCACGGAAGCCACGTCCGCCCAATTCGACTTCGTCGCCCGCGGTTTGCCACCGCTGGTCCGGTCGTCGGTGCACTACTTCAACACCGAAGACGACATCGCTCTCCTCGTCGGCGAAGTCGGGAAACTGGCCTAGCGACGGGAAAGCGTCGACTCGGACGGCGGGGCGTACGGCAGCCCCGTCGTTTTCGCGCGCTTACCGAGCACCAACGCCTCTCCCAGCAGGCTGACGCCGATCGACAACGTCACCGGGCGCGCGTCGGGATGCGCCCCGGCCATCGTGGCCAGGAAGCCGACCCCGAAGTTCACCACGAGCGACAGCACCCAGACGCCGAACGTCCAGCCGGTGTAACGCAGCCACAGCACGCCGTCGCGCTCGAACAGTTTCGTGGTGGCGGCGCGCACCGCGCCGAGGCCGCATCCGACGCCGGACCCCAGCACGAGCCAGGCGCCGTCGGTGAAGGTGAAGTTCTCCAGTTTGGTCAGGCCGTAGACCCCGATCGCGAGCAGCACCATCGGCGCCCCGAACACCTCCCGGGCGACCAGCGGCTCCCCGCGCAACCTGCGCACGACGATCACGATCACCACGGCGACCACCAGCGCGATCAGCAACCAGGTCCGCATGAACTCCCCCTTTGTAGCACGACTGTGCCAAATAAAATAGCAAGGTCGTGCTATAAAGGCAACATGCCCAAGATCGTCGATCCCGATGCCCGGCGCCTGGAGATAGCCGAAGCCGTCTTCCGGGTGATCCAGCGCGATGGGCTCGCGCAGGCGTCGCTCCGGAGCGTGGCCGAGGAGGCCGGTCTCGCGATCGGTTCGGTGCGGCACTACTTCCGCGGCCACGACGAGCTGATCGTGTTCGCCATGCGGTCGCTCGGCGACCGGCTCGAGGCGAGGCTGCTGGGGCACCTCCCCGACCTGCTCGACCCCGCGATACCGCGCTCACGACGGCAGGAGATCACCGAAGCGCTGCTGGGCGAACTTCTCCCGCTCACCGAGCAGACCCGCGCCGAAACCGATGTCTGGCTGGCGTTTTCGGCCGCCGCGAAGAACCGGCCGGACCTCGCCGAGGAGGCCGTCCGCGTGTATGAGGGAGTACGCGCCCTCGTCCGGCGGGTGCTCGACGGCGCGCACGAAGCGGGCGGCCTCCTCGAAGGTCTCGACCTGGCCGTGGAGACCGAGCGGCTGGCCGCGCTCCTGGACGGGCTCGCGCTGTCGACGGGCCGGACGTCGCCGGAGCTGATGCGCACGGTGCTGCGGCGGCATCTGGAGAGCCTGCGGTGCCCGGAATGAGCACGTTCTACGAGATCGCCGCCCACGATCCCGGCCGCGTCGCGGTGATCGACGTCGACGGCCGGGAGACCACCTTCGGCGAGCTGTCGGCGCGCGCGAACCAGCTGACCCACGCCTTGCGCGCACTCGGGCTCGGCGAAGGAGACGGCGTCGTCGCGATCATCCACAATGGACTCACCTATTACGAGCTCCTGCTGGCGACCCTGCAGGCGGGGATGTACTTCACCCCGGTCAACCACCGGTCCTCACCGGGCGAGATCGCCTACATAGCGGCCAACAGCGGCGCCAAGGTCGCCGTCGCGGACGCGGACATCGCCGCCACGTGCACCGCGGAACTGGCGGGCCTGCACCGATTTTCGCGCGGAGAGACACCCGGTTGGGCGGACTACGCGGCCTGGGGCGCGGACCGGCCCACCACCACACCGGAGCTACGGACCGCGGGCCAGACGATGCTCTACACCTCCGGGACCACGGGGCGCCCCAAAGGCGTCCGGCGCGCCCTGTCCGGGCGGCCGCCCGCGCTGCACCCGATCCACGCGAACGTCCTCGAACGCCTGGACGTCCGGCCAGGGCGGGGTGTGCACCTCGTCGCCTGCCCGCTCTACCACGCGGCGCCGGGCATGTTCTCGACCGCGATCCTGCATCTCGGGCACACGCTCGTGCTGATGGACCGGTTCGACGCCGAGGAAACGCTGCGGCTCACCGAAAAGCACCGGGTGACGAGCACGCATCTGGTGCCGACGATGTTCCACCGCATGCTGCGGTTGCCCGACGACGTCCGCGCGCGGTACGACCTGTCGAGCCTGACTTCGGTCATCCACGGCGCCGCTCCGTGCCCGAAGGAGGTCAAGGAGCGAATGCTCGCCTGGCTCGGACCGGTGGTCCACGAGTACTACGGCGCGTCCGAGGGCCTGATCACGGCCGTGCACGCGCGCGACTGGCTCGCCGAGCCGGGGACCGTCGGCAGACCACTGGACGGCGTGCGCGTCAAGGTGCTCGACGACGACGGCTCGGAACTCCCCGCCGGCGAGACCGGGACGCTCTACTTCAGTTCCGCGCACACGAGATTCGACTATCACGACGACCCGGACAAGACCGCCGCCGCGCGTTCCGGCGAATTCGTCACCGTCGGGGACGTCGGTTACCTCGACGCCGCGGGGCGGGTGTTCCTGTGCGACCGGCGGACGGATCTCATCCTTTCCGGTGGCGTGAACATCTACCCGGCCGAGATCGAGGCGCGGCTGCTGGGCCATCCCGACGTCGCCGACGTCGCAGTGATCGGGGAACCGGATCCCGAGTGGGGGCAACGGGTCGTCGCGGTCGTCCAGCCGGTCGAGGGGACTGCCGGGGACGCCGCGCTGGCGAAGCGGCTCGAAGAGCACTGCCGAACCGAGCTGGCCGGGTTCAAGACGCCGCGCCGGTTCGATTTCCGCGAGCGGCTGCCGCGGACCGAGAGCGGCAAGATGTTGCGGCGGACGCTTCGGGCGGAATGAACGGCCCGTTCGGGCGGTGCGCATCGCGGTACGGTTCGCTCATGCGCCTGCGGTCCGTGACCACGCTGCTCGCCACCCTCGTTCTCGCCATGGCCGTCCCGGCGACGGCCGAGGCGACCCCCGGATCCGGCGTGACCGGGACGATCTTCCACCAGAAGACCGTCGGGGACACCGATTACGTGCTGCGCGAGGTCGTCATCCAGCCCGGCGGCTACACCGGCTGGCACTACCACGACGGCAGGCTCCACGCGTACGTCAAGGCCGGCACGCTGACGCACAACTCGGCCGATTGCGGGCTCGACGGCTTGTACCGCGAGGGCGCCGTCTTCACCGAGCCGAGCGATACCGTCCACATCGGACGGAACCTCGGGACGACGCCGGTGGTGCTGGAAGTGCTCTACGTGCTGCCGCACGGAAGCCCGCTGTCGCAGGACGCGCCCAACCCCGGCTGCCCGTTCTAGGCTCCGAACCAGCCCGCGACGTCCAGGCGGAAGCCGTCCGCGGGCGCCATCGTGCGGAGGTCCGTTTCGAGCGCGCGGACCCTTTCGACGCCCAGCGTGGCGGCCCACTCCTTGCGCAGCTCCTCGAAGATCGCCGCCGTCCGGCCGAGTGAGTCGAACCCGCGGCCGGTGAGCCGCACGACCTTGCGCCGCGCGTCGGCCGGGTCGTCGATGCGCGCGACGTAGCCGAGTTGCTCCAGCTTGTCGACGGTCTTGCCCGCCGCCTGTTTGCTGACCCCGAGCCGCCGCCCGATCTCGCTCGCCGTCGCTCCTTCGCGGCCGATCGCCTGCATGGCGAAGCCGTACGCCGGGCGGACGTCGGGATGCCCTTGTCCGGCCAATTCGGCGTGCATCCGGTCGATGATCGAGCGGAAGCCCGCGAACAGCAGGAGCGGCAGCTCGTAGCCGGGCGGATCGACAACCCGCTTGCCTGAATCGACAACTTGGTTTACCTTTTCGTCAACCACGTTGACCATCTTAAGGGGAAACCTTGTTCACCGATCACACCGTCGAAACCGCGCCCGAAGCCTCGCGGCGCTCGATGGAGGCGACCATCCGGAAGTTCGGCCACCTCCCCACCGCCGTCGCCCGGCAGGCGTCGTCACCCGAACTGCTCGACGGTTTCCTGAAGCTCAGCGCGAGTTTCGAGCGGACGACGCTCGAACCCCTCGCGCGGGAAACGGTCGTGATGACCGTGGCGACCCGCAACGGCTGCGAGGTGTGCGTCGAGATCCACACCGGCAAGCTGAAGGGGCTTCACGCGGACGACGACGTCATCGCGGCGCTTCGCTCCCAGGAGCCGGTGCCCGACGAGCGGCTGGAAGCCATCCGGCAGTTCACGCTCGCGGTGCTCGAAACCGCCGGCGCGGTCGACGACGAGACCCTGCGGACCTTCTTCGGCCACGGCTACACCGAACGGAACGCCCTCGAAGTCGTCATGGGCATCGGGGCCTACACGATGTCGACCTTGGCGAACAGGCTCATTCGCGCCTAGTCGCTCTGCGTGATCGCCCCTCGCGGCCCGGATCACTCCAATGGCCGCCGATCTTGATGTATCTGGGCAGACCCGACCGCCTCTTCTCTTGTGTAGCCGAAAGTTCGCCACCCGCGGCGCGGCGCACACCGGCGGTCTGGCCTGCCGAGGGGGCAGACCAGACCGCCGAAACCGAAAACGTTCCACAGGCTTTGGGGGTGCGTGAAGGCCCCCTTCCCCCGACTGAGCCGAGGGAAGGGGGCCTTCACGTGTCTCGGCCGCATTTAGTCGGCTAATGGCGGCAGCGCCGGCGCCACGACGTCAGACCTCGAGCGACCAGCCATCCGGCACGAAGCCCCGGGCGGCGGTCTCGCGTGACGGGATGGACGACACGCGTGTCCAGGCGGACGGCTCTCACCTCGAGTCTCGTTCCGCATTTAGTCGACTAACTGCGTGACGGGTCAGACGTCGAGCGCCCAGCGCACGTAGCGCATCGCCGGCACGAAGCCCGCCTTCTCGAAAACCCCGAACGCGCCCGAAGGATCCGCCGAGTCCACGTTCGCACTCGCGCGGTCGTACCCCTGCTCGGCGGCGGCCCGCAGCGCGTGCCCCATCAGCGCGCTCGCGACACCTCGCCGCCGGTACTCCCGAAGCGTTCCGATCACCATGAAGTGCGCATCGCGGACGCCGGTGGCCTCCGTGTCCGCGTCCCAGCACATGGTCACCACCATCCCCACCGCCGAGCCCGCCGCACGAAGCAGGAAGCTGACCTCGGGCCGGAAAGTCTGGTTGGTGATCTTGTTCCGCCAGAGTTCGGCGGGCATCGGCACAGCACCCCAGTGGTCCCGGTACGCCTCGTTCCGGACCGCCCGGAAGTCCTCGTCGTTCCGCTCCGACCACGGCTCGATCCGGAACCCTTCGGGGATCACCGGACCGTCGACGACGCCGAGCGAGTGCTCCATGCGCTGGAAGTAGCGCACGGGCTCGAAGCCCCGGGAGCGGACGAGCTCGGCAAGGCCCGCGATGCGCTCGGGCCGGTTGACGTCCACCACGAGCTTCGCGGACGGGTGATGCAGCGCGTGCACTACCTTGGCCGCCGCCACGCCCGCGTCGACAAGCGCGCCGCCGATCCCCCGGCGGCGATACGCGGGGTGGACTCCGCCGTCGAGGAAGACCCGATGGACCTCCTCGGCGGACGGTTTGAAGCGGATCTTCATGTAGCCGACCATCACCTCGCCGTCGAAGGCGGCGAGACTCGCCCGTTCGAGGTCCGCGTACGGGTCGATCAGCTCCTGGAGGGTGTCCTCCGCGGTGTAGTTCTCGCCGATCTGGTCGACGGTCTCCATCGCGTTGAGGAGGCCGGCCGACGCCTCGGCGTCCTCGGGCCGCAGTGGCCGCCACGTGAGGTCGTGCATGCGGCTGAACGTAGCCCGCGCGGGCGGGGCTGTCGCCGGGTTTTCGGTGGGCGCAGTAGGGATCGAACCTACGACCGCTCGGGTGTAAACCGAGTGCTCTCCCGCTGAGCTATGCGCCCGGGAGGTGACACCCGCGCACGGGTGCCACCGGTGAAGACTCAGGCCAGCGAGGCCACGGCCTTCTTCCACGCCTGCTGGTCGCGCGCCTCGCCGGGCTGGTTGACCTCGGCGAACCGCACGACGCCGTCCTTGTCGATCAGGAAGGTGCCGCGGGTGGCCAGGCCTGCCGCCTCGTTGAAGACGCCGTAGGCCTTCGCGACCTCGCCGTGCGGCCAGAAGTCCGAAAGCAGCGGGAACTGGTAACCCTCCTGCTCGGCCCACGCCTTGAGCGAGAACGGGGTGTCCACGGACACGCCGATGACCTGGACGCCCTGGCCGTCGTAGTCCGCGAACTCGTCGCGGAGCTGGCACAGCTCGCCGGTGCAGATACCGCTGAACGCGAACGGGTAGAACACGAGCAGGACCGGCTTGTCACCCTTGAAGGACGACAGCGTCACGGACTGCTTGTTGTAGTCGTTGAGCGTGAAGTCCGGGGCTTGCGATCCGACCTCGACGGCCATACCGGCGGTTTCCTCTCAAGAGCGAACAGGGGCCTGCGACGACAACCCTATCGTGTCGATCGCGCGCCCGGAGAGGTCACCGCTTGGTCTTGGACGACTTCGGCGAAACCAGCCGCGTGCCCGCCCATTTGGGACCGGCGCTGATGTTGGCCGTCTGCGCCAGCCCGACCTGCGGCACCGCTTCGGCGATGTCACTCGGCTCGACATGCCCGGGCTGGCCCGTCTTCGGGGTCAGCACCCAGATCACGCCGTTCTCGTTCAGGGGAGTCCGGACCTCGATCAGCGTGTCACCGAGATCACCGTCGTCTTCGCGCCACCACAGCAGCACCACGTCGATGACCTCGTCGGCGTCCTCGTCGAGGATGTCGCCGCCGATCTGTTCCTCGATCGCCGCACGAAGGTCGTCGTCGACGTCCTCGTCCCAGCCGATCTCCTGGACCACCATGTCCGGCTTGATCCCGAGCCTTTCGGCGACGCTGCTCTGATCAGCGTCTCCCGCGGCGACCACTGCTGTCACTCCTCCAACTACGACGGAGCGTGGTGTCGCGTCGGCCTGATCGACCGGGCGGGCACCACACTCGGGTACACGATGCCCGTTAGCGAACACTGGTGAAGCGTTCCGCGCAACCGTCCACACCGGATCTTGAACAACTCGTGTCGCGACGTACGGACATTCGGCCCACTCTCACGGGGCCAATCCGGGCGCGCCTGGGCACCGCCGGACGGCCTGCTTTAGGGTGGGAGAGAAAACGCGCGCGCGAGTACAGGCGCGTGCGAGGCGTGTCGCAATCGGGTCCGCGAACGTTACCGATCAGTAGCGGTGACGCGAACGGAACCGGAGGACGACGATGGAAGGCGAACACGCCCGCGTACGAGCACAACCAGCTACCACCTTTCGCAAGGAGACCCCTTGGCCCCGCAGAACGACGGCGCCTCCGGCAAGGAGACCCCGGCACGCGTCCGCGTCATCCGTGACGGATTGGCGGCGCACCTGCCCGACATCGACCCGGAGGAGACCGCCGAATGGCTGGACTCCTTCGACGAGGCGCTGGCCAGGGGTGGTCAGCAGCGCGCCCGGTACCTGATGCTGCGCATCCTCGAGCGGGCCAGGGAACGCCACGTCGGCGTCCCGGCGCTGACGTCGACGGACTACGTCAACACCATCCCCACCGAGAACGAACCCTGGTTCCCCGGTGACGAGGAGATCGAGCGCCGCTACCGCGCCTACATCCGGTGGAACGCCGCGATCATGGTGCACCGCGCGCAGCGTCCCGGCGTCGGCGTCGGCGGGCACATCTCGACCTACGGCTCGTCCGCGGCGCTGTACGAAGTGGGCTTCAACCACTTCTTCCGCGGCAAGGACCACTCGAGCGGCGGCGACCAGATCTTCATCCAGGGCCACGCCTCCCCCGGCATCTACGCCCGCGCGTTCCTCGAGGGCAGGCTGTCCGAGAACCAGCTGGACGGCTTCCGCCAGGAGTTCTCGCACGCCGGCGAGGGCGGCGGCCTGCCGTCGTACCCGCACCCGCGGCTGATGCCGGAGTTCTGGGAGAACCCGACCGTGTCCATGGGCCTCGGCCCGATGAACGCGATCTACCAGGCGCGATTCAACCGCTACCTGCGCGATCGCGGCATCAAGGACACCAGCGACCAGCACGTCTGGGCGTTCCTCGGCGACGGCGAGATGGACGAGCCGGAATCGCGCGGCCTCATCCACGTGGCCGCCGGCGAGGGTCTCGACAACCTGACCTTCGTGATCAACTGCAACCTGCAGCGGCTCGACGGCCCGGTGCGCGGCAACGGCAAGATCATCCAGGAGCTGGAGTCGTACTTCCGCGGCGCCGGCTGGAACGTCATCAAGGTCATCTGGGGCCGCGAGTGGGACTCACTGCTGCACGCCGACCGTGACGGCGCGCTGGTCAACCTGATGAACACCACGCCGGACGGCGACTTCCAGACCTACAAGGCCAACGACGGCGCCTTCGTCCGCGAGCACTTCTTCGGCCGCGACCCGCGGACCAAGGAACTGGTCAAGGACCTCACCGACGCCGACGTCTGGAACCTCAAGCGCGGTGGGCACGACTACCGCAAGGTCTACGCGGCCTACAAGTCGGCGCTGGAGCACCACGGCCAGCCGACGGTGATCCTGGCCCACACCATCAAGGGTTACGGCCTCGGGCCGTCCTTCGAGGGCCGCAACGCCACGCACCAGATGAAGAAGCTCACCCTCGACGACCTCAAGCTGTTCCGGGACGCCCAGCGCATCCCGATCAGCGACGAGGAGCTCGAGCGTGACCCGAAGCTGCCGCCGTACTACCACCCCGGCAAGGAATCGCCGGAGATCGAGTACATGATCGGCCGCCGGAAGGCGCTCGGCGGCTTCCTGCCGGAGCGCCGCCCGAAGGCCTCGAAGGCTCTCGTGCTGCCCGGCGACAAGGTCTACGAAGGCATCCGCAAGGGCTCGGGCAAGCAGGAGGTCGCCACCACGATGGCGTTCGTCCGGCTGGTCCGCGAGCTGGCGAAGGATTCCGAGATCGGCAAGCGGATCGTCCCGATCATCCCGGACGAGGCGCGCACCTTCGGGCTCGACTCGATGTTCCCGACGGCCAAGATCTACAACCCGCACGGCCAGACGTACACGTCGGTCGACGCGAGCCTGATGCTGGCCTACAAGGAGTCCGAGAAGGGCGTCATCCTGCACGAGGGCATCAACGAGGCGGGGTCCACCGCGTCGTTCACCGCCGTCGGCACCTCGTACGCCACGCACGGCGAGCCGATGATCCCGATCTACATCTTCTACTCGATGTTCGGGTTCCAGCGGACCGGTGACGGCCTCTACGCGGCGGCGGACCAGATGGCCCGCGGGTTCGTGCTCGGCGCCACCGCCGGCCGCACCACGCTGACCGGTGAGGGCCTGCAGCACGCCGACGGGCACTCGCTGCTGCTGGCGGCGACCAACCCGGCCGTCGTGGCCTACGACGCGGCCTGGTCGTTCGAGATCGCCCACATCGTGCGGGACGGTCTGCGCCGGATGTACGGCGAGACCGGGCCGGACGGCAACGGCGAGAACATCTTCTACTACATGACGATCTACAACGAGCCCTACCAGCAGCCCGCCGAGCCCGAGAACCTCGACGTCGACGGCCTGCTCAAGGGTCTCTACAAGTACGCCGACGCGCCGTCGGGCGACGGCCCGGAGGCGCAGATCCTGGTCTCCGGCGTCACGATGCCGGACGCGCTCCGCGCCCAGCAGATGCTGGCCGAGGAGTGGGGCGTACGCGCGGCCGTGTGGTCGGCCACGTCGTGGACCGAGCTTCGGCGTGAGGCCGTCGAGGTCGATCACGACAACCTGCTCCACCCGGGCGACTCCCCGCGTGTGCCGTACATCACGCAGAAGCTGTCCGGCGTGAACGGGCCGGTCGTCGCGGTTTCGGACTGGATGCGCGCCGTGCCGGACCTCATCCGCCCCTGGGTGCCGAACGACATGCTGACGCTGGGCACCGACGGGTTCGGGTTCTCCGACACCCGCCCGGCCGCCCGGCGGAAGTTCCTGGTCGACGCCCAGTCGATCGTGGTCGGCACGCTGAGCGCGCTCGCCAAACGCGGCGAGTTCGACCAGGCGAAGGTGGCGGAGGCGGCGCGGAAGTACCGTCTCGACGACGTCGCCGCCGCGGGTCCGCAGTTGTCGGATTCCGGCAGCGCCTAGCCATGCCATGAACGGTCCGTTCCTTGCGGAATTCGCGAGGAACGGACCGTTTCTTGCGTCCGGAACCGGACGAGCTAGGCTAAGACATCGGATGTTTGCGAGAGGGTGAGCGAGTGTGACCAAGCGTCGACTGCCGAAGCCGAGTGAGCTGAAGCAGATCCTGCGGCCGAAGCCGATCGTGCTCAACCCGACCGACCGGCGGCTGGCGGGCGCGCACACGATCGCCGATCTGCGGATGCTCGCCCGCAAGCGCACACCGCGGGCGGCGTTCGACTACACCGACGGCGCCGCGGAGCTGGAAGACAGCCTCCGCCGCGCCCGGCAGGCCTTCCGCAGCGTGGAATTCCACCCCAACGTCCTGCGCGGGGTGTCCGATGTGGACACCGGCAAGGAGATCCTCGGCAAGCGTTCGGAGCTGCCGTTCGCATTCGCGCCGACCGGGTTCACCCGCATGATGAACCACGAGGGCGAATCCGCGGTGGCCCGCGTCGCGCAGCGCAACGGCATCCCGATGGGGCTGTCGACGATGGCGACGACGTCGATCGAAGACCTCGCCGCGGCCGCCCCCGACGCCCGCAAGTGGTTCCAGCTCTACGTCTGGCGCGACCATAAAGCGGGCGAAGATCTGATGAATCGCGCCTGGGCCGCCGGGTTCGACACGCTCATGCTGACGGTGGACACCCCGGTCGCGGGAGCTCGGCTGCGCGACGTCCGGAACGGTCTCACCATCCCGCCCGCGCTCACCCTCAAGACGTTCGCCGACGGCGCGATGCATCCGGCATGGTGGTTCAACCTGCTGACCACCGAGCCGCTGACGTTCGCGTCGCTGAGTCATTTCGACGGCACGGTCGCCGAACTGCTCGACAAGCTCTTCGACCCGACCCTGAACTTCGACGACCTCGACTGGGTCCGCCAGACCTGGCCGGGCAAGCTCGTGGTCAAGGGAATCCAGAACGTCGACGACGCTCGTGACGTGGTCAAGCACGGTGCGGACGCGGTGCTGCTGTCCAACCACGGCGGCCGTCAGCTCGACCGCGCGCCGACGCCGATCGAACTGCTGCCCGCGGTGCTCGACGAGATCCAGGGCGACGCCGAGGTGTGGATCGACACCGGCATCCTCTCCGGCGGCGACGTCGTGGCCGCGATCGCGCGCGGCGCGGACGCGGTGCTCATCGGGCGCGCGTTCCTCTACGGCCTGATGGCCGGGGGCGAGCGCGGCGTTCAGCGGTGTGTGGACATCCTGCGCGCCGAGCTGGTCCGGACGATGCAGCTGCTGGGTGTCCGCACCCTCGCGGACCTCAAGCCCTCGCACGCCACCATGCGCTGACCCCCGCGCGTTTCGTCCTCTGGATGCGGTAGTTCGCGTCGCCAACTACCGCATCCAGAGGACGAAATGCGGGGAATCAGCGGGCCGAGGCGGAGAGTTCGGCAGGCGTGGTGCGGACCTGCTTCGCGGTCCGGTTCCAGCTCCACCAGCCGTGCACGACCAGCCCGGCGAACACGATGTAGACCGCCGCGGAGAAGTACAGGCCCGAGGAGAGCTGAAGCGGGACGCCGATCGCGTCGACGACCAGCCACACCAGCCAGAACTCGACGAGACCCGCGCCCTGCGCGGCGAAGGCGACCAGCGTGCCGACGAAGATCGCGGCGTCCGGCCATGGCGCCCACGAGGCGTTCAGCGCGTCGAGGACCAGCGCCATCGCGGTGGTACCGATCGCGAACGCGCCGATCATCACCAGGCGCTCGCGGAGCGTGCCCTTGCGGACGACGACGCCGTAGACCGGGTCGCTGCGGCGGGACCAGGCCCACCAGCCGTAGATCGAGATGGCGAGGATCGCGATCTGCCTGGTCGCGAGCCCGCCGAGATGCGCGGAGACGTAGACCGAGAACAGCAGCACGGTGGCGCCGACCTGCACCGGCCAGGTCCACAACGTGCGGCGTTGCGCCAGGAAGACCACGGCCAGCGCGAAGATCTGCCCCGCCAGCTCGGCGAAGGAAATCCACTGTCCGAGCACCGTGACACCGTTGTGCAGCAGCAAGTCCACGTCCGCACCCCTCTCCGTCTACCGCTCCAACATGCTCCGTACCGACGCCATTCCCTAGGGAGTGTGAGGTGCGGAACAGGCGGGCGGCTCGAGAGACGCTCGCAGGGACGCGAAAGGGCCCTCCACCGCGTGTTCCGCGGCGACGGGCCCTGTCGACTCCGCGTGGGCCCGGTGCCTTCCTCGATCACCGGGCCCACGCGGATGCTCACGAATCTACGCGACCGATGCCCACGGGCGAAGTCGGCGGCTCCGAACGGACCTCCTGCTTGCCGTCCCCGGCCTCCAGCTGGCCCTGCAGGTTGGCCAGCCAGCCCTGCCAGCGGTCCTGCGCCGGCTTGATCAGGCCGCCGCCGAAGCCGACGACGATCACGCCGCCGATGGTGGCGAGCACGGTGATCAGGATCGGTCCGGTGATGGCGGTCGCGATGTTCACCTGGCCGAGTGCCGCGATGATGCCGAACGCCATGATCATCCAGTAGGCGATCGTGCCGAGCAGCCGTCCCGCGGGCCGGGTCGACAGCGCCCCGGTCACCAGGTCGCGGACGACCTTCGCGACGGCGGCCGCGACGATCACCAGCACCAGCGCCACCAGGATCCGCGGCAGGAACGCGATGATGTCGTTGAGCAGCGCGCTGACCGGATTGCTCTCACCGAATACGCCGAACGCGAGCTGCAGCGCGATCAGGAGAATGAAGTAGTACACGAGTTTGACGAGGATCCCGCCCGCGTCGACATTCGCTTGTTTGAGCGTTCCGGTGAGTCCGGCCTTCTCGATGAGCTTGCCGAAACCGATCTTCGACAGAACCAGTCCCAATGCCTTCGACACGGCTTTCGCGATCAGCCAGCCGATCAGCAGGATGATCAGGAAGCCGAACAATTTCGGCACGAAGGTGGCGACAAGGTTCCATGCTTGCCCCAGACCGTCTTTCAGCTGCTCGCCCACGGCGAACTCCCTCCTCTGCGCATCCGCGACCTACCCGGTGCGGCTTGCGAGGGATCGTTGATCACCAGCACCGCACCGGCAACTCGGCGCCCCACGATCGAGTGAGTGAGCTAGCGGGAAAAGATCGACAAGTCCCATACTTGTTCCACCGGTGGGGACCGGGGAGACGAGGCCGTCCGGCGCAGCGAAAAACGCTAGCGCCGGGCGGCCTCGAGTTTTATGCGAATACCTTTCAACATTCACCGCCGATGACTATCCACTTAGGACACCGGCGGCGAAAGGCCGCAGGATGACGGCCCCCTTTGCCCGGCGGACTAGGATCGGCTGACCATGGCTGATGCGACCTCCGGACGGCGTGTGCCCAAGCACCACGGGCTGTCCGCCAAGACCCTCCGGCGGCTCGAACACGCCTCCGGCCGGCTCGCGAGCGCGAGTGTGGCGGTGATGGAGGAGCGGCTGAGCTGGTTCGCCCGGCTTCCCGCCGACCAGCGCGCGAGCGTCCTGCTGATCACCCAGGCGGGTGCCGCCGGTTTCGTCGACTGGCTCCGTGACACGAAGGAGGCCCTCTCCCTCACCACCGAAGCCTTCCGCGAGGCACCCGCCGAGCTTTCCCGCTGGGTGAGCCTGCGCCAGGCGGTCGGCATGGTCCGGCTCGCGATCGAGGTGTTCGAGGAGCAGCTGCCGGAGTTCGCCGCGAACGAGGCGGAACGCGCCGCGCTGATCGAGGGGATCCTGCGCTACGGCAGGGAGATCGCCTTCGCCGCCGCGAACTCCTACGCGGCCGCCGCCGAGGCGCGAGGTGCGTGGGACGCGCGGCTGGAGGCGCTGGTCGTCGACGGCATCGTCCGCGGCGACGCCGAGGAGGCGGTGCTCTCCCGCGCCGCCGCGCTCGGCTGGGATCCGGCGGCGCCCGCCACCGCGGTGGTCGGCACCCCGACGTCGGACGACCCGCCCGCCGTCGTGTTCGAGGTGCGCAGCCGCGCCGCGCGGGTCGGGCGCCCGGTGCTGCTTTCGGTTCAGGGCTCCCGGCTGGTCGTGGTCGTCGCCGGGCCCACCGATGGCAGCGTCAAGGACCGCGAGATCCTCACCAAGCTTTCGGTCGCGTTCGCCGAGGGCCCGGTCGTCGCCGGGCCGACGGTGCCCACGCTCGCCGAAGCACACCACAGCGCGACAGAGGCGCTTTCCGGCCTGCGCGCCGTCGTCGGCTGGCCCGGCGCGCCGCGGCCCGCGAGATCGATCGACCTGCTGCCGGAACGCGCGTTGTCCGGCGACCCCGAGGCCGAACGCCTGCTCGTCGAGCAGATCGCGCGACCGCTGGAGGAAGCGGGCCCGGCACTGCTGCGGACGGTGGAGACCTACCTCGACAGCGGCGGCGTCCTGGAGACCTGCGCGCGGACGCTGTTCGTGCATCCGAACACCGTCCGGTACCGGCTGCGGAAGGCGGCCGAACTCACCGGCCGCCACGCCGCCGAGTCGCGGGACGCCTGGGTGCTGAAGGTGGCGCTGACCGTCGGGCGGCTGGCCCGTGCCCGCGGTCTCTGGTGACCGCCGTGCTCGGACACCGCACACGCGTGATCAGAGACGTAACTCGCGTGATCAGAGACGTAACTCGCGTGATCAGGGGCGTAACTCGCGTGATCAGAGGCGGCACACGTGAGTTACGCCTCCAATCACGCGAGTGCGGCTCCCGATCACACGAGTAACGCCTTCCGGCACAGGCCGCGATGAACCGGACGGTAACTCTGCGCAGTGATGGACCTCATAGGGAAAGCTGGTTGAACCCGACAAGGCTTTTGGGTTAAGCGCGGAGATCAGGAAGGCGCTTTTGGAGGGTTCCGACAATTACGTCGGCCGGACTTGGTGAGCGTCGGCATCACGACCATGGTGGCCGAGAGTGTTCTCTAATGGGGTGACAGTTGCAGTCCTCGCCCCCGGCCAGGGTTCCCAAGCCCCCGGCATGCTCTCCCCTTGGCTCGAGCTCGACGGTGCCCGCGCGCGCGTCGAAGCCTGGTCCGAGCGGGCCGGTCTCGACCTCGTCCGCCTCGGCACCGAAGCGGACGCCGAAGAGATCCAGGACACCGCGATCACGCAGCCGCTGATCGTGGCGCTGTCACTGCTGGCGTTCGAGCACCTTCAGCGTGAGGCCCCGGTCGCCGCGGACGCTCCGGTCGCCGGTCACTCCGTCGGGGAGCTGGCGGCCGCCGCTGTCGCCGGGGTGCTGAGCCCCGAAGACGCCGTCGCGCTGGCCGCCGTCCGCGGCGCCGAGATGGCGAAGGCGTGCGCGCTGGAGCCCACCAGCATGGCCGCGGTCATGCTCGGCGACCCGGAGCAGGTCGTCGCGTGGCTCGAGGGCAACGGCCTCGCCGCGGCGAACCGCAACGGCGCCGGCCAGATCGTCGCCTCCGGCGCCGCCGACGCGATCGAGAAGATCGTGGCCGAGCCGCTGGAGGGCACGAAGGTCCGCGCGCTCAAGGTCGCGGGCGCGTTCCACACCTCCTACATGGCACCCGCGCGTGAAGCGCTGGCGGCCCACGCTGCGAAGATCACCCCGGCGGACCCGACGCGTCCGCTGCTGTCGAACGCCGACGGCCAGGTCGTCACCAGCGGGGCCGAGTACCTCGACCGGCTGGTCAAGCAGGTCACGAGCCCGGTGCGCTGGGACCTGACCATGGACGGTCTGGTCTCCGCGGGTGTCACCTCGACGCTCGAACTTCCGCCGGCGGGCACGCTGACCGGGCTGGTCAAGCGGCAGCTCAAGGGAACCGTGACCACCACGATCGCTCTGAAGACGCCGGCCGAGCTGGCGAAGATTCAGGGGCAGGAGGACGCTTCGTGACCGACCGATCCACTTTGCGGCAGGCGCCGGGCGCCGCCGGGACCCGCATCCTCGGTGTCGGGAGCTTCCAGCCCGAGAAGATCGTGACCAACGACGATCTCTCGAAGATCATGGACACCAACGATCAGTGGATCCGCGAGCGGGTCGGCATCGTCGAGCGCCGGTTCGCCGAGAAGGACGAGTCGCTGGTCGACATGGCGGTCAAGGCGGGCACCGCCGCGCTGGCGGACGCCGGCGTGGACCCGTCCGAAGTGGACACGGTCATCCTGCCGAACTGCACGATGCCCACCCAGATCCCGAACGCCGCCGCACAGGTGGCCGACCGGATCGGCATCACGCATCCGGCCGCGTTCGACCTCAACGCCGCCTGCGCCGGGTTCTGCTACGGCATCGGCGTCGCTTCGGACCTGATCCGCGCGGGCAGTGCGAAGAAGGCGCTCGTCATCGGCGCCGAGAAGCTCACCGACCACGTCGACCCGGTCGACCGCGCGAACGCGATCATCTTCGCCGACGGCGCGGGCGCGGCGGTGGTCGGCGCGGCCGACACCCCGCAGATCGGCCCGGTCGCCTGGGGCAGCGCGGGCGAGCACGTCGACCTGATCTACATGCGCGACGACAAGTGGATCTACCAGGAGGGCCAGTCGGTCTTCCGCTGGGCGACCACGCAGATCGCGCCGATCGCCCTGCACGCGCTGGAACTCGCCGGGCTCGAACCGTCCGATGTGGACGTGCTGATCCCGCACCAGGCCAACCTGCGCATCGTCGAAGCCATCGCGAAGAAGCTGCGTGCCAAGGGCGCCCGCGAGGACATGGTCGTCGCCGACGACATCAAGTACTCGGGCAACACCTCGTCCGCGTCGATTCCCCTGGCGCTGGACCACATGCGCAAGGCGGGCACCGTGAAACAGGGCGACGTCGTGCTCGCCGTCGGCTTCGGTGCCGGACTCTCCTACGCGGGCCAGGCCTTCATCTGCCCGTGATGAATACTTCCCCTGCGGGCACCGTGTCCGCAGGGCAGCCGAAAGCATCACCGAGAAGGGAACAACCAGTGGCAGACAACGCAGAGATCCTCGCCGGCCTCGCCGAGATCGTCGAAGAGGTCGCCGGTGTGGCGCAGGACGACGTGACGGCCGAGAAGTCCTTCGTGGACGACCTCGACATCGACTCGCTGTCCATGGTGGAGATCGCTGTCCAGGCCGAGGACAAGTTCGGCGTCAAGATCCCGGACGACGAGCTGGCGAACCTGAAGACCGTTGGCGACGCGGTGAACTACGTGTCGGCCAACTCCAAGTAAGTCCGACTTCTTGATTGGCGCCGACCTTGGGGAGACTCCAATGAGCAACATCGACGTCGTGATCACCGGGATGGGCGCGACCACGCCGCTCGGCGGGGACGTCGCGTCCACGTGGGACGGCCTGCTCGCCGGGGCGAGCGGGATCCGCCGTATCGAAGCCGACTGGGTCGACGAACTCGAACTGCCGGTGAAGATCGGCGCCATGCTCGCCGTCGACCCGTCCGAAGTCCTGCCGCGGGTCCAGGCCCGGCGGCTGGACCGCTGTGAGCAGGTGGCGCTCATCGCCGCCCGGCAGGCTTGGGCGGACGCGGGCTTCGAGCAGCCGACCGACGAGCATCAGGATGTGGAACCCGAGCGCCTCGGGGTGACCATCGGTACCGGTGTCGGCGGTCCGGTCACCCTGATCTCCCAGAACGATCTTCTGCACAAGCAGGGACTCCGCAAGGTCTCCCCGCTGACCGTGCCGATGCTGATGCCGAACGGCCCCGCCGCGCACGTCGGGATCGACCTGAAGGCGCGTGCCGGTGTGCACTCGCCCGCGTCGGCCTGCGCGTCGGGTGCGGAAGGCATCGCCGCCGGCTACGAGATGATCCGCTCGGGCCGTGCCGACGTCGTGGTCGCCGGTGGTGCCGAATCGTGCATCCACCCGATCACCCTCGCCGGTTTCGCCCAGGCGCGGACGGTGTCCACCCGCAACGACGACCCGGCGAAGGCGTCCAGGCCGTTCGACGTGAACCGTGACGGTTTCGTCCTCGGCGAGGGCTCCGGCGTCGTGATCCTGGAGCGGGCGGACCGCGCCAAGGCCCGCAACGCGCGGATCTACGCGCAGCTGAGCGGGTACGGGATCACGTCGGACGCGTACCACATCACGGGCAACCACCCGGAGGGCGTCGGCCAGATCGCCGCCATGCGGCAGGCGATGACGATGGCCGGGGTCTCCCCTGCCGACGTCGGCCACGTCAACGCGCACGCGACCTCGACGGTCGTCGGCGACGTCGGCGAGGCCGCGGCGATCCGCAACGCCGTCGGTGAGCACGTCGTGGTGACCGCCCCCAAGGGCGCGCTCGGCCACCTGGTCGGCGGTGCGGGCGCGGTCGAGGGGATCGCCACGATCCTGGCGATCTACCACGGTCTCATCCCGGCGACACTGAACCTCGAAGACCTGGACCCGAAGGTGCAGCTCGACGTCGTCTCCGGTGAGGCGCGCAAGGTCGAGCTGGGCGCGGCGATCAGCAACTCGTTCGGCTTCGGTGGGCACAACACGGCGCTGCTGTTCACCCCGGCGGCCTGATTTCAGTACGTGAAGGCCCCCTTCACCGCGTCTAGCGCGGTGAAGGGGGCCTTCACGTACTTCTTGGGTGGCGCGGGCGGCTTCATGGTCAGCTCACCGAACGCGGTGTTGCGAAAGCCACTTTCGCAACGTTGAAGGTTGTGAAAGTTGCCGGCCTTCCACGATGTCCGTGAAGGCCTCCTTCCCTACCCTGAAGGTAGGCAAGGAGGCCTTCACGGACATCTGAAGTTCGGGGCGCGGTGGAGGCAGGCTTTCGCAACACGGCTGTCTGCCAACCGTGGCGGTTCAGGCGTCCTGGCGTTTGACCAGATGCCGCCCGATCCACCAGGCGGCCTCCACCAGCACGATCCCCACCCCGGCACAGGCGAACGCCGACAGCGTGTACGCGCTCACGCTCGGGTCCAGCGCGAAGAACTTCTGTGTGAACGGGATCAGGAACAACGCGAGCGTCAGCACGACCATCCCGCCGATCAGCAGGATCTTCCACCACCGGTACGGCCGCGCGACGATCCCGAGCACCCACAGCGCGATCGTGATGAGCGTGATCAGCGCGGTCGTCCCCGCCTGGATCTTGTCCAGTTCGGACTGTCCGGATCCCTTGTACACCAGCAGATAGCTCACGAACGTCGCGGTGGCGATGACCAGCCCGGCCGGGACGGCCATCCGCATCACCCGCCCGACGAAGCCGGTGCGGGCGCGTTCGTTGTTCGGCGCCAGCGAGAGCACGAAGGCGGGCAGGCCGATCGTGAACCACGCGGTGATCGTGATGTGCCGCGGCAGGAACGGGAACGGCACCTGCGCGATGCCGACCATCAGCGCCAGCAGGACCGAATAGACCGTCTTGGTGAGGAACAGGTTCGAGACGCGTTCGATGTTGCCGATCACCCGCCGCCCTTCGGCGACGACGTGCGGCAGGGTTGCGAACTTGTCGTCCAGCAGCACGATCTGCGCGACCGCGCGGGTGGCCGGGCTGCCGGCGCCCATGGCGACGCCGATGTCCGCGTCCTTCAGCGCGAGGACGTCGTTCACGCCGTCGCCGGTCATCGCGACGGTGTGCCCCTTCGACTGCAGGGCACCGACCATCGCGCGTTTCTGCATCGGGGTCACGCGGCCGAAGACGGCGCGATCCTCGACGGTGTCGGCCAGCCTCTCGGCGTCGTCCGGCAGTTTCCGCGCGTCGACGGGCTTGTCCGCGCCCGGCAGGTCCAGGGTGCCCGCGACGGCGCCCACCGAAATGGCGTTGTCGCCGGAGATGACCTTGACCGCGACGTCCTGGTGCGCGAAGAAGTCCAGGGTGTCCTTCGCGTCCGGGCGGACCTTCTGTTCCAGCACCACGAGCGCGACCGGTTCGATCTCGCCGGGGCCTTCGGCCGCGTCGACGGCCCGCTCGGCACGGCCCAGCAACAGGACTCGCAAACCGCGCGAACCGATCTTCTCCGCCTCCGCCCGGTGCTCGCCCTCGGGCAGGAGGACGTCTGCCGCGCCGAGCACCCAGTCGCCGTCGGGGCCGAACGAAGCACCACTCCACTTGCGCGCCGAAGAGAACGGCATGGTCGTGGAGACCCGCCAGCCCGGATCGGCCCGGTGCGCCTCCGCGATCGCCTGAAGGCTCGCGTTCGGGCGCGGATCGGCGGCGGCGAGCGCGGCGAGCACGTCGTCCACCGGATGGCCCGGCGTGATCTCCCGGACCTCGGAAAGCCGCATCGCGTTCTCGGTGAGCGTGCCGGTCTTGTCCGCGCACACCACGTCGACCCTGGCGAGTCCCTCGATCGCCGGGAGTTCCTGCACCAGGCACTGCCGCTTGCCCAGGCGGATGACGCCGACCGCCAGCGCGACACTGGTCATCAGCACCAGGCCCTCGGGCACCATCGGCACGAGCGCCGCGACCATGCCGCGCAGCGCGTCCGGCCATGCCTGGTCGCCCGCGAGCTGGTTGTAGATCGTCAGCGCGCCGGCCGGGATGAGCAGGTACGTGATGAACTTGAGGATCTTGTCGATGCCCTGGCGCAGTTCCGACTTCACCAGGGTGAACTTGCTGGCCTCCGCGGCCAGCTTCGCCGCGTAGGACTCGTCGCCGATGATGTCCGCGCGATAGGTGCCGCTGCCGGCCACGACGAAGCTGCCGGACAGCACCTTGTCGCCGGGCTGCTTGACCACCGGATCGGATTCACCGGTCAGCAGCGATTCGTCGACCTCCAGCGCGTCGGCCGTCAGCGCCGGGCCGTCGACGACGATCTTGTCACCGGGCCCCAGTTCGACGAGGTCCCCGAGCACGACGTCTTCCGGGGCGATCTCGCTGCTCTGCCCGTCACGGCGGACGGTGGGCTTCGCCTGCCCGACGATCGCGAGCCGTTCCAGTGTCCGTTTCGCCCGGAGTTCCTGGATGATGCCGACCGCGCTGTTGACGATGATCAGCCCGCCGAACAACCCGTCGATGAAGTAGCCCGTCGACAGGATGAGCACGAACAGCACGCCGTAGATCGCGTTGATCCGGGTGAGGACGTTCGCCCGGATGATTTCGCCGGTCGTCCGGCTGGTCTTCGTCGAGACCGTGTTGGTCTGGCCCGCGGCCACCCGCTGGGCGACCTCTTCGCTGGTGAGCCCCCTCGAGGCGTCGGTCAGCAGGGCCGGCTGATCAATTGCCATGCCCGCGACTCTATTCCGCCCGGCTCCCGCTCGCGTCAGCCTCGGGGACCATGTCACCCCTTACTTCAGCATCTTTCGTGCTCGGGGTTGGTCCCGCCGTCGGTCGTGTCGACGCGCCACGACCCGCTCTCCAGTCGCAGCGGCAGTACCAGCCGCCAGCGGATGCACCCCTCCGGCAGGTACAGCGGCGCGTCTTCGACGTCCTGCGTACTGGTGAAGGCGACGAGCACCCGGAGCGTGGTCGGCGTGCCCGGCTCGACGCGGTAGACGAGGATGCTGCCGTCCCGAGTGGACTGATAGTCCTTCCTCCACTCCGCCGCGGTCTTGGTCTTGGCCCGCTCGCGGCTGACCACCGATGTCCACTTCGGATAGTCGCGGTCGTTGATGGCGTCGAAATACCCCTGCAGCACCTGCCGGACGCTCTGGTACCGCGGATGTGCGAAGACGTCCGGGGTCACCTCGACGACGGGCGAGCCGGGCTGCTGCTCCGGGGCGACGGACGTCGGCGACTCGCTCACGACCGGCTCGGTGGGCGCGGCCTCCGGGCGCGTGTAGAGATCACGTGCCAGCAGCCCCACGCCGACGGTCAGGGAGATCACGACCACGAGGACGGGGATCAGCCACCGCTGGCGAGAGAGGGGGCGAGGCTGGGCGGTCACCCTGAAAGGTTAGCCGCCCGCCTCTTCCGTCATCACCGGCGTCTACCCGACCTGGTGCAGCCAGGTGACCGGGGCGCCGTCACCGGCGTGCCGGTACGGTTCGAGCGCTTCGTCCCAGTTGGCGGCGAGGAGCTCGTCGAGCTTGTGCGCCAGCGATTCGCCGGTGCGGACCTTGCTCACCAGGGCGCGCAACTGGTCCTCGCCCACGACGATGTCGCCGTTGGCGCTGGTCCTGCCGTGCCACAGGCCGAGGCCCGGAGCGAAACAGAACCTCTCTCCGTCGACCCCCGCACTGGGCTCTTCGGTGACTTCGAACCGGATCATCGGCCACGCCTTGAGCGCGGACGCCAGCTTTCCGCCGGTGCCCGAAGGCGCACGCCAACCACATTCGGCGCGGAGCTGTCCTGGACTGGCGGGCTGCGCCGTCCACTTCAACTCGACTCGGGCACCCAGGGTGCCCGAAATGGCCCACTCGACGTGCGGACACACCGCAGACGGCGACGAGTGGACGTACACCACGCCACGGGTGTTGCCACGGGTGCTCACTGCTGACCTCCGCTACTCGACGAGGGGCGTCTTCCCCTACGACCTCGCGAGCTGCGCTGGTCAGGTGGCTCGTGCCGCCTCCCGGTACGCGTGAGCACATTGTGCACCCCAACTGTGCTGTTTGGCCACATGAACACCACAAGTCGCACCTGATTGGGACGCACGACTCGCGTGAAGGCCCCCTTCCCTCGGCTGAGCCGAGGGAAGGGGGCCTTCACGAGGGTTAACCCTGGGCGCCGAGCGACTTCGCCGGGGCGAAGGTGTCCACCAGGCCGGTGCCCTTGTCACCGCGGTCCCGTGTCGGCGACAGCCGGAGGGACCCCTCACGCGGGTGATCGGGTCTGCGGCGAGGAGCGGCGTCTCGCCTGAAGTACGTGAAGGCCCCCTTCACTACCTTCAGGGTAGGCAAGGAGGCCTTCACGGACTTTGGGACGGTTAACCCTGGGCGCCGAGCGACTTCGCCGCGGCGAAGGTGTCCACCAGGCCGGTGCCCTTGTCGAAGCTCGACGTGTACGGTCCGGCCGCCACGTACGGCGAGCCGTTGGCGAATTTGTACGCCGTGCCCTTGATCGCTGCCTCGATCTCACCCGGGCTCGCGTTCGGCGCGACCTGGAACAGCTGCGCGACGATCCCGGTGATCTGCGGCGCCGCCATCGAGGTCCCGCTGATCACGTTGTAGGTGCCGAGGTCCAGCAGTCCCGGGCCGTTCTTGGGCTGGAGACCCTGGGTGCAGATCGGCTGCGTCGGACGGCACGCCGAGAGGATGTTCTCCCCCGGCGCGGAAACGTCGGGCCAGCTCGCCTGGTCGGTCTTGAGGCCGCGCGAGGAGAAGTCGGACACCGTGCCGTCGCGGGTGCCGGTGCCCTGGTCGTTGAACGACGCCGCGGAAAGCACGCCCGGCGTCGGGTCCTGCCCCGGCGGGTTGGAGAGGTTCGCCGAACCGTCGCCGCCGTCGTTCCCGTTCGCCCACACCGTGACGACGCCTTCCGCGGCGAGCGCGCGCTGCAGCTTCACCGTCGCCGAGTTCGGGTCGAAGGTGCCGCCGCCGCTCGGGCCGTAGGAATTGTTGGTCACCTTGATCGGAGGGCACACCGAGGCCGCGACGCCCGCACCGCAGGGCGCCTTGTGGTTCTCCAGTACCCAGTTCAGCGCCGCGTCCGTGCCGAGCACGAGCAGCGCGGCCCCGGTCGAGACCGAAACGATCTTCGAGCCCGGCGCCGAGCCACCGACCTCGGTGCCGTCGGACAGCTTCAGCCTGCTCCCGGCGGCGATACCGGTGACGTGCGTGCCGTGGCCGCCCAGCGACAGCGTGTCGGTGTCGACGGAGGTCGGGACGTCGACGATGCAGTTCGTGGCGGTGCCGTTCAGGCAGAGGCTCTTGAGGTTGCGCACGACCCGCGTCTTGCCGTCGGCGCCCTTGAACGCCGGATGCGTCGGGTCGACGCCGGTGTCGATGACCGCGACCGAGACGCCCCTGCCGTCGACGGGAGCACCACCGGCGTCCTTGAGCTGCGTCTGGGTCTGGAGGCTTCGCGTCGCCGTGGTGCCGGGGCTGCCGTGCGCCTTGAGCTTCTCGTTGCCTTCGACGTAGGTGACCCCGGCGGCCCCGCGGACCGCGCGCACCTGGTCCGCCGTGCCCCGGACGGCGACGACGCCGATCTTCCGGAACGAGGTGATCTTCGCGAGCCCGGCCGTGCGGGCGGCGCGTTCGGCGGTGGCGATGTCGTCGGCGTGCACGAGCGCGGTCACCCCGGTGGCGCCGGTGGTGGCCGAGAGCAGGCGGGAAAGTCCGGGAGCGACGGGTGCGAGCGGTCCCGCGGCCTGCGCGGGAACCATCCCCACGGCCGGGACGGCTAGCAGGGCGACGACGAGTGCTGCACGTCGACGCCAGTGGCGAAATGCGGCCATGTGTTTCTCCTGGTGACAGAGGGCAGGGAACTGTCACCTACCAACGAGTACCACCCGGACGGGTGACGGTGCTCACGCGCATTACAACTTTTCGGACCAACATCACCCCGCCTACCTGCGACGTGTCTTTCGGTTGCTCCGGATGGAGGCGCTAGTTTGTGCAGCGAGACCGACGAGATGGGGAGGGGTTCGGTGCGACTCGTTCGCCTCGCTCAGCAGCCGTCCCGGGTGGCCGAGGACGTCCGCGCCGCGCTGGCTTCACTCGGCCGGGGCAGCAACGTCGTGGGCGGGGTCGCCCTGATCGGCGCCAGCCCGGTCGACGGCAGGCCGGTCGAAGCCGTCGTCGTCATGCCGAAGGGTGTCCTCATCGTCATCGGCGTCGACCTGCCGGATCCGGCGCTGAAACTCGAAGCCCCGCTCGGCGGGCCGTGGAAGGCCGACGGCTGGCCGCTGGTCCACGGCGACACGTCGATCAACCCGGCCACGGACGCGCTCTCGCTGTCCGCCGCGTGCACCCACAAGATCGCGGACGTCGCCCCTGGCGCCGGGCCGATCGGCACGATCATCGCCGTCGGGCCGTATGTGGAGACGGTCGACCAGCCCGCCGCGGATCTCGCCGGCTCGGTCCGCGTCCTCTACCCGACGGCGACGACGATGCTCGCCGCGACGATCTCCCTGGCCAGCGCGCCCCGCCCCCGGTCGGTCCAGCAGGCGCAGGAGCTGATCGCCGCGCTCGCCCCGGACGCGCCGCCGATGCCCGAAGAGATGTTGCTCGGGGAAGGGTTCAGCGCCTACTCCGACGACGAGCCGACGGTGATCCGCGAGAACCCGCTCGTCGCGATCGCGCCGACGGTTCCGGTGGAGCATCCTGGAAAGAGACCCAAGAAGTCGGCGGTCCCGCCCGCCAAGCCGGTGCAGGCCGCTCCGCCCGTTCAGCAGGCTGTCGCCGTGAAGCCCCCGCAACCGGAGGCCGCCCCCGCCGAGCCCGGTCCGAAGACACCGCACCAGTCCAAGACGGTGAAATGGCTCCCGGTCGCCGCGATCGGCCTGCTCATCGTGCTGCTGATCGCCGCCATCAGCGTCGCTTCCGGCGGTGACGACACGGCGTCCACGCAGCCTCCCCCGCCCCCGGCCCCCTCGACCAGTCCGCCGCCGAGCAGCAGCGCGGTGGAGAGCATCCAATTCACGTCGCGGGCGTCCGCCGCGGACCAGAAGTGCGCGTCGCACGCGTACGGCGACGTCCAGTCGAGCCTCCAGCAGACGAGTTGTTCCGCGGTCAAACGAGCGAGCTTCGCCGGCTCCATCGACGGCCGGAACGCCGCGGTGACCATCGCCGTCGTGGAGTTCCCCGACGCCGGGCAGGCGACCGCGTTCAAGGCCACCGCCGACACCCCCGGCGGGGGCGGCATCCTCGACCTCGCCACCGAGACCACTCAGTGGCAGGGCGAAGTCCCGGTGTTCGAAGGCGCCGCCTACCAGAGCAGCCTTGACGGGAAGTCGGTCCGGCTGGTCCAGGTGGTGTGGGTGCCGGGACCGTCCACTCCGGACGATCCCGGCCTCGTCCGCGGCGCGAAGGCCGCGCTCGAACTGCCTGTGCAGGGCTAGAGGCCGTACGCCTCCAGAAGGCGCAACCACACCTCGCTGATCGTGGGGAACGACGGGACCGCGTGCCACAGCCTCGGCAGCGGGACCTCCCCGACGATCGCGATCGTCGCCGCGTGCAGCAGCTCCGCCACGTCCTGCCCGACGAAGGTCGCGCCGACGAGGACACCGCGTTCGGTGTCGACGACGATCCGCGCCTTGCCCGCGTAACCGTCCGCGTGCAGTGACGAACCGGCCACCGCGATGTCGATGTCGACGACGCGGTGCGGCTTGCCCTCCTCCGGCCCGGCGAGCCCGACCGAAGCCACCTCCGGGTCGGTGAACACGACCTGCGGGATGGCGTGGTGATCGGCCGTGGCGCTGTGCGCGCTCCACGCGGCGGAGTCGACGGGCTCGCCCGCCGCCTGCGCGGCCACCGCGTCGCCCGCGGCCCTGGCCGCATATTTGCCCTGATGGGTCAGGGGCGCCCGGCCGGTGACGTCGCCGACGGCGAACAGCCAGTCACCGTCCACAGCGGACACCCGGCCGTTGTCGTCCGTGGTGAGCGGCGCGCCCGCTTCGAGCCCCAGCGTTTCGACGCCGAGCCCGTCGGTGGCCGGGCGGCGGCCGGTGGCGACGAGCAATTCGTCGACGACCAACCGCCGGCCACCCTTCAAGGCCAATTCCTTACCACCGTCCACAGCGGACACGGAGTCGAGACCCGAGCCGGTGTGCACGGTGACCCCGGCTTCGCGGAGCCCCTCGGCGACGGCGTCTCCCGCGAACTCCGGCAGCCGCGGCAACGGACGTTCACCCGAGATGATCAGGTGGACTTCGGCGCCGAGGGTGGCGAAGGCCTGCGCCATTTCGACACCGACGACACCGCCGCCCAGTACGCCGAGGCGGCCCGGAACCTTCTCCGCCGAGGTCGCCTCTCGCGAACCCCACGGGGAAACGGTGTCCAGCCCGGGGATCGACGGCGTCCGCGGGACGCTGCCCGTGGCGACGATCACCGCGTGCCGCGCGGTCAGGACGTCCCCGCCGTCGACCGTGATCTCCCGTTCACCGGTGATCCGCCCGTGGCCGCGGATCGGGACGATCCCGGCGCCTTCCGCCCACTCGACCTGTCCGGTGTCGTCTCCCTTGCCGGTGAACCAGTCCCGGCGCGCGAACACCTCGGCCGGGTCGACCGCGTCGCCCACCGGGACGCCGGGAACCCGTTTGGCGGCGGCGAGGAGGTTCCCCGGCCGCAGCAGTGCCTTGCTCGGAATGCAGGCCCAGTAAGAACATTCGCCGCCGAAGCGTTCGTGTTCGACGAGCGCGACCCGGAGGCCGCCCCGCGTTGCCCGCTCGGCGGCGACCTCGCCGACCGGGCCGCCTCCGATCACGATCACGTCAAAATCCTGTGCTGACATGCATTCAGCGCACACCACCGCGCAGCTTCGCGCAACCTGCCGCTATCCTCGTGTCGCTGCGTGAGTCATCAGCCGCGGGTCAGGTTTCACCGTGCCGGTTACGCAGTAGAACGATCGAGCGCGGGAGGTTTTTCATGGCCAGGAACACTGCTGTGCATTTGCTGGATGATCTGACCGGCGAGGCGGCCGAGGAAACGGTCGCCTTCGGTTTGGACGGAATCGCTTACGACATCGACCTTTCGGCCGACAACGCCACCGCACTCCGGGAAATCCTGCGTGCCTATGTGGAGAACGGCCGCCGGATCGGCGGACGGAAACTGCGGCCTCGGGTCGTGCAGCGGCCCAAGGGCACACGCGTGACCAAGTCGACGCCCAAGACCGCGGCCACCGCGGCGAAGGCCGAGTCGAAGACGGCCGCGAAGCCGGGCCGCAAGCCCGCCGCGAAGGGCGTCGCCGGCCGCAAGCCCGCCGCCGCCAAGAAGGCCGCCGCCACCCCCAAGGCTCCGGCCAAGACCACGGCGAAAGCCACCGCCGCCAAGGCGAAGTCGACCCGCGGCACGGCGGCGAAGACCACCGCGGCCAAGGCGCCCGCCGGTCGCGCGAAGGCCGCGGCCGCGGCGAAGACCCCGGCCAAGGCCGCACCGAAGGCCACTGCCAAGACGACGGCCACGAAGGCGGCTCCGAAGAACGCGGCCGCGAAGACGGCCTCCGCCAAGGCCGCGCCGAAGGCCGCGGCCAAGGCTCCGGCGAAGAAGGCAGCCGAACCGAAGAAGACCGCGCGCGCCTCTCGCAAGGTGCCCGCCGTCACTTTCTCGGCCACGGAAAAATAGTTTCGCTAAAGGTAAATGGCCCCCTTCGCGTAATCGCGCGAAGGGGGCCATCTTGTGTCCGGTCTCGTGAGTGGTAATGACGGTTCTAACCGTCATTACCACTCACGAGACTTTTCGCTGAGCGCCTTCGGCATGCCATTCCGGGTAGTGGTACCGCGTGTGCTGGAGCGAGCGATACAGCTCCAGCTCCTCGGCCGAGGGCTTCCGGGTGGTGAGTTCACCCAGTTGCGCGGCCGCCGCCACGCGGACCGCGGCCGTGACTTCGGCAACACCTTTGCGCAGGCCGTGCTCGGCGAGCGACGCGACCCGGCTCCGGTGGGAGTCGAGCGGACGGGGATCGGCGGGTGCCGAAGTGAGATACCGGCCGACCCGTTCCGCCGCCGTCGAGACGAGCAGCGTGGAATGCGCGAGCAAGCCCGTTCTCGTCCGGAACACGGCGAAACCGCACAGCTTCGCGTCACCCACGAACAGGCCTCGATCACCGAGCCGCGACGGCAGCCCGAGTTCGGCCACCGTCGCGGCCATCAGTTCCCCGAGTGCTTCCAAGGGTCTGACGGACTTCTCCGCCAGACCGAGCCCCGGCAGGACGAGCGTGATGTTGAGATTGCCGGGATCGTGGAACACGGTGCCGCCGCCGCTGGCCCGGCGCAGCACCGGGACGCCGTCGCTCGCGCAGACGTCGGCCTTGACCTCGCGTTCGATCTTCTGCCCCCGCCCCACGACCACACAGTCGGTGTTGCGCCAGATCCACAGGACCGGCGCCTCCGGTGCGGCACGCAGGAGGGCTTCGTCGAACGCGAGGTTGTCGGCCGGGTCGTCGAACGAGGCGACGACTTCCGAGGGACCGATCACAGTGCTTTGAGTTCCTCCACGATCTCGCCCACCGACGATTTGGCGTCGCCGAAGAGCATGCTGGTCTTCGCATCGTAGAAGAGCTCGTTGTCGATGCCGGCGAAGCCCGAGCTCATCCCGCGTTTGAGCACGATCACCGACCGGCTGTGGTTCACCTTGAGGATCGGCATCCCGTAGATGGGCGAGCCCGGATCGGTCTCCGCGGCCGGGTTCGTGACGTCGTTCGCGCCGATCACCAGCGCGACGTCGGTCTGGGCGAACTCGGAGTTGATCTCGTCCATCTCCTTGAGCTGCTCGTACGGGACGTCGGCCTCGGCGAGGAGCACGTTCATGTGCCCCGGCATCCGGCCTGCCACCGGGTGGATGGCGTACGCGACCGTGATCCCCTTGGCCTCCAGCAGTTTCGCCATCTCGCGGACGACGTGCTGCGCCTGCGCGACGGCCATGCCGTAGCCGGGCACGACCACGACCTTGTTGGCGTACGCCATCTGGATCGCGGTGTCGGACGCGCTGGTGCTGCGGACCGGCCGGACCTCGCCGGATCCGCCGCTCGCGACCGCCGTGCCGCCGCCGAACCCACCGGCGACGATGGCCGGGATCGACCGGTTCATCGCCTTCGCCATCAGGTTCGTCAGGATCGAACCCGAGGCGCCGACGATCATGCCCGCCACGATCAGCGCGGTGTTGTCGAGCGCGAGCCCCATGGCCGCGGCCGACAATCCGGTGAGCGCGTTGAGCAACGAGATGACGACCGGCATGTCCGCGCCACCGATCGGCAGCACGACCACCACGCCGAGCACGCCGGCCGCGACCAGCAGGCCGATCATCAGCAGTTCGGCGTCACCGCCGCTCGCGATGACCACCGCGAGGACGATCGCGGCGATCAGCACCAGGGCGTTCACCGGCTGCTGCAGTTTGCCCAAGGTGATCGGGCGGCCGGAGATGAGTTCCTGCAGTTTCCCGAACGCGATGTTCGAGCCCCAGAAGGACACCGAACCGACGATCGCGGCGAACAACGACGCGATCGCGACGTACGCGGGCTCATGCGCGTAGCCCTCGGTGGTGCGGAACTCGACCCACGCGATGAGCGCGACCGCCCCGCCGCCGACGCCGTTGAACAGCGCCACCATCTGCGGCATCGCGGTCATCTTCACCTTGCGCGCGGAAGGCACGCCGACGACGACACCGATCGCGACGCCGAGCGCGATGAGCAGCCAGTTGCTCATGCCCGGCGTCAGCAGCGTCGCGATCACCGCGATGGCCATGCCGACCGCGGCGATCCAGTTGCCGCGCACCGCGGTGCGCGGACCGGTCAGGCCCATGAGGCCGTAGATGAACAGGGCGAAGGAAATGATGTAGAGGACGGCGATGAAGTTCGTCACTTGTCACCACCGTCTTCCGGCTTCTTCGCCTTGAACATCGAGAGCATCCGGTCGGTGACGAGGAAGCCGCCGACCACGTTGATCGTGCCGAAGGCGATCGCGATCACCAGCAGGATCTTGTTCAGTACGCCGTCGACCCCGAGGCCGAGCACGATCAGCCCGCCGAGCAGGACGATGCCGTGGATCGCGTTGGTGCCCGACATGAGCGGGGTGTGCAACGTGTTGGGCACCTTGGAGATGACCGTGAAACCCACGAATCCGGCGAGTACGAGGATCGCCAAACTGCCTACGAGCATCACTCGCCTCCTTCTTCTTTTCCGGCCACGCAGGCCCCGGCGACGATCTCGTCGGAGAAGTCGAGCGCGAGCTTGCCTTCGGAGTCGACGAGCAGTTCGAGCAATTCGGTGACGTTGCGCGCGTAGAGCTCGCTGGAATGCGCGGGCATCTCCGCGGCGAGGTTGAGCGGCGAGCAGATCGTGACGTCGTGCTCGACGACCTCCTCGCCCGGTTTCGTCAGTTCGCAGTTGCCGCCGGTCTCTCCGGCGAGGTCGACCACGACACCACCGGCGGGCATCCCCTTCACCGCGTCGGCGGTGACGAGGACCGGAGCCCGGCGGCCGGGGACGAGCGCGGTGGTGATCACGACGTCGAACCTCGTGATCGCCTCCGTGAGCCTGCGTTGCTGCTCGGCCTTTTCCTCGTCGGTCAGCTCGCGGGCGTACCCGCCCTCACCGACCGCCTCGATGCCGAGGTCGAGGAATTTGGCGCCGAGCGACTTCACCTGCTCGCCGACCTCGGGCCGGACGTCGTACCCGGTGGTCTGCGCGCCGAGCCGTTTCGCCGTCGCCAACGCCTGCAACCCGGCGACACCGGCGCCGAGCACGAGCACCTTCGCCGGCGGCACCGTCCCGGCCGCGGTGGTGAGCATCGGGAAGAAGCGGGTGAGCTTCTCCGCGGCGAGCAGGACCGCGCGATATCCCGCGACGCTGCTCTGCGACGACAACGCGTCCATCGCCTGCGCGCGGGAGATCCGCGGGATCGCCTCGACGGCGAAGGCGCGCACGCCCGCCGATTCGAGCGCCGTTATCCCGTCGGGATCACCCCTCGGATTCAGGAAGCCGATGAGAATGGTGCCCTGTTTGAGCTTCGCGACTTCGGCCGCGCTCGGAGGCGCCACCTTCACCACGATGTCGGCATCCCACGGATCGCCGATCACCGCACCCGCCTGCTCGAAGGTCTCGTCGGCGAGCAGCGCGCCGGCGCCCGCCCCGGGCTCGACCACCACCCGCAGTCCGCGTCCGGAAACGCGCTCGATGAGTTTCGGTACCAGCGCGATACGGCGTTCGCCTTGTCCGGTTTCCCGGACCACACCGACCGTGAGCTGCTCGTTCTCTGCCGCCACAGGCGACCTCCTCGCTGGAGAGGACCACACGAACCCGCACTTCTTACCACGCCCGGCCGACAACTTTCCTGGCTGAACGTATCCGGGCGGCATCTTTCCGTGACATCGCTCATCACGATCGATCCAGCCAACGATCCAGGTGTGCGATGTCATAAGGGGCTTATGGCAGCGCTTTCCGCATCACGGAACGCTGCGCCAGTTCGGCACGCCCAGGAAGATCAGCCGCAGCCGCCGTTCGGCCGTGCGCCCGATCTCGTCGTCACGCGAAGGCGCTTCGAGCAACTCCAGCACCGTCGTGAGCATGGTGGTCACGATCAGGTCGGCGAGCAGGTGGAGATCTTCGGTGCTCCATTCGCGGAGGAAATCGAACCGCGCGAGGTCCACGGCGAGTTCGCTGACGAAGAGCTTGAGCTCGAACGCGATCGCCTGCCGGACCGGTCCGGTGCCGCCGTACCGCTCCCTGGTCAGGAAATGGAAGTGATCCTCGTGCGCCCGGACGTGCTCGCGAAGGATGCGCACGGACGTCCTGATCATGTCGTTGTACGCGGCCGGCCTGGTGCGCGCCGACCGGATCATCGTGCGCAGCGTGCGCATCGATTCCTCGACGAGCGCCACGCCCAGCTCGTCCATCGACGCGAAATGGCGGTAGAACGCCGTCGGCACGATCCCGGCCTGCTTCGCCACCTCTCGCAGGCTGAGCCCGGAGAACCCTCGTTCCGCCACCAGGTCCAGGGCGGCGTCCAGCAGCGCCTGCCGTGTGCGCTGTTTGCGCTCCTGCCGGGAAACGGGCTCCGTTGTCACGACGGACAGCGTAATCGCCTCCGCACTATCACCCACGTCACATCACCCTCCTCTCGCGTTGACAAGCGCGACCGTCGCCACTTCACTATTCAGTGTACAAGCGTTCACTGAATTTGGGAGAAGTGATGACGGCACTGGTACCGCGCAGGGCCAGGCGGCTGGCCTCGCTGGCCGAGGCCCTGCTCACGCCCCATGGCATGGACCGCTACCTCGAACTCGTCGACCCGATGCTGGTCCGCCGCGAGATCCGCGGCCTGGTCACCGACGTCCGGCGGCAGACACCCGACACGGTCACGCTGACCATCCGGCCGAGCCGGGCCTGGCGGGGACACGTCGCAGGCCAGTACGTGCGGGTGACCGTCGAGATCGACGGCGTCCGCCGGACCCGCTGCTACTCGCCCGCCGGTTCGGAGCACGACGGATCACTGGAACTGACCATCAAGGCCGACCCGCAGGGGCTCGTCTCGCGGCACCTGAACCGGACGGTCACCATCGGCTCGGTGCTCGGACTGTCCACTCCGGACGGTGAGTTCACCCTGCCTTCGCCGAGGCCCCGGCGGATCCTGCTGCTGAGCGGCGGGAGCGGGATCACCCCCGTCCTGTCGATGCTGCGCACGCTGGCGGACGAGAAGTACGAGGGCGATCTCGTCTTCCTGCACTACTCCAACGGCGCCGAGGACGCGCTCTACCGCGCCGAACTCGACGGCCTCGCCCGCCGCCTGCCCGGCCTGCGGGTGGTACACGCGTTCACTCACGCAAAGACCGGCGGCGACCTGCACGGGTTCTTCTCGAAGGAGCACCTCGCCGAGGCCGCGCCGTGGTACCCCGACGCCGAAACCTTCCTGTGCGGACCGAAGCCATTGATGGATTCGGTCCGCGAAGTCTTCGAGGCCGACGGCCTGGGCGCACATCTGCACACCGAGGAGTTCACCCCGCCGGCGCTCACCTTCGACACCGAGAACGCCGAAGGGCAGGTGCGGTTCGCGCGCAGCGGCCGCGAGTTCGCCAACTCCGGGAAACCGTTGCTGGAGCAGGCGGAAGAGGCGGGGCTCAGCCCGGAACACGGCTGCCGGATGGGCATTTGCTTCTCCTGCACGCAGATCAAGACCTCCGGCTGTGTGCGCAACGCCAAGACCGGCGAGACCTCCAGCGAAGAGAACGAAGAGATCCAGCTCTGCATCTCCGTCCCGGTCGGGGACGTCGAGATCAACGCTTAGAAAGGAGCCCGTGATGACCGGCTTGCAGGACAAGCTCACCCCAGCCCAGGTCGAGGAGTTCGGCCGCGAACTGGACGAGATCCGGCAGCGGATCGTCGCCGATCTCGGCCAGGCCGACGTCGACTACATCCACAACGTCATCAAGACCCAGCGCGCGCTCGAGGTCGCCGGCCGCGGGCTGCTGTTCGCCGGGTTCTTCCCGCCGGCGTGGGTCGCCGGGGTGACCGCGCTCTCGGTGGCGAAGATCCTCGACAACATGGAGATCGGCCACAACGTCATGCACGGCCAGTACGACTGGACGCGCGACCCGGCGCTGAGCTCGCAGAAGTTCGAATGGGACACCGTCGCGCCGTCGGAGAACTGGCGTCACTCCCACAACTACATCCACCACACGTACACGAACATCCTCGACAAGGACCGCGACATCGGTTACGGCGTCCTGCGGATGGACACCGCGCAGAAATGGCACCCGTACTACCTGGGCAACCCGGTGTACGCGACGCTGCTCGCGCTGTTCTTCCAATGGGGCGTCATGCTGCACGACCTCGAGTTCGACCGCGTCGTCAAGGGCGAGCGCAAGTGGTCGGACAACAAGGAGGTCGGCCTGAAGATGCTCAAGAAGGCCGGCCGCCAGGTGGGCAAGGACTACGTGCTGTTCCCGCTGCTGACCGGTCCGCTCGCGCCGCTGACCTTCCTCGGCAACGCCACCGCGAACCTGACCCGCAACCTGTGGGCGTTCTCGATCATCTTCTGCGGGCACTTCCCCGCCGACGTCGAGAGCTTCACCGAGGAGGAGACCGAGAACGAGTCGCGGGGCCAGTGGTACCTGCGGCAGATCCTCGGCTCGGCGAACATCACCGGCGGCAAGCTCTTCCACGTCATGACCGGGAACCTCTCGCACCAGATCGAGCACCACCTGTTCCCGGACATCCCGGCGCGCCGCTACCCGGAGATCGCGGGCGAGGTGCGGGCGATCTGCGAGAAGTACGGCCTGCCGTACAACACCGGCCCCCTGCACAAGCAGCTGTTCTCGGTGGCCAGGAAGATCGTGAAACTGGCCCTTCCGTGGAACGGTGAGCCCCGGACACCGGCTACCGTGGAGAGCGACAAGACCCTCCGAGCGGCTTAAGGTGTCTGACATGGTCGGTCAGTTCGAAAGCACCAAGGACGTGGTCCAAGAGGTCACCGAGTCCGCGGCCACCCACATCGGCAACATCGCGACGATCATCACCGGCGCGATCCGGGACATCGCCCGCGAGACCGGCGACTGGCTGACGGACGTCATCGAGATGCGCGAGGCGTCCCAGCGGGCGCAAGCGGACGAGAGCCGCGAAGACTAACGGCAGGACCGCGGACAAGACTCGCGGAACGCGACCTGCCGAAGATTACGGAAAACCGGATGGGCACGGGGCGGGTGGCCACGGCACGCTGAAGTCGTGATCACCCTGCCTCGGCGCATCCTCCGCGCCCAGCTGAGCCGCGCGTACTGGGCCGAGCTCGCCTGGGTGATCATCGGCGCGCCGCTGACGCTGGCGTGCGTGGTGCTCGTCGTCGTCGGGCTGGTCCTCGGCGTCGGCCTGAGCCTGCTCACCATCGGGCTGCCGGTGCTCATCGGTGTCCTGGCGGGCGCGCGGCTGCTCGGCATCGCCCACGTCGGGCTGGCGCGTGCCCTCCTCGGGACGACGGTCACCCCACCCGCCCGGCCCGAATTGCGGCCGGGGCTCTGGAACGGCGTCAAAGGGCGGCTCGGGGATCCGCTCGGCTGGCGGTCGGTCGCCTATCTGGTGATCCGGCTGCCGCTGTCGTTGATCGGGTTCTTCCTGGTCGCGACCCTGTTCGTGTACGCCGTGAGCACGCTGAGCTATCCGCTGTTCTGGTTCACCCTGGACGGCGCGGCCATGCCGACGTTCGACCTCCGCGTCGACACCTGGCCCCTGACCCTGCCGCTCGCCGTCACCGGGCTGGCCGTCCTGCTGGCGGCGCCGTGGGTGGTCCACGGGCTCACCGAATTCGACCGCCTGCTGGTGCGCGGAGTCCTCGGCGCCGAGGATCTCTCCCAACGCGTGCGCGACCTCGAACGCAGCCGCGCGACCGCGGTCGACGACGCGACGCGGCGGCTGCGCCGGATCGAACGCGATCTGCACGACGGCGCGCAGGCCCAGCTGGTCGCGCTGGCGATGAAGCTCGGCATCGCGAAGGACGAGCTCGCCGGCGACGGTGACATCGAGCAGGTCACCGCCCTGGTCACCGCGGCACACGCCAACGCGAAACAGGCGCTGGTCGAGCTGCGTGATCTCGCCAGAGGCATCCATCCCGCCGCGCTCGACGCGGGCCTCGGCGTCGCACTGTCCACATTGGCCGCGGGCTCGGGCATCGACGCGCGGATCACCGTGGACCTGCCGGAGCGGCCGTCGCCGTCGATCGAGACCATCGCCTACTTCACCGTCGCCGAGCTGCTGACGAATGCCGCCAAACACACTTCCGCCGCGATCGAGGTCGACGTGGGTATCGTCGGCGAAGACCTGCGGCTCGTGGTGCGCGACGGCGGCGAAGGCGGGGCCCGGCCGGTACGCGGCGGAGGGCTCGCCGGGATCGCCGAGCGGCTCGCGACGGTGGACGGCGGGCTCGACATCGACAGCCCGCCGGGTGGGCCTACGGTGATCAGCGCGGGAATACCGATACGGAAATAGGGGGCGGCGTGCGCGTCGTGATCGCGGAGGATTCGGCAATCCTCCGGGCGGGGCTCGTCGAACTGCTGAACCTTCGGGGGCACGAGGTCGTCGCGGCCGTCGCCGACGGGGACAGCCTGTGCGCGGCGGTGCGCGAACACCGCCCCGACGTGTCCATTGTGGATATCCGGATGCCGCCGACGCACACCGACGAAGGGCTGCGCGCGTCCATCGCGCTGCGCGCGGAACTGCCGGGGTGCGCGATTCTGCTGTTCTCGCAGTACGTCGAGACGCAGTACGCGACGGAGCTCCTGGCCGACCGCGCGGGCGGTGTCGGCTACCTGCTGAAGGACCGCGTCGCGGAGGTGTCGGACTTCCTCGACGCGCTCCGGCGGGTGGCCGACGGCGAGACCGTGCTCGACCCGGAGGTGGTCAGCCAGCTGTTCACGGCCACCCGCAAGACGGACGCGCTCGCCGGGCTGACGCCGCGTGAGCGGGAAGTGCTGGGTTTGATGGCCGAGGGACGGTCGAACTCGGCCATCGCGACCGCGCTGTTCCTCTCGGCGGGCTCGGTGGAGAAGTACGTGTCGAGCATCTTCGGGAAGCTGGCGCTGCCGCAGTCCGAAGGGGACAACCGGCGGGTTCTCGCCGTGCTGCGGTACCTGGAGTCCTAGAACGGCTCCGAAGGCACGCCGTCCACCTCCGGCAGGCACAGCTGCACCCAAGCGACATCCCGCCAGGCCCCGTGCTTGTACCCGATCCGCCGGTACGTCCCCACGGGCTCGAATCCCAGCGCGCGGTGCAGCCCGGCGCTCGCATCGTTCGGCAGCACCATTCCCGCGCAGAAGTTCCGGAAGCCGCGCGACGCCAGCTTGTCCAGCAGCGCCTGATAGAGCGCGCGCCCGCCACCCGTCCTCCGGCGGCCGAGCTCCAGATAGATGCTGACCTCGCACGACCACCGATAAGACGGCCGACCGCTGAAAGGTCCTCCGTAGGCGTAGCCGGCGACGCGGCCTTCGTCGTCTTCGAGCACGAGCCACGCGTGTGATCGCTGCGCCTTGGCGATGCGCTCGGCCATCTCGTCCGGCTTGGGCGGCTCGGTTTCGAACGAGATCACCGTGTCGGTGACATACGGCGCGTAGATCTCCGCGCACGCCGTCGCATCGGCTTCCGTCGCTTCCCTGATCACCATGGCGACCATAGTAACCGAGGCTGCCACTATAGTGAGCAGCATGTCGGATCCCTTGTCCGCGTCGCTCGCCGCGACGCTCCAGTCCGCGAGACTCGACCAGAACCTTTCGGCCAACGCCCTCGCCGAGTCCTCGGGCGTGTCCAGGGCGATGATCGGCAAGATCGAACGGGGCGAGGCGCAGCCGACGGCGGTCCTGCTCGGCAGGCTTTCCGCCGCGCTCGGGATGACGTTGTCCGAGCTGATCGCCCGCGCCGAACACGGCGACCGGCGCCTGGTGCGCGCCGCCGATCAGCCGACTTGGACCGACCCCGACACCGGGTACGTGCGCCGCGCGGTCTCACCTTCGCTCGGCGGCCCGCTGGAACTGGTGGAGGTCGTACTGCCCGCGGGCGCCGAGGTCGCCTTCCCCGCGCACACCTACGCGCTGACCCATCACCAGATCTGGGTGCTCGATGGACATCTGCGCTTCCGCGAGGGCGACGTCGAGCATGAACTCGACGCCGGCGACTGTCTCCAGCTCGGCAACCCCAAGCCGTGCGCCTACGTCAACCCGACGGGCGAGCCGGTCCGATATCTGGTCGCGCTCGCCCGGCGGCACGCCTGATACTCGGCTGATGAAGTCCCGGGCCCTCGCCTACGTCGCGGAGAAAGTTCGCGGCGGGCACGAGGCTGGGCTGCCGGTGACGCTGCACTTCCATCCGGACAGGTCCACAGTGGACGGCCGCCCGCTGCTGGCCGCGATGGCCGAGGACGGGTTCTACCGCAACCAGTTCGAAACCGGGACGAGCAACGGAGGGCTCACCGCGCGTCCCGGCGGAGACCGCTGGCAGTGGGAAAGCCGGATGTTCGGCGGCGCCTACGACGACGCGCCCGCCGCCGAACGGCCCAAGTACGGCGCCTTGAACTTCCGCCGCCGCGCGGTCGGCGGCGCGCCGAGATTCGGCTCCGCCCATTTCCGGATGGCCGCGCACACGGTCGCGCGGACGACGTTCTGCTATCCGGACAGCGTGCTGAACCCGGCGGATTTCGGCTGCGGCACCAGGGTTTCCGCCCTGATCGAGCTGGCGGCCCGCGACGACACCGACCTTCTCGACGACTACATCGAGGCGCACGTCCACGGGCCGATCGACCTCACGAAGGACGTCGAAGCCCTGGTTCTCGACCCGAGCCACCGCGGCACCGACGTCGAGAAGGCCGCGTCGCGACTCGGCTGCTCGGTCGAATGGCATCCCGGTTTCCGCCTGTCCACCGGAGAACTCGCCCGGCACCCGGCCTACCGCGGTCCCGAATTCGTCGAACTCGGCCTGGCGCTGGCCGAAGACGGCTACCTCGACCCGCGTGTCCTCGGCGAAGCCCGCGGCATCGACCAACAGGCCCTCAAACGCGTCTGGCACTACGTCGCCCGCTTCGGGGCACTACCGTGAAGAGCATGTACTCCACGGAGATCGAGGTGCGCACCGGCAGCGTGGCCGTGGTGCACGACCTGACCAAGGACGCCGAGTCCTTCCTGCGCGACGCGGACGCCGAGGACGGGATCCTGCACGTCTTCGTCCCGCACGCGACGTCCGGGCTGGCGATCCTCGAAACCGGCGCCGGCAGCGACGAAGACCTGCTCACGGCGCTCGACGAGCTGCTCCCCCGCGACGGCCGCTGGCGGCACCAGCACGGCAGTCCCGGTCACGGCCGTGACCACGTCCTGCCCGCGCTGCTGCCGCCGTTCGCGACGATCCCGGTGCTCGGCGGGGTGATGACGCTGGGCACCTGGCAGTCGCGAGAACAGCCAGCGGAGCGAAGCTCCTCCGCTGAGGGTGGCGGCGGGGGCATGGATGGACTAGTGGACACCAACCTGGACAACCCGGTCCGGCGCGTCCGCTTCAGCCTTCTGGAGGGCTGACCGGCCCGGCCACAGCGCGAGGGCCAGCCCCGCCACGAGCAGTCCGCCGAGCACCCACACCCCGGTCGCGACGTCCGGCGCGCCGGGCACGCCCTGCAGCAGGCTCCGGAGTCCTTCCGCGGCGAACCGGAACGGCGTCCAGGACCACAGCACCGCGCGGTACGCGGGGTTCAGCAGCTCCGGCACCTGACCCGCGACGGCGGGCGCGACCAGGTACAACGGCCCGAGGATCGCCATCGCCCGTACCCCGAGCAGGCGCAGCAGCCCGGTCTGCAGGGCGGCGAACCCGGTCGAGGTCAGGAAAAGGAAGCCGAGGACGTCCCAGCCGAGCGGGAGCGACGAGTCCCACAGCTTCAGGAATCCGGCCAGCGCACCGGTGACCAGCACGCCGGCCGAAACGATCTGCGTGAAGCGCGCGGCGGTTCCCGCGTCCCGGCCGATCCGCCGTCCGACCAGGATCAGCACGGCGCCCGCGGCCAGGCAGCCGACCCATGCCAGCGCGCTCAGCGCGAGCGGCGCGACCCGGCCCGCCGCGCTCGCGGGATGCAGCGTTTCGACCTTCGGCGTCCCGCCGATGGCTTGCGCGGCGCCGGTCAGGACCTGTTGCGCGATCTGCGTTCCGGACGGGTTCACCGCCCCGGAGACCACGACCGTCGACGGCAGTTCCAGAACGCCGTAGACCTCCTTGTCCGCCAGCAGTTTCCGGCCTTCCTCCGGCGAGGTCACCCGCCACGAGACCTGACCTCCGCCATGGGACGCGATCCCGTTCGCGGCCGCCTGGAGCGGTCCCGGGGGCGCGGCCACGGCGATGGGCAGCCCGTCGGGCGCGACGGTGGCCTGCGCGCCGAAGGTGAGAAAGCCGAGCACGACGGCGACCAGCGCACCGGCCACCGCGGCGAGTAAGGCGAAGGCCCCGGCGGGGCGACGGTTCGACATGACCGTCCTCCATTTATTCGTCAACTGTTGAATTAGTGGCCAAGGTAAGCCTCCCGGCCACAGAAGTCAACAGACGTTGAATTAGCTCACCGGTACCGTCGGCCGCGTGACTACTCCGCATCGGCTCGTGCTGTGGGACATCGACCAGACCCTCGTGGACCTGCGCGGCGTCGGCGCCGCCTGGTACACGACCGCGCTCGCCGAGGTCGCCGGCGTCGAACTGCGGGCATTGCCGAATTTCGGCGGCCGCACCGAACGCGCCATCAGCGCGGACATCCTGACCTCGCACGGCATCGAGCCCACCGAGGAGAACGTGCGCAAGCTCTGGCTCGCGCTGGTCGCGGTCTCCGAAAGCCACGCCCCGACGCTGGCTTCGAGCGGCCGGGCGCTTCCCGGCGCCAAAGAGGCGCTGAACGCCTTCGCGACGCAGGGCGGCATCGTCCAGACCCTGGTCACCGGGAATCTGCCGGAGATCTCCGTGCACAAGCTGACCGCGTTCGATCTGCACGAGCACGTGGACTTCGAGATCGGCGGCTACGGCTCGCTCTCGGCGCACCGCCCCGATCTGGTGCCCGCCGCCGTCGGCCACGCTTCGGCGAAACACGGCACCGAGTTCGCGCCGGCGTCGGTCGTCGTCATCGGCGACACCCCGGACGACGTGCGGGCCGCCCTCGACAACGGTGCCGTCGCGGTGGCCGTGGCGACCGGGCAATTCAGCGCGGAGGAACTGGCCGACGCGGGCGCGCACACCGTGCTCGCGGACCTGTCCGACCTGGCAGCGGTGCATGCGGCCGTGCTCAAGGACGTTAACTAAGCTCGCTTCATGGCATACCCAGGCGGAGGCAACGGCTGGCCGGAGCAGCAGCCCTATCAGCAGCAACCCCCGCAGCAGGGGTATCCGCCCCAGCAGCAGTACCAGGGCTACCAGCAGCAGGGATTCCAGCAGTTCCCGCAGCAGACGTACCAGGGTTTCGCGCCGGAACCGCCGAAGAAGGGCAACAAAGGGCTGTGGATCGGCCTCGGCGCGCTCGTGCTGGTGATCGCCGTCGGCGCCACGCTTTTCTTCGTCTTGCGTGACGGCGAAGAGCCGCAACCCCAGGCCGGCCCGCCGCCTTCCTCCGCGCCGGTGCCTCCGTCGTCTTCGGCTTCGAAGCCGCCGTCCTCAGCCAGTGGTGCCCCGAAGGACAACAAAGTCCCCTCGACGACTCCTGGCTGGCAGGGGATCCTGTCAGTGAAGGACAAAACCGCCTACGACCTGCCCCCGTCGGGCTGGGAGACCAAGCCGGGCCAGATCGTCGGCTACAACGAGGGCGAGTTCAAGATGGTCATCCACGAGGCGTCGACGTACAAACTCGGCGCCTGCCCGGATGCCCGCGGCTCGAACCGCGGTGTCGTCGGCTTCGCCACCGCGGACCGGATCCCCGTCGAGAACGCCGCCAGGGGCGCCGTCCGGCTCTGGATCCAGTCCGCCACCGGCAAGCCCGACGTCCCGATGCCCGCCATCACGCAGGTCCCGATCGCGGGCGGCTCGCTCCAGGCGGTCAGCTCGACCGGGACGTTCACCCCCGCCGAGACCGAGGACTGCCGGGCGCCGAGCGTGAAGGTCACTTCGGCCGCGTTCAAATCCGGTGACCAGACCATCTGCTTCGTCATGGCCATCGACCAGGGCACGCCCGACGCGCTACCCGAGGCGGACGCCCAGAAGATCCTCGCGAGTCTGAGGCCGCGGCAATGACCGGCCCCGGTGGGCCGATCGACGAACCCCGGCCGTGGTTCGTCGATCCGCTCACCGGGCAGCCGCTCGAAACCGAAGCCGAACAGACGAGGCCGCTCCCGGTCGTCCGGGACGCCGACCCGCCGCGCCGTCGCCTGCGCCTGAGGCCGACGCTGGGTGTCCTCGGGCTGGCCGTCGTCCTCGCCGTCGGCACGACGGCGACCTACCAGGCCAAGACCGCGCCGCCACCGCCGTCCGCCCACGACCTCGTCCTGCCCGATCCGGTGCCCGCGACCCGGATCCGGCCGGTGATCGAGGGCTGGCAACCGGTGGTGTCGAACGACCACCAGTTCGTCTACGACGTCCCGCCGGACTGGACGCTCGAAGAACCCGACGTCGCCATCGGTTACGAGACCCAGGCCGGGGACCTCGTCACCCTCCAGGGGGTCGCGCGGTTCCGCCGCGCCTTCTGCCCGGCTTCCGATCTCTCGGCACGCGCGACGGCGGGATTCACCACCATCGACGAGGGCGAAGTCGGCGGCCTCGCCCAGGCCGCCGAGGAAACGACGTTGCGCTGGGCCGAAGCGGCGTACGGACGCTCCGCGACGGCGGAGATCGGCGAAACCGGGCCGGTGCCGGTCCTGAACGGCGGAACGATCGCCACCGCCGTGACCACCACCGTCGTCCCCGCCCCGGACGGACCGTGCCCCGCCCCGTCGGTCGCGATCACCGCGATCGCCCTCCCGCTGCGCGCGCTGCCCGGATCGGGCCGCTACCACGTCCTGCTCGTACTGGCGGACCAGGAGATCCCGGGTGCGATAGCCAGAGGTGTCGTCCTCAAGATGGGTGAGAGCATCCGTCGCGAGTAGCACTCCCCTAAGGGAAAAATGGGTCCCGTGCCGGATGTGTCCGAGCACCTCCCGGACCTAATTTGAGTTCCATGCCAAAAGGGGGAAGCGGGACGGCCGCGCCGGGCCGGACGCGCAAGATCATCACGGTGCTGAGGCGCCGGCTGCCTTTCACGAGCCTCGTCACGCTGACCATGCTCGCGCTCGCCTTGGCCACGGGCGCGCTCTGGTCGGCCGCCGAGGACCGCGCGGTGTACCCGTACATCGCGTATGGGCTGCCGTCGCTCGAATCAGGCCGGTGGTGGACCTTGTTCACCGGACCGCTGTTCGCGGTCGTCCCGCTGTACTACCTGCCGATGGTGCTCAGCTTCGCGTTGTTCGCCGGATTCGCGGAATGGCGGCTCGGCACGCGGCGGGCGATGGCCGTCGCCATCGGCGGCCAGTTCGTCAGTGTGCTCGTGGCGGTCCAGTTCCTGGCGCTGAGCCGCAACTCCGGCTGGGAATGGGCGGAACGGGTCGCCGCCAGCCTCGACGTCGGGTTCTCCGGCGGCGCGCTCGCCGCGGTCGCGGTCGCCAGCGCCACCCTGCGCCCGCCGTGGCGCCTCCGGTTGCGCGCCGGGCTGTGCGTCTACGCCGGGGTCGCGATCATCTTCGTCGGCACGCTCGCCGATCTCGTGCACTTCTTCGCCCTGGTCCTCGCCCTGCCTTTCGGCCGGAAGTTCCTCGGTGCCAAGGATTCCTCGCGCGAACGGCGGCCGAGCCTGCGCGAGTGGCGGTTCTACGTCGTGGCCGGTCTGCTGGTGCTGACGGTCGCCGAACTGGTGATGTCCTTCGTGCCGGGCAACGGTCCCTTCGGTTCGTCCGAAGAGCTTTCGCTGTCCACCTGGGAAGTCGTCGTCCTGTGCCTGATCGTGGTGCCGATCATGAACGGCCTGCGCAAGGGCAGCCAGGTCGCCTGGTGGTGCGCGATGATCCTGACCTCGTTCGTCATCCTGCAGGTGATGGTCTACGGCGGGGTGCTCACGCTGGCGGAGATCTTCGGCGAGGACGCCGGCGTGGTGGATCCGCCGCTGTTCTTCGTGGACAACCTGCTCTGGACGGTCGAATTCGCCCTGCTGGTCTCTTCGCGTGGCGCCTTCCGCGTGCCGTCGCGGCGGAAGTGCCGCCGTCTCGGCCGGATGGGCAACCCCGCGCTGGCCCGCACGCTGCTCAGCCGCCACGGCGGGAGCACGCTTTCGTGGATGACGACCTGGCCGCAGAACTCGTACTTCGTTGCCGCGGACGGCAAGTCCTACCTCGCCTACCGGCGGCACGCCGGGGTCGCCATCGCCCTCGGCGACCCGATCGCCCCCGACGGCGCCGCCGACCGGACGATCGCCGAGTTCATCACGATGTGCGAGAACACCGGCCTCGTGCCGTGCCTGTTCTCCGCGACCGGCGACACCATCGCCAAAACCGAAGAGCTCGGCTGGAAACAGGTCCAGGTCGCCGAGGACACCCTGATCGAACTGGAAACACTGGAGTTCCGCGGCAAGCGCTGGCAGGACGTGCGGACCGCGCTCAACCGGGCCGGGAAGGACGGCATCGAGTTCCGGCTCGTCCGGCTCGCCGACCAGCCGCGCGCGGTGATCTCGCAGGTCCGCGCGATCTCCGAGGAGTGGATCAGCGACAAGGGCATGCCGGAAATGGGCTTCACCCTCGGCGGCGTCGACGAGGCGATGGATCCCGAGACCCGCGTGGGGCTCGCGGTGGACGCCGACGGCGTGGTCCACGGCGTGACGTCGTGGCTGCCGGTCCACACCGGCGCGGGCGCGATCGGCGGCTGGACCCTCGACGTCATGCGCAAACGCGCCGACGGATTCCGCCCGTCGATCGAGTTCCTGATCGCGTCGTCGTGCCTGGCCTTCCGCGAGGAAGGCGCGAAGTTCGTCTCGCTGTCCGGCGCCCCGCTGGCGAGCTCCGGCGAACCCGCGCACGCCGTCGAGCGGGTGCTGGACGCGCTCGGCACGATGATGGAGCCGTTCTACGGCTTCCGTTCGCTGCACGCGTTCAAGGCGAAGTTCCAGCCGCGCCACGTGCCGCTGTACCTCGCGTTCCGCGACGAGGCGGACCTGCCGCGGATCGGGATCGCGCTCGGCCGGGCGTACCTGCCGAACACCGGGCTGCTGCGGCTGGCGAAGCTCGCGCGGTCGGGCAAGAAGCCTCAGCGCACCGTCGAAGGCGGCGGCGTGCTGGTCTTGCGGTCGGCCTCCGGGACACCCCGGTAGGTCTTGAGGATCTTCAGGATCAGCTCGCGATCCGCACCGCCCGGCGCGTCCTGGCCCGAATAGACGGCCAGGGCCGCCGAGGCTTCGCCCAGCTGGGGCGCGAGCACGCCGACCAAGGCGCGCTGGGCACCACATGGTCCAGGCGGGGTGACGACCTCCGCGAGGACGATGCTGGCGGGGACCTTCTTGCCGGTGCCGAGGGTGAACTCGGTCGCCTGGGGCGGTTCCGGGGTGATCTTGGCGGTCAGCGGGCCGTTCTCCGGGTTGAAGGCGCTGACGGTGAGATCGTCGACCGCCTTCTTCGCCGCGGCGGCGTGCTCGGCGAGCTTGATGTTGGCCACTCCGGCGCCGCCGATCCTGCTTCCCTTCTCCTGCGGGCAGTAACCCTCGCCGACGAAGGCGCTGGCGACCATGGTGATACCCGGGACCTGCGTGCCCTTCTCCCAGCCGTGGATCGTGCCGGGTTTCGGCGTCCAGTTCGGAGGGACGTCGTAGGCGTAGACGCCGTCCTTCCCGGCCACCGACTGCCAGCCTTCGGTCACCGGCGGCGCGACGACCCGGGGCGAAGGCGTGTAGACGACCGGGGCCCGGGTGGTCGGCGCGCTGCTGTCCGACCTGTCGCCGCTGTTCGAGAGAGCGGCGACCGTGATGACGCCGAGCGTCGCGAAGAAGCCGTACATGGCCCTTCGCCCGCTCCGCGACATCGGCTGCTTCGCGGGCTTCTCCGGCTCCGGCTCGGCTGGAGCCGGGGTCTGGGGAGCGGGCGTGTAGCCGGACGAGTCCGAGGGCTGATAGCCCCCGAACCCGTCCAGCGCCGCGTTGTCCTCGTAGCCCGGGGAATCCCGGCGCTTCTTGCCGAAAAGGCCCATTACGAACGGACGAGTTTGACCAGGTGCTCCACGACCGCGTCGACGGCGATCTCCTCGCGGTCGCCGGTGCGGCGGTCCTTGACCTCGACGACCCCGTTCGCCAGGCCGCGCCCGACGACGAGGATCGTCGGCACACCGACGAGTTCGGCGTCCGCGAACTTCACGCCGGGGGTGGCCTTGCGGTCGTCGAGGACGACCTCGATACCGGCGGCGTCCAGTTCGGCGGCGAGCTTCTCCGCGCCCGCGGCGACCGTCTCGTCCTTGCCCGCGATGACGACGTGCACGTCGAACGGCGAGACCTCGCGCGGCCAGACGATGCCGAGGTCGTCGTGGTTCTGCTCGGCGAGCACGCCGACCAGCCGCGAGACGCCGACGCCGTACGAACCCATGGTGATGCGGATGGGCTTGGAGTCCGGGCCCAGCGCGTCGAGCTCGAACGCGTCCGCGTACTTGCGGCCCAGCTGGAAGATGTGCCCGATCTCGATACCGCGTGCGGCGACCAGGGTGCCCTTGCCGTCGGGCGACGCGTCGCCCTCGCGGACCTCGGCGGCCTCGATGGTGCCGTCACCGGTGAAGTCGCGGCCCGCGACCAGGTCGACCACGTGGTGGTCGCGCTCGTCGGCGCCGGTGACCCAGGCGGTGCCGTCGACGACGCGCGGGTCGAGCAGGTAGCGGACGCCGTTGTCCTTCAGCGCCTTCGGGCCGATGTAGCCCTTGACGAGGAAGGGGTTCTTGGCGAAGTCGGCCTCTTCGAGCAGTTCGAACTCGGCGGGCTCGAGCGATGCTTCGAGGCGCTTCGTGTCGACCTCGCGGTCGCCGGGGAGGCCGATGGCCAGCAGCTCCCACTCCTTCGCACCCGGCTGGCGGGTCTTCACCAGGACGTTCTTGAGCGTGTCCGCGGCGGTGAAGGTGCGGCCGAGATCGGCGTTGTTGAGGAACGCGACCAGGGACTCGATGGTCGGGGTGTCCGGCGTGTGGTGGACCTTCGCCTCGGGCAGGCCCTCGATCGGCTTCGCCTCGGGAGCGGGCGTGGTGACCGCTTCGACGTTGGCCGCGTAACCCGATTCGGTGCTGCGGACGTAGGTGTCCTCACCCGTCTCGGCGACGGCGAGGAACTCCTCGGAGGCCGAGCCGCCCATCGCGCCGGAGGTCGCCTTCACGACGACGTACTCGATGCCGAGGCGGTCGAACAGCTTCGTGTACGCCTGCCGGTGCAGCTCGTACGACTTGGTCAGGCCCTCGTCGTCGAGGTCGAAGGAGTAGGAGTCCTTCATGACGAACTCGCGCCCGCGCAGGATGCCGGCGCGGGGACGCGCCTCGTCGCGGTACTTCGTCTGGATTTGGTACAGGACGACCGGGTAGTCCTTGTACGAGCTGTATTCACCCTTCACGGTGAGCGCGAAGAGCTCTTCGTGCGTCGGGCCGAGGAGGTAGTCGGCGCCCTTGCGGTCCTTGAGGCGGAACAGCGCGTCGCCGTACTCGGTCCACCGGCCGGTGGCCTCGTAAGGCTCCTTCGGCAGCAGCGCGGGGAACTGGATCTCCTGCGCGCCGATGGCGTTCATCTCTTCGCGGACGACGTTCTCGATACGGCGCAGCACCCGCAGGCCCAGCGGCAGCCAGGAATAGCCGCCCGGGGCGACCCGGCGGACGTAGCCGGCGCGTACCAGGAGCCGGTGGCTCGGTACCTCGGCGTCCGCCGGATCCTCACGCAGGGTGCGAAGGAACAACGACGACATCCTGGTGATCACTTCTGGGCTCCTCGCTGGAATTACGTGCTTAGACGTTCTGCGCAGCGTAGTCACCCCGCCCCGGGCCGGTTCAACCGGTTATCGCGGGCGCCCGGTTTTGTCGGTGGGTGCCGCTAGCGTGCCGCCATGGGTATCGAGCTGGGCATGATCACGATCGACTGCGCGGATCCGCGCGGGCTCGCGGCGTTCTGGACGAAGGCGCTCGGGGTCGAGGTGGATCAGGACCACGACGGCGAGTTCCTGATCCTGCGCGCCAAGAAGGAGAACGGGCCGGTGTTCGCCTTCCAGCGCGTGCCGGAGGAGCGGGCGGGCAAGAACCGGGTCCACATGGACTTCGGTACCGACGACATGGAGAAGGAGGTGGAGCGTCTGGTCGGTCTGGGCGCGAAGAAGCTGGACAGGCACGAAATGCCGGGTTTCGCCTGGACGGTGCTGGCCGATCCCGTCGGCAACGAGTTCTGCGTCGCGGGCCACGGAGGGTGACGCCGGTCGCGACGGCCAGAATGGCGGCATGACGGAGCGAGCCATCCTGCCCTGGTCCGACATCGAGCTGCCCGAGGGCCTGAGCGCGCGGCTCTACGACGGTCTGGGGCCACTGCCGGACGAGGGCCTCGACGACGTCGAGGTCTACGTGCTGCCGTACGACACCGGCGCCGAGCCGATGAAGCTGCTCTCCCGGCTCCCGTCGCTGAAGCTCGTGCAGTCGTTGTCGGCCGGGGTGGAGAAGCTGATCCCGCTGGTGCCGCCGGGAGTGCGGCTGGCCAACGGCCGCGGCCTGCACGACCTCAGCGTGGCCGAACACGCGCTGGCGCTGGTCCACGCTTCACAGCGGGATCTGCCGCGCTGGTTCGCGCAGCAGGCGACGGCGTCATGGGAGCGCGAGCACACGCGCTCGCTGGCCGACAGCCGGGTGCTGCTGGTCGGGTACGGCTCGATCGGCCAGGCCATCGAGCGGCAGCTGGTCGCGGCCGAGGCGATCGTGACCAGGGTGGCGAGCACGGCCAGGCCCGCGGAGCGCGTGCACGGCGTGGCCGAACTGCCGGAGCTGCTGCGGTCCGCCGACATCGTGGTCCTGATCCTGCCCGAGACGCCCGCGACCATGGGCCTGTTCGGCGCCGCGGAGCTCGCCGCGCTGCCGGACGGCGCCCTGGTGGTGAACGTCGGGCGGGGTTCGGCGATCGACACCGAGGCGCTCACGGCCGAGGCCGTCTCCGGGCGGCTGCGCGCCGCGCTGGACGTCGTCGATCCGGAACCGCTGCCCGCCGGGCATCCACTGTGGACCACGCCGGGCGTGATCATCACGCCGCATATCGCGGGCGGGTCGGCGTCGTTCTACCCGCGCGCGAAACGGCTGGTCGCCGAGCAGTTGCGCCGGTACGCAGCCGGTGAGGAGCCGCTGAACCTCGTGAGTGGTAAGGACGGTTAGAACCGTCCTAGCCACTCACGAGCCGCTGCTGCCGCGTGCCTTGCCTGCCCTGCCGGAGGCGTTGCGAAACTGGCTTTCGCAACGTCCGCCCCCCGGCGGCCAGGAATCGCAAGGGCTCTGGGCCGCGCCATGTCCCGAAAGCCACTTTCAGGACACCGAAAGTCGCTTTCGCGACACACCTCGACGCGTCGTGATGCGCCCAATGTGGCATTGGGGACGCTCGCCGTCTCCCATGCCACATTGGGCGCTTTCGCCTCGCCGAATCCGAGGCGGTAAGGCGAACAGCGCGCCATCAGCAAGAAGGGGCCTATCGCCGCATCAGCTGCAGCGAAAGCTCCCCCGCAGCTCCTCTCGTGAGTGGTTAGGACGGTTAGAACCGTCCTAACCACTCACGAGCCGGGCGGCTACTGCCAGTGCGTCCGGTAGGCGAGCCACTCCCGCATGGCTCCCGCGAGACGGCGCTGCGCCGCGCGGACGCCCGTCGTCGCGGGCGGTTCCGGCAACCGGGACGCGCGTTCGGCGTGCCCGGCCAGCGCGACACCGAAAGCGGTGACCGCCCAGACCGGGACACCGGCCAGCACCGGGCGCCGCCGGAGCAGGCGGTCGACGTCGGCGGGCTCGTGCCCGGCGTCGAGCAGGTACGGGACGAGCGCGACCAGATCGAGCCAGCCCGCGCCCCGCGCCGGGTAGCGCCAGTTGGTGACCAGCACCCTGCCCGGCCCGGTCCGCACCAGGTATTCGGGCTGGATGTCGTTGTGCAGCAACGTGTCCCCGGCCGACCAGGGATGCCAGGACGTCTCCAGCTGGACGAGCCGGTCGAGGTTGCGGACGGCCCAGCCGTCGAGATCGTCCGGCGGTTCCTTCGCCAGTTCGTGCCAGCCGCGCAGGAGTGGGCCGAGATCGTCGAGGGCGTCCGGGACGTCGGGCAGCGGGCACGGCGTGAGCGTGCGCCCGAGCGCGCCGAAGGTGGCCAGCACCGCGGAGAGGTCCGGCGATCCGGGGCGCAGGTTCGGCCTGGTGCCGTCGAAATCGGCGAACGCGAGCACCAGCCACTCACCATCCACAAAGGACAGAAGCTTCGGGGTTGGCGCCTCCGGGGGAAGCCGTCGCGCGATGGCGGCCTCCGTCCGGTAGCCGCCCGCACGCGGGCTGACCGCCGGGATCGCCTTCAGAAAGACCCAGCGACGACCGCGTTCGAGTTCGAGCCGCGCGGCGACACCGCCGTCGAACTCCGGGGTCTGCCACAGCGAACGACGGACCGCCGAACCGAGCTCACGCTCCAGGGCGTCACGCGTCGCCGACGGCAGGTCATGCCAGCCGAGGCGTGCGGAAACCGGCAACGCCCTACCACCCCCAGCGATCACTCCGAGAAGATCGACTGTACCGAAATCCACCCTTCCGGGTGACAACCGGTCAGGTCGGAACGGGCTTCACGTACCCGGCCCAGCGCTGGAACTCGCTGAACCCGACACGTTCGTAAACCCCGAGAGCGCGGTGGCTGTTGTCCTGGTCGACGTTGAGCGAAGCCCGCTGGAAACCCTTGGCCTTGGCCTGGACGATCGTGTGCCCGAGCAGCGCGCCCGCGATCCCGCGCCCGCGAAGTCCCGCGTCGGTCGCGACGTGGCTGACGTACAGGTCCTTCACGCCGGTGGCGGCCGTGTCGGAGGCGAAGTGGGCGCTCAGCACCATCGCGACCACCCGGTCCCGGTCCGGGCTCAGCAGCAGGAACGACAGGTCCGGCTGGAAATCCTTCCCGCCGACCACCAGATGCCGCCAAGCCTCCGGGGACTGCTCCGTGCTCCCCCAGTGGTCGGCGAAAGTCTCGTTACGGGACCGCAGCGTGAGGGCCTCGTACTTCTGCTCGTACGCGACGAGCGGGAACTCTTCGGGCAGCGGTTTGACCGGCGGGATCGAGCCGAGGTCGGCCCGCATGTCGACGAACCACCGGGCGTGCTCGTACCCGGCGGCCACGAGTGCCTCGGAGAGCCAGCGCTGCTTGGTGTTGACCCCGGCGTGCAGTTCCAGCGGTACGTCCGGGTGGGACTTCGCGTGCAGCGCCTTGCCCGCCTCCTCGAACCAGCCGGTGAGACGCGCGGCGATGGCGTCGTCGCGGTACGCGGGGTGGACGACCGTCTCGACCCGCATCATGTGCACCGGGTCCGCCGCGTCGCGCTTCCGGAGCAGACCGTAGGCGACCAGCGTTTCGCCGTCCCACGCGCTGGTGGACGCCGTCGGCAGGTCGACGGTCGGCGTACCGATCTCTTCGGCGAGATCCTCCGCGCTGTAGTGCTCCTCGATCGGCTCGGCACGCTCCGCCTCGGCGAAGGTCTCGGCCAGTCGCGGCATGTCGTCCATGGTCAGCGGGCGCCAGGTCAGGCTCATGCGGACGAGGCTAAGCCCGCGCCTCGGGGTGACGCACTCCATTTAGTTACGCTTCCGTGGTGCTCGTGCTCCTCCCCCCATCCGAGACCAAGGCCGCCGGCGGCACCGGCGCGCCGCTGGACCTCGACGCGCTGTCGTTCCCGGAGCTGAATCCGGCCCGCGCGAAGCTGGCCGACGCGCTGACCGAACTGGCGGGCGACGTCCCGGCCAGTGTCGCCGCGCTCGGTATCACGCCGAGGCAGGCCGACGAGGTCGCCCGCAACGCCGAACTGTGGACTTCGCCGACGATGCCCGCGCTGCGCCGCTACACCGGGGTCCTCTACGACGCTCTCGACGTGAAGTCCTTCACCAAGGCGACGCTGGCGAAGGCCGAGAAGCGCCTCGCCGTCGCTTCGGCGCTGTTCGGAGTGGTCGCGGCGACCGACCCGATCCCCGCGTACCGGCTTTCGGGCGGGAACGCGCTGCCGTCGCTCGGCACCGTCCGCAGCGTGTGGAAGCCGGTCCTCGAACCGGTGCTCCAAGGTGTCGAGGGGCTCGTCGTCGACCTGCGTTCCGGGACCTACTCGGCGCTGGCGAAACTCCGCCCGGACGCGGTGACCGTCCGTGTCGTGACCGAGGACGCGAAGGGCAACCGGACCACGGTGAGCCACTTCAACAAGGCGTACAAGGGACGGCTGGCCGCGGAGCTGGTGAAGTCCCGCAGCGAACCGTCCACTGTGGAGCAGCTGATGCGGGTCCTGGCGAAGGCCGGCCTCGACGTCGAGCGCACCGGTGACCACAGTATCGAGCTGTTGACCGGCGACGGGGCGCATTAGTTCCGTACCCATACGGGCTTCTTCCTCGGTTGTTCCACCAGGCGCGGATGCGGAAAGTGATTTCCAGCCACCTGGAAAGGAACCACCGTGAACAGAAGAAAACGGCTACTGGGGATCGCCACCGCCACCCTCGGCTGCCTCTCGGTCCTCCTGCCCGCTCCGGCGGCCGCCGCGAACCTGCCCGCCGTCACTCCGACGGATCAAGCGGTCGTCCCCGGTGGACTGCACACGAACTCCATCGGAGGCACCCCCGCCTCGGTCAAGGATCACCCCTTCATCATCGCCGGCCTGCGCGAAGGGGGAACGCGGCCGCAAGGACAGACCTGCACGGGGTCGGTCGTCGCGCCGCGCAAGATCCTGATCGCCGCGCACTGCAAGGACGCGGCGGGGGAGAAGTCCTTCCTCTACGGGCTGGACGATCTCAACGCCGGTGGCGGAACGCGGATCGGCGTCGTCAGCTACGAGAAGCACCCGAAGTACGTCAACTTCGACCAGGGCTACGACGTCGCGGTGGTCACCACCGACGCGGACATCCCGGTGCCGGGCGGCCAGTACGCGAAGGTCGCGACCTCGGCCGACACGGAACTCCACAAGCCGGGCAAGTCCGGGCTCGGGCTCGGCTACGGCAAGAAGAACCACAACGACAGTCCCGCGAACGTCGAACTGCACAAGTTCACCCTGCCGATCGTCCAGGGCAGCAACTGCAGCGGTGTCGGAGCCGGCTTCAAGGAAGCCACGATGATCTGCAGCGGCTACAGCGACGGCCGCGTCACGATCCTGCCGGGCGACAGCGGTGGGCCGCTGATCGTCGACAACACGGTCGTCGGCGTCGCGTCCTGGAGTCGCAGCGACTTCAAGTGGTACAGCGTGTACGGCAGGCTCAACAACGAGATGGGCGACTGGGTCAAGCAGCAGATCGGCGAGCCGCAGAACCCGGAGAAGTTCTCGCTCGGGGTGACGCCGTCCTCGCTCAAGGTCGAGCCGGGCAAGTACGTTTCGGCCACGGTGACCAGCAAGCCCGGCAAGAACGGCGCGGAGAAGGTCGATCTCAGCGCTTCGGGACTCCCCGAGGGCGCGACGGCCACGTTCCAGCCCGCGACCATCAACTCGGGCGAGTCGGCGAAGGTGAGCATCGAGGTTCCCGCCGGAACGGCCGAAAAGGACTACGCGGTCACGATCTCGGGCAAGGGCACCTCCGACACCGCGACCACGAAGCTGACACTGACCGTCGGCGACGGCGCGCCGCAACCCGGTGACCTCAAGGTGGGCCTGAGCCCCACCAGCGGGACTTCACAGCCCGGTTTCTTCAGCAACGTCACGGTTTCCGCCACCGGCGGCACGGGCACGATCACGTTGTCGGCGTCCGGGCAGGGTCTGCCGTTCGCCCCGTTCTTCAACCCGAAGACGATCTCGAGCGGCGGCAGTTCGACCATGCAGGTGGTCGCGCCGTTCCAGCGCGGCACCTACCCGGTGACCGTCACCGCCACGGACTCGGCAGGCAAGACCGCCACCGCCGTTTACACCCTCACCGTCCAGTAAGCGGACAAGTCCGTGAAGGCCTCCTTGAGGGACCCTGGGTCCCTCAAGGAGGCCTTCACGGACTTCAGGGTCGGGCCAGCACCGCCATCGCGGCATTGTGGCCGGGGATGCCAGAGACCCCGCCGCCCCGGACGGCACCGGCGCCGCAGAGCAGCACCCGCTCGTGCGCGGTCTCGACGCCCCAAAGCCCCACTTGGGCGGCATCCGCGGCGTACGGCCATGACAGATCGCGATGGAAGATGTGCCCCGCGGGGAGTCCCAGCTCGGCTTCGAGGTCCAGCGGCGTCTTCGCCTCGACGCACAGCCGGCCGTCCGGCGCGCGCAGCACGCAGTCCTCGATCGGCTCGGCCAGCACACTGTCCAAAGAGGACAAGGTCGCACGCAATGCCTCCTCTCGGGCGGTGTCGTTCCGCCCCTCGAACAGCCGAGCGGGCATGTGCAGCCCGAACAACGTCAGCGTCTGCACCCCGGCGGCCAGTTCGGCCGGGCCGAGGATCGACGGATCGGTCAGCGAATGGCAGTAGATCTCGCACGGCGGCAGCGACGGGATCCGTCCCGCGTCGGCCTCGGCGTAGGCCGTCGCCAGTTGCTCGTAGCCCTCGTTGACGTGGAACGTCCCGCCGAACGCCTCCCGCGGATCGACACTCGAATCACGCAGCCGCGGCAGCCGTGAAAGCACCATGTTCACCTTGAGCTGCGCGCCTTCCGGCGCCTCCGGCGGCTCCTCCCCCAGCAACCGCGCGAGTGTCCGAGGCGCGACGTTCGACAGCACGTGGCCGCCACGCACCACGACCTCGTCGTCACCGAGCCGGTACCGCACCGAGCCACCTGGGTCGATCGACAACACTTCGGCGCCGGTCGTCAGCCGTGCCCCGGCGGAAGACGCGGCCGACGCGAGCGCCCCGGTCACCGCGCCCATCCCGCCGACCGGCACGTCCCAGTCGCCGGTCTCGTTGCCGATCACGTGGTAGAGCAGGCAAAGGTTCTGCCGGAAGTCACCGGCGCCGGCGAAGGTGCCGATCAGCGCGTCGGTCAGGACGACGCCGCGGACGGTGTCGTCGCCGAACATCCCGGTCAGCGTTTCCGAGATCGGCCGTTCGAACAGCGCGTTCCACGCCTCCGGCTCGATACCCGAACGCAGTTCCTCCCTGGACACCAGCGGTTCGGTCAGGGTGGGGAACGTCCTCTCCGCGACCTGGGCCGTCATCGCGTAGAACCGTTGCCACGCCTCGAAGTCCTTTGCAGACCCGGTGAGCGCGGAGAAGGACGACGCGGTGCGGCCGTCGTCGCCCGTGTCGACAAGGAGACCGCCGTCGCCGACGGGCGTGTACGACGACATCCGCCGCCGCCGGAGGTCGAGGCCGAGCCCCAGCTCCGCGATGATCTCGCGCGGCAGCAGGCTCACCAGGTACGAGTACCGCGACAGCCGGACGTCGACGCCGGGAAAGGCACGGGAGGAGACCGCCGCCCCGCCGACCTCGCCGCGCCGTTCCAGCACCAGCACCGAGCGGCCGGCCCTGGCCAGGTAGGCCGCCGCCACCAGGCCGTTGTGCCCGCCGCCGACGATCACGGCATCGTAGGACTCCATCCAGGGGCCTCCCCGCGAAAACGACAGTGCGCCGCGGCCATCGTGACCGCGGCGCACCGCCGTTCGCAAGGACTCAGAAGGTGATGGAGAAACCTTCGATCGTCCCGCTGTCGAACCGGTAGACGTCACGGACCCGCAGCTTCCAGGTCCCGTTCGCCGGTTCGGACGAGGCGTTCACCGTGTACGACGTGTGCACGCCGGTCGCCTCGCCTATCCCTCCCGCTTGCTTGAGGCCGAACACCGCGCCGCTCGGCCCGATCAGGTCGATCGCCAGGTCACCGGTGTAGGTGTGCGCGATGTCGACCTTGACCGGCAGCGTCGCCGACGCCTTGCCGTCGCAGCCGTCCTGCGTCACCGAACTGGTCACCGCGTCACCCGCGTCCGGAATGGACACCGGTGTCGTGTTGGATTTGACCCCGCACGTCGGCGTGGGGCCCCCGCCGCCGATGAACGACACGTTCAGCAGTTTGTTGACCGTGCCGGACGGCAGTCCCTTGAGCACGCCGGCGGTGGCGTTGTTCACCAGCGCGTCCCGCGTCTGCTGCGGGGTGGCACCGGAGTTCGCCGCGAGGTACATCGCCGCCGCGCCCACCACGTGCGGCGTGGCCATCGACGTCCCGCTCATGTTCGCCGAACCACCGTTGGACGTGGACAGCGACGTGATGTTGCTGCCAGGGGCGAAGATGTCCACGCACGAGCTGTGGTTGGAGAACGAGGACTTGTTGTCGCTCTGGTCCGAGGCGCCGACCGTGATCGCCTCGGGGACCCGGGCGGGGCTGACATTGCACGCGTTCTGGTTCTCGTTGCCCGCCGCCACCACGTAGACGAAGCCCGCCGCGATGGACTTCTTGATGACGTCGTCGCCGACCCCGGCCTGATCCATCCGGAGGCTCAGGTTCGCCACCGCCGGTTTGGTGCCGTTCGCGGTGATCCACTCGGCCGCGTCGATGATGCCGGAGTCGGGACCGTTGCCCGAACAGTCGTTGCCCAGCACCTTCAACCCGACGAGCTTGACCTTCTTCGCCACGCCGTAGGTCTTGCTGCCGATGGTGCCCGCGGTGTGACTGCCGTGCCCGTTGCAGTCCTTCCCGTTGCCACCGAAGAAGTCCTTGCCGACCGACGCGCGTCCCTCGTACTCCGGGTTCTCCGGGTTGATCCCGGTGTCGAGGTCGTACGCGGTGACGCCCTCGCCCATGTTCGGGTAGGTGTAGCTCTTGTCGAGCGGCAGGTTCTTCTGGTCGACCCGGTCGAGGCCCCAGGTGGGGTTGGTCTGGGTACCGACGGCACGCGCGGTGCCGTCCTGGTAGACCGTCTTGACCGCCGGGTCGGCCGCGAGCCGCCGGGCCTGCCGCTCGGACATGCCCTTGACCGAGAACCCGCGCAGGACGTTCTTGTACGCCGACCGGACCTCGCCGCCGTAGCGGCCGGTCAGCGCGGCCGAGGACTGCTCGACCGCCAGGGTGCCGATATCGTGAAGTTCCACGATGTACTGATCGCCGTAGTGCTGCTTCGCCTGCACGACAACGCCTTCCGCCTCCGCGGCGAGAGCGTTGCCCGCGGCGAGCGCGGCCAGCGCGGTGGCCGCGACGGCCACCACACCGGCCCGCACGCCGCGCCGCATCAGAGACCCGCCACGTTCAGCAGCTTGTTGGTCGAACCGTAGCCCGGGTTGATCACGACGCCGGAGGAGGCGGCGTTGGCCAGACCGGAGGCCACGGCGGCGGGGGTGGCCGACGGGTTCGAGGTCAGGTAGATCGCGGCCGCGCCGGCGACATGCGGAGTCGCCATCGAGGTACCGCTCATCTGCTGGGTGCCGCCACCGTTGCGCAGCGAGGTGATGCTGGTACCCGGCGCGAAGATGTCGGTGCAGCTGCCGTAGTTCGAGAACGAGGACCGGCGGTCGTCGCTCTGCGTGGCGTTGACCGTGATGGCCTCGCGCACGCGGGCCGGGCTGGTCGAGCAGGCGTCCGTGTTGGAATTCCCGGAGGCCACGGTGTTCGTGATGCCCGCCGAAACCGCGCGGCGCACGGCGGAGTCCACCCCGGAGTCGGCCGGTCCGCCGAGGCTCATGGTGAGCACCGACGGGCCCTTGGCGTTCCGCACGACCCAGTCGATCCCGCTGATGATCTGCGAGTACTGACCGCTGCCCTGGCAGTTCAGCACGCGGACCGAGACGATTTTGGCGCCCTTGGCCACGCCGTAGGTGGCGCTGCCGACCGTCCCGGCGACGTGCGTGCCGTGGCCCTGGCAGTCACGGGCGTCGCTGTCGTTGTCGATGAAGTCGTACCCGCTGGTCGCGCGGCCGCCGAACTCGGACTGGCGGTAGTCGACACCGGTGTCGAGGACGTAGACCGTCGCCCCGGAACCGGTGTTCGGGTAGGTGTACTTCCGGTCCAGCGGCAGGTTCTTCTGGTCGATCCGGTCCAGGCCCCAGGTGGGGTTGGTCTGGGTGCCGAGCAGGTGTGCGACGGCGTCCTGCTGGACGAAGTCCACGTTGGGGTCGGCGGCGAGGCGTTTGGCCTGCGCCTCGGTCATCTTCGCCGAGAAACCGTTCAGCGCGGCGGTGTAGGTCGCCTTCACCTGGCCGCCGTACTTGGCCGCGAGGCCGGCGTCGCCGCTCTTGAGCGAGACGATGTACCCGTCCGTGACGGCTCCCGGCACACCGGCGCCGCGGATCTGCCCCTCGGCGGCCGCGGCCGGTCCGGCGAAGGCGACGGTGGCCGCCGCACAGGCCCCGGCGAGCACCGCACCCGCGATCCGGTGACGTCGAAGTTCTCCACGCATTTCCTGAGCTCCGTTCACTCGAACAGGTGGTTCACGCCGGCGGGGTTCCGGGCCGGCGCCGTGACGTGCAGTCACGCATGAATCACTTTCAGGTGGCGGGACCTGCGCGAACAAGCGAGGCAACGGTCCGTAGGACTACGTATCTAATGGGGAAACTCCCCGTCCCTACGAAAGTTCTGTGCCGGTCCGGGTGGGTTCCGCGAGCACTGAGCAGGCGCTTAAGCTGCGTTCACTCGAACGGTGTGGTTCGTGAAGCGGGGGTGACCCGGCAATGGTGATCGGTGACTGCCGACGCAGGACGAGTTCGCCCGTGCTCGTCGGCCGCGAGGCGGAACTACGCGGACTCCTCGACGGCGCGATGCGCTCGCCGTCGGTGCTCATGCTCGAAGGCGAAGCGGGGGTGGGCAAGACCCGGCTCGCCGCCGAACTGCTGGCCTGCCCCGAACTGGCCGGGCGGCCGGTCCTCACCGGAACCTGCCAGCCGCTGCGCGAGCCGTTCCCGTACGGCGTGGTCTTCGACGCGCTGAAGGACATCCGCCCGGCGCGCGACCTCAACCCCGTGACCGGCGTCCTCGCGCCCTTTCTTCCGGAACTCGCGGCCTTCCTGCCGGAGCCGCCGCCCCGGCTCGGTGACCCGAGGGCCGAACGGCACCGGCTCTTCCGCGCCGTCCGGGAACTGCTCGGCTCGCTGGGCCCGCACGTCCTCCTCGTCGAAGACCTCCATTGGGCGGACGACGGATCCCGTCGCCTGCTGCGGTTCCTGATGACCGACCCGCCCGCGGGCCTGACCCTCCTGCTCACGTACCGGCGCGAAGAGACGCCCGGCGGCATCCCGCTCGGCAGCGCCTACCGGCCGGCACCCGGCACCGCGCACGCGCTCGTCACGCTCCGGCCGCTGGACCGCGACGGCGTCCAGGCGCTGGTTTCGGCCCTGCTCGGCGAAGCGAACGTGTCCGCCGAGTTCGCGGCGCGGCTGCACGAGCGGACCGCGGGGATCCCGTTCGTGGTCGAGGAGATCGTGCACGCGATCGGCGGCGTCGAGGGCGCGGTGCACGCCGACGGCGCGACCGCGCGGCACCTGCTCGACACGGTCGAAGTCCCGGCGCTGCTGCGGGAGGCGACGGTCGAACACCTCGTCGCGCTGCCGCCCGCCGCCCGGCGGATCGCCGAGGCCGCCGCGGTCCTCGCCACACCGTCCACTTCGGACCTGCTGGCCGCCGCGGCCGCGCTCACCCCCGAGCGCGCCCACCGCGCGCTCGTCCTCGCGCTCGAACGCAACGTGCTGGTGGAGACCGGTGAAGGCACGTACGGCTTCCGTCACGCGTTCGCCCAGCAGGCCGCGTACCGCACCATCCCCGGCCCCGATCGCCAGGAACTGCACCGGCGGGCCGCGCGGCTGCTGCGCGACCGCCTCCCGCAATCCCTGGTACGCCTGGCCGAGCACTGCCGTAAGGCCGGCGACCGGGCAGGCGCCCTGAAGTACGGCGAAGCGGCCGCGGATCAGGCGTCGGCGGTCGGTGATCTCGCGACCGCGACGGATCTGCTCCGCACCCTGCTCGACGAACCGGGCCTGCAACCGTCCGATGTGGACAGACTGGCGGTCAAGTTCAGTTCGGTGGCGTGCAACGGCCTCGCCCAGACCGAAGTCGTCCCGGCACTGGAGCGGTTGCTCACCGACGGCAGGCTGTCCGGACGCCTGAGCGGCGAAGTCCGGCTGGGGCTCGGGCTCCTGCTGGTGCGCCAGGCGGGCGGGCTGGAGGCCGCGAGGACCGAGATCGAGATCGCCGTCAACGACCTCGCCGACCGGCCCGACCTGGCCGGACGCGGGATGGGTGTCCTCGCGCAGCCGTGGGTCGGCGCGACCCCGCTGCGGGAGCACCGGCGCTGGATGGACCGGGTGGACGGGCTCATCGAGCGGGCCACCGACCGGCGGCTGAAGATCATCCTGCTGGCCAACAACACGGCGTCGCGGCTGCACATCGGGGACGCACGGGGCTGGGACATGCTGGACCGGGCGCCCACCAGCGTCGGTTCCGCCGACGAACAGCGCCATCTGGCGCGGCTGCACTGCAACAGCGCCGACGCCTGCGCCTGGACCGGCCATCATCGGCGGGCCAGAAGCCTGCTGCACAGCGGAATGCAGCTGGCCGCCGACTGCGGGGCGCCGTACGTCGTCAGCACCGCCCGCGCGACGGCCGTCCACACCGACTGGCTCACCGGGAACTGGGACGGCCTCGCCGAACGGGCCTGCGCGCTGATCGACGAGTACCGCGATCTCCTGCCGGTGACCAGTGAACTGTGCCTGGTCCTCGGCCTGCTCGCCGCCGCGCGCGGCGAATGGGACGAGGCCGCCGCCCGGTTCGCCGGCACCGCGGCGGACCAGCCGGAGAACGCGTTCACCCCGGTCGCGATCGCCGCGCACGCCGGGATGGCGGGCATGCTGCTCGCGCAGGATCTCGGCGAGGCCGCCGTCGCGCAGGCCGAGACGGGACTGGAACTCTTGCGCGCCAAGGGTGTCTGGGCCTGGGGCGCCGATCTGCTGATGGCCGCTGTCGACGCGTACTGCACCACCGGACGGGACGCCGACGCACAAGAATTGACCGACGAGTTCGAACGGGAGATCGGCGACCTCGACGCGCCGTCGACCGGGGCGGCGCTGGCCGCGAACCGCGGGCTGATCGCGGCGTCCCGGGGCGAGCACACTGAGGCGATCGAGGCCTTCGAGCTGGCTCGGACCCGGTTCGACGCCCTTCCCGCGCCGTATCACGCCGCTCTGATCGCCGAACGCGCCGCGCGGTGCCGCCTGGCCCGCAACGAGGACGTCGCCGAGACCTTCGCGGCGCTCGCGGAGACCTTCGACCACCTCGGCGCCACCCGCGACGCCGCGCGCTGCCGCCACGCCTTCCGGTCCACCGGCGCGGTCGCCCCGTCGAGGCGCGGCCGCCGTGGTTACGGCGACGAGCTGTCCCCACGCGAGCGCGACGTCGCCCGCCTGCTGGCCGCCGGGCACACCAACCGGGAGATCGCCGAGGTGCTGTTCCTGTCGCGGCGCACGGTGGAACAGCACGTGGCGAGTGTCCTGCGGAAGCTGAAGGTGCGGTCGCGGAGCGAGCTGGCGGGGCTGAGGTCGGCGTAGGCGCGACGGTCTTAGATACCCGCTTCGTACCGGTGTTTCCCGCTCGCCGGGTCTTGCCGGGTGCCGGTCTCGGCCGGGGGTTGCGAAAGCCACTTTCGCAACGTCGAAGGTTGCGAAAGTGGCTTTCGCAACGTCGGCCGCGGCCGGGCCGGGTACCGCCTGAGCCGGAAAGCAGCCGGGAAGCCGGTAGGCACCCGCGCCACCACACCGGAAATCAAATCGGTTGCGCGCGCCTCACCGCGTCCGCCATGATCGTGCGCGATCCGGCAGGGAGCCGGTGGATGCGACCGGGAGGTGCCTCGTGCTGATGACTGTCCGGGGCCTTGGCCGCCCCCATCCACTCGCCCCTCGCGGCTGAGCGCGGAGTTACGACGCTCGCCCGGTGGGGCACCCCTGATCTAGGAGAACCCACCAGTGCGCAAGCACGATCTCGAAGAGTCTTACGAACAACGTCCTCGCCGCACCCGTCGTGCTCGTTTCGACGACGAACCCGAACCCACCCGAGGCGGACGGCTCACCGAAGCCGAACGCGTCCGCCTCGCCCGGTTGCGGGAGGACGCCTACACCGAGACCGCCATCCCCGACGGCGCCGACCGCTGGAGCACTTGGGGTGAAGCGGAGCAAGGACCGTTGCCACGCCCGGACTGGGTGATCACCGAGCTGGCGGCGGTGGACACCGAACTCGGCGTCCTCAAGACCGGCAAGGAGGCGGACGTCCATCTCGTCCGGCGCAACCTGCCCGGCACCGACGGCACCGTGCTCGCAGCCAAGCGGTATCGCAGCGGCGAGCACCGGTTGTTCCATCGCGACGCCGGCTACCTCGAAGGCAGGCGGATGCGGCGGTCGCGCGAGATGCGGGCCATGGAGTCGCGCAGCAGCTTCGGCCGCAACCTCATCGCCGAACAGTGGGCCGTGGCCGAATTCGGCGCGCTGAGCAGGTTGTGGTCGGTCGGCGCTCCGGTGCCGTACCCGGTGCAGCGCGACGGCACCGAGCTGCTGCTGGAATTCCTCGGCGACGGCGAGACGGCCGCGCCGCGCCTGGCACAGGTCCGCCCGGAGCCCGAGCTGTTGCGGGAACTGTGGTTCCAGACCGCGGCGATGCTGGAATTGCTGGCGTCGCAGGGGCTCGCGCACGGCGACCTCTCGGCGTACAACCTGCTCGTCCACCGCGAGCGGATCATGGTGATCGATCTGCCGCAGGTGGTCGACATCGTGGCCAATCCCGGCGGGCTGGAGTTCCTCGCGCGGGACGTGCGGAACATCGCGACGTGGTTCCATTCGCGCGGGCTGCCGGAGCGGCTCACGGCGGTCCCGGAGCTGATCGAGGAGCTGAAGGAGATCGCCGGTCTCCGGTGACCGTCCACAGTGTCATGAAAGGGTCGTTCCCGGCGTGCGGCGCCGGGAACGACCCTTCGTGGAGACCCTGCCCACAATCGGTCCCTCGGGTTGGGCGGCCGGATAACGGTCCGGTACAGTAGTCACAGACCGCAACCGGCGGCGTGGATGAGTTGGTGTCCGTCGCCTCCAAAGCCAACCGAATGGCTCGCGGTATCCGTATCAACCAATTGGCGCGCGGTGTCACGCAGACGCGGTGTGCCGGGTTCGTCCCTGTGAACGCCCATCTGTGCACACCATCTTGCCTTGCCTGCGTGCGGGCAGCCCGGGCCTCCTTGTGACGTGCCACGTCCGAGAGGCATTTGTGACAGTCACGTTCAACTCCGGCCACGTCTCACCGTCGGCGCGTCAGCACCGCAGCAAGCCGCGTACCCGCCCCGCGGGTGACGCGATGCTGCGCGACGACGCCGTCGAGACGGTCAAGGCGAAGACCTGGGCGGAACTCGGCCTTCCCGAGCCGCTGCTGCGGGCTCTGGCCGACGCCGGTATCACCTCCCCGTTCCCCATCCAGTCGGCGACCATCCCCGACGCGCTCTCCGGCCGCGACGTGCTCGGCCGCGCCCAGACCGGTTCCGGCAAGACCCTCGCCTTCGGCCTGGCGATGCTGACCAGGCTCAACGGCGGCCGTGCCCGTCCGAAGCACCCGCGCGCGCTGATCCTGGTCCCGACCCGCGAGCTGGCCATGCAGGTCGCCGACTCGCTGACCCCGCTGGCCAAGTCGCTCGGCCTGTGGTGCCGCACCGCCGTCGGCGGCATGGCCTTCACCCGCCAGGCCGACGCGCTTTCCCGCGGCGTCGACCTGCTGATCGCCACCCCCGGCCGGCTGTCGGACCACGTCCGCCAGGGCACCGCGTCGCTGTCCGACGTCAACTTCGTCGCGCTCGACGAGGCCGACCAGATGGCCGACATGGGCTTCATGCCGCAGGTCCGCGAGATCCTCGACCTGACCCCGGCCCGCGGCCAGCGCCTGCTGTTCTCCGCCACCCTCGACGGTGACGTCGACAGGCTGGTCCGCGCGTACCTGACCGACCCGGTCACGCATTCGGTCGCCCCGTCGACCGCGAGCGTCACCACCATGGATCACCACGTGTTCCAGGTGTCGCACCAGGACAAGCAGGACATCATCACCGAGATCGGCGCCCGCGAGGGCCGCACGATCATGTTCGTCCGCACCAAGCACCACGTGGACCGCCTCACCGAGCGCCTGCGCGAGAAGGGCGTCCACGCGGCCGCGCTGCACGGCGGCAAGACCCAGGGCCAGCGCAACCGCGTCCTCGCGGACTTCAAGGAGGGCTACGCTCCCGTCCTCGTCGCCACGGACGTCGCCGCGCGCGGTATCCACGTCGACGACATCTCGCTGGTGCTGCACGTCGACCCGGCCGCCGACCACAAGGACTACCTGCACCGTGCCGGCCGCACCGCGCGCGCCGGGGCGTCCGGTGTCGTGGTCACGCTGGTCACCCACGACCAGCGCCGCATGGTGCGCCGGATGACCGACCGCGCCGGTGTCCGCGCCGAGCAGACCACGGTCCGCCCGGGCGACGCCGAGCTCGCTCGCATCACCGGTGCGCAGCAGCCCAGCGGCGAGCCGGTCGTCGAGCGTCGTCGTGAGTCCCCGCGTCGTGGCGGTGGCCGCGGCTACGGTGGCGACCGCGGCGGTTACCAGGGCTCGCGCGAGGGTCACGGTCACCGCGAAGGCGGCCGTCCCGGCGGCTTCCGCGGCCGCCCGCGTCGTGGCGAGTCCGGTGGCGGCAGTGGCCGTCCGCAGCGTCCGGGCAACGGCCGCCCGCGTCGCGGCTACGACAGCTGAGGTAATCCCGGCCAGAAGTACATGAAGGCCCCCTTCCTTGCGCCAGGCGCAAGGAAGGGGGCCTTCATGTACTGGCGGAACGCGGATGGGAGACTGCGGGACGTGACTTCTCCCGGCCCCGCTTCCCAGAACCTCCCGCCCGACCAGGTCTTCGACTGGCTCGACGTGGAGGCGGAGAAGCGGGCCGAGGCCGGGCTGGTGCGCAAGCTGCGCATCCGGCAGGCGCAGGAACCGGAGCTGGATCTCGCGGGTAACGACTACCTCGGGCTCGCCAGGGACAAGCGCGTCGCCGGTGCGGCGGCCGCGGCCGCGTTGCGCTGGGGCGCCGGGGCCACCGGCTCCCGGCTCGTCTCCGGCACCACCGAGGTCCACGCGGAACTCGAACACGAGCTCGCCCGCTTCTGCGGCACACAGGCCGCGCTGGTCTTCTCGTCCGGCTTCACCGCGAACCTCGGCGCCGTCACGGCGCTGTCCGGGGCGGATTCCGCGATCGTCACGGACAAGTACATCCACGCCTCGCTGATCGAGGGCTGCCGCCTGTCCCGTTCGGATATCGCCGCCGTCGCGCACAGCGACCCGAGCGCCTTCAAACACGCGCTCGCGACCCGTCGTAAGCCGCGCGCGCTCGTCGTCACCGATTCCGTGTTCTCCGTCGACGGCGACATCGCCCCGCTGGAGCAGCTCGCCGGTGTCTGCCGGGAGCACGGCGCGTCCCTGCTCGTCGACGACGCGCACGGCTTCGGCGTCCTCGGCGAAGGGGGCCGCGGTGCCGTCCACGCGGCGGGACTGTCCGGCGCACCGGACGTCGTCACCACCATCACGCTGTCGAAATCCCTTGGGGCACAAGGCGGTGCGGTGCTCGGGCCGCGTCGGGTGATCAAGCACCTCGTGGACACCGCGCGCAGTTTCATCTTCGACACCGGTCTCGCGCCCGCCAGCGCCGCTGCCGCACTGGCCGCGCTCACCGCGTTGAAGGCCGAGCCCGAGCTGGCCACCAAGGTGACCGAAGCCGCCGGAAACCTCGCCATGCAACTGAAATCCGCGGGTTTCCGGGTCGGTCTCCCGGACGCCGCGGTGATCTCGGTGCAGGCGCCGTCACCGGAATCGGCCGTCGCGTGGGCGGCCGCGTGCGCCGATCAGGGCGTGCGGGTCGGGTGTTTCCGTCCGCCGTCCGTGCCCGACGGCATCTCCCGCCTGCGCCTGACCGCGCGGGCCGACCTCACCGAGGCCGACGTGGACCGCGCGGTCGGGGTGATCACGGCCGCGGCGCCTCCCGGCGCCACATCGTGATGTGCGGGATCCCGTCTTCCATGAACTCTTCGCCTTCGACCACGAAGCCGTACTTGGCGTAGAAATCCGTCGCGTACGTCTGCGCGTCGAGGACACACGGCGCGTCCCCGATGCCCGCGAGCGCGGTCTCCATCAGGCGTCCCGCCAGCCCCTTGCCGCGTGAGCGGACGGCCGTGCACACCCGGCCGATGCGGAAGGTGCCGCCGGCGTCCTGCAGCACCCGCAGGTACGAGTCGACGGCGACGGAACCCCCGATCCAGAGATGCCGGGTGCCGGGCAGGAGATCACGCCCGTCGATCTCGTGATAGGCGCAGTCCTGCTCGACGACGAACACGTCCACCCGCAGGCGGAGGATGCCGTGCAGCTGCGCGGCGGTGATCTCGTCACCGGCGACGGACAGCGGGAACGACGAGGTCTCGATGATCGGGGTGTCGGTGGTCACGCCCACTTGTTAGCACATCGGGCGTGAAGAACGCACCGATCAGCCGATCAGGCCCCGGTTCTTTTGCCGGGAGATCTCGTTCGCGAAGTGGGAGACACGGGTGTAAACGCCGGGTTTGCCCGCCTTCGCGCAGCCGTCGCCGAACGACACGATCCCGATCAGCGTGTCGCCGACCACGAGCGGTCCACCCGAATCGCCCTGGCAGGCGTCGATACCGCCTTCGGGGTAGCCGGCGCACACCATGTCGCTCGGGTCGTAGCCCGAGTAGGCGGTGCGGCAGCTCTTGTCGCTGACCACCGGGACGACCGCGCTGCGCAGGTACTCCGACCGTGCGCCACCCTCGGCGACCCGGCCCCAGCCGAGGACCGTCGCCTTCGTACCTTCCTCGTACAGGCCCGCGTCGCCGTCGTCCGCGACCTTCGCGGGCCGGTACGGCAGCTGCCCGCTGACCGTCAGCACCGCGATGTCGTCACCCTTGCCGGGGTCACCGCTGTAGTCGGGGCTGACCCAGATCCGCGAAACGCGCAGTTCCAGGCCGTCCCGGGAGCGCTTGTTGTCCCGGCCCGCCACCACGCGGACATCGGCACGTTTGACCGCGACCGCGCAGTGCGCCGCCGTCGCGACCGTCGTGGAGCTGACGATCACCGCGCCGCAGTACTGGTTGCCGCCGCGGTCGGCGAGATAGACGGCGTACGGGTGCTGCGAGACCGAAGCCTTGCCGCCGCCCACGATCCTCGGCTGGGCCGCCTGTTCCGGGCCGCTCGCCGAGCTGTCGTCCGCCGCCGCGCTGTTGACCGCGACCGGCACCATCACGGCCGTCGCGAGTACCGCTCCGACCGCGAGCAGCAGGGTGCGACGTGACTTCTTGGGCATGTTCTGTCCCTTCACCGGGGCGTACGTACGGTCAAACCCTGGGAAGTCATTCGACTCCAGCGCGTACACGAGCGATCGCGAATACCCTAATCGGAGAAAGCCCGATGCGGTGTCACTGAAACGGGTGGACCTGTGCTCACCGAACGCATCTGTCACCCTGGACCCCGTGCGGGCTACGGCGACGATTCTGGCGGCTACGGCCCTTTTTCTCTCCTCGTGTTCGAGCCCGCCGCCGCCTGCGCCGTCCACTCCCGCGGTGACCAGCGCGCCTGCCGAAACCTCTTGGGCGGCAACGACTCCGCCCACCTCGGCCCCGCCGCCCGCCCCCGTCTGGCAGGTCGGTGCGAAGCCGCTTCCCTTGCGCCGAGACGGTTTCGGGCAGATCCTCCCGACTCCTCCCGTGCTGGTGAACCGTTCCCTGCCGACCACCGACCTGCTTCCGCCGCCTGCCGGGAACCGGTTCTCGGGCTCGGTGAACCCCGTTCCCGCCGAGGTTCTCGCACGCAGCACCTGGCAGGCGGGCTGCCCGGTCGCCGCGGGCGAACTGCGCTATCTCACGCTCTCGTTCTGGGGTTTCGACGGCCGCGCGCACACCGGGGAAATGCTCGTGAACGCGTCGGTGGCGAACGCCGTCGTCACCGTGTTCGGGCGGTTGTTCGCCGCGAAGTTCCCGATCGAGGAGATGCGAGTGACCGCTCCCGCGGAACTCGCGGCTCCCCCGACGGGTGACGGGAACAACACCACCGCCTTCGTCTGCCGTCCGGCGCGCGGCCGGACGAACTGGTCCGCGCACGCCTATGGGCTCGCGATCGACGTCGACCCGTTCTGCAATCCGTACACCAAGGGCGACCTCGTGCTGCCCGAGCTCGCGTCGGCGTACCTCGACCGGGGGAACCGGCGGCCGGGGATGATCACCGCCGGGGATCCGGCCGTGGCCGCCTTCTCCGCGATCGGCTGGACCTGGGGTGGTACTTGGACGACGCCGAAGGATCGGATGCACTTCAGCGCCAACGGGCGCTGAAGCGGGAACAACCGCTCGCCGTGACAAGTTGGCTAGAGTCGGAACCACCCGCTCCCCCGCCGCAAAGGAAGACAGCGTGCCCCACTACGACCTGGTGATCGTCGGTACCGGATCGGGCAACTCGATCCTCGACCCGCGCTTCGCGGACTGGAACACGGCGATCGTGGAGAAGGGCACGTTCGGTGGGACCTGCCTGAACGTGGGCTGCATCCCGACGAAGATGTTCGTGCACGCCGCCAACGTGGCGGCCACCCCAGCCACGTCGGCGAAGTTCGGCGTCGACGAGGAGCTGACCGGGGTCCGCTGGCGCGACGTACGCGACCGGATCTTCGGCCGGATCGACCCGATCGCCGCCGGCGGCCGTGAATACCGCGTCCAGCACGAGGACAACAAGAACGTCACCGTGTACGAGGCCGAAGGCCGCTTCACCGGGCACAAGGAACTGCAGGTCAGCTACTCCGACGGGCGCCCATCGGAAACGATCACCGCCGACAAGTTCGTGCTCGCCGCCGGCGGTCGCCCGGTGCTCCCGGACATCCCGGGCCTCGCCGAAACCGGCTACCACACCTCCGACACGGTGATGCGGCTCGACGAGCTGCCGTCGAGCATCGTGATCCTGGGCGGCGGGTACATCGCGGCCGAGTTCGCGCACGTCTTCGCCTCGTTCGGGGTGACCGTGACCGTGGTCAACCGGTCCGGCGCGCTGCTGCGCTCCGAGGACGACGACGTCAGCGCCCGGTTCACGGAACTGGCCACGCAGCGGTTCGACGTCCGGCTCGACCGGAAGACCGTCCGCGCGCGCAAGACCGCGTCGGGCGTCGCTTTGGACCTCGAAGGCCCGGAAGGCGCCGAGACCGTCGAGGCCGACGTGCTGCTGGTCGCCACCGGCCGCAAGCCGAACTCCGACCTCCTCGACGTCGCCGCCACCGGGGTGACCACTGGTGAGCGTGGGCACGTCGTGGTCGACGAGTACCAGCAGACCGTGGTCGACGGGATCTACGCGCTCGGCGACCTCTCGTCGGTCTTCGAGCTGAAGCACGTCGCGAACCACGAGCAGCGCGTCGTGCAGCACAATCTGCTGCACCCGGACGAGCGGATCGAGGCCGACCACCGGTTCGTCCCGCACGCGGTGTTCACCTCGCCGCAGGTCGCCTCGGTCGGGCTGACCGAACGCGAGGCGCGCGAGCGCGGCGTCTCGTACGTGACGTCGCACCAGGACTACGCGGGCATCGCCTACGGCTGGGCGATGGAGGACACCACGGGCTTCGCGAAGCTGCTCGCCGACCCGGCCACCGGGCAGCTGCTGGGCGCGCACATCATCGGCCCGCAGGCGTCTTCGGTGATCCAGCCGCTGATCCAGGCGATGAGCTTCGGTCTCGACGCGAAGAGCATGGCGCGCGGGCAGTACTGGATCCACCCGGCGATGCCGGAACTCGTGGAGAACGCGCTGCTGAACCTGCCCCTGGACTGACCCCCGCCCGCATTTAGTCCTCTGAATGCGTTTTTCGGACGCACGCCAAGTCCGAGGACGGCGCATTTAGAGGACTGAATGCGGTCGGTCAGACGACGCGGGCGCAGGCGCGGGCCCCGTTCCGCGCCGCGAGCGCGCTCACCGCGTTCCTCTCGACGTCCGAGGCGCCCATCAAGACGGCCGAGCGGGCCCCCTCCCCGGAGAACCGCTCGCCCGCCTCGACGTACCGGCGGATCGCCGCCAGGAACTCCTCCCGCGCGGATGCCGCCCCTCCTGGCACCGCACGGACCCCTGTCGCCCCCTTGAGGACGTCCTTGGCGTCGTCCACCCGCGTCGCGACGTAGTGCTGCCACTTGCGCAGCTCCGTCGCGGCGTCCCCCTTCGGATCCGGCCAGTAGCGCTCGATCTCCGCGCCGCTGTCCTTCCACACCCGTACGCACACCCGGTCGACGGCGCGGTAGAACTCGTGCGGCGAGAGCACCGCCGGGGCTCGCTCCGGCACCACGGCGACGCACACCGCGGCGAAACACGCCAGAGCCGAGCCGTACGCCAGTCCCTCCACCACGCCGACCCCCAGGACCGAGTTTTTGAACAGGTTCAACTCGATCAGGCTATGGCTCCGCCCCCTGTGGGGTCAAGATGTTTTTTGAACGCGTTCAGACGAAGCGGCGGCGGCCGGCCAAGGCGCCGAAGGTCATCTGCGCGGCGAAGACGGCGAGCATCATGATCCAGGGAACGGTCCAGCCGTGGGTGAGATCGTGAAGCAGCCCGAAGAGGAACGGTCCGACGGCGGCCATCAGGTAGCCGATGCCCTGCGCCATCCCCGACAGCCGCGCGGTGTCCTCGCCGGTGCGCGCCCGCAGCGCGATCACCGTCAGCGCGAGCGAGAAGACGCTCATCCCGAGCCCGATGAGGAGGCACCAGAGCAGCGGCGAGGCGGCGGGCGCGATCATCATGCCTGCCATGCCGACGAAACCGGGAACACCCAGCCCGACGATCCACGGGCTCTGGCTCTTGTGCCGCGCGGCCATCGGCGCCACCACGAGACTGATCGGGACGGCGATGAGCGAGATCAGCCCGAGCAGCAGGCCGGAATCACCCTTGCTCACCCCCGCGTCGATCATCACCTCCGGCAGCCAGCCCATCACGACGTAGGCCAAAAAGGCCTGAGTTCCGAAGAAAAGCGTGACCATCCACGCAAGCGGGCTACGCAGGAGCGATCGCCCGCTACCCTGCTTGCCTGCCTCGGCAACGGACGCACGCCCCGTACCGCGGGCTGCGAGAATCCAGACGAGGAGTGCGAGCACCGCCAGTACCGACCAGGCGCCGAGACCTTGGCGCCAGCCGCCGAACGCGTTCTCCAAGGGAGGGGTGAGCGCGGACCCCAGGGCGCCCCCGCCCTGCAGAGCGGCGGTGTAAACGCCGGTCATCATGCCGACACGTGCCGGGAAGGAGTCTTTGATGACGACCGGGATCAGTACGTTCGCCAGTGCGATTCCCGCCGTGGCCACCAGGGTTCCCCCGAGCACGACGTACGGTCCGTCGAGCACGCGCAACACCAGGCCGACGGCCAGTACCGAAAGCGCGGAGGCGATGGCCGCGCCGATGCCGAACCGGCGGGCCAGCAGGGGCGCGGCGAGACCGGCGGCGGCGAAACAGAGGCCGGGCAGCGTGGTGAGCACGCCGGCCCAGGTCGCCGTGGCGCCGAGGTCGTCACGCATCTCGCCGAGCATGGGCCCGACACTGGTGATGGCGGGGCGCAGGTTGAGCGCCACCAGGATCACCGCGACACCGAGCAGAACGCCGCCGGTGACCACCCCCGGCCGCCACTCCGTTTCGATCGAGCCTTCGAGTTCAAGGCTTTCATCGAACGGGGCCACGGATTCTCGAGAGTCGACACGCACGTCGGCTAGTATCACATACATAGGATGATTGGATGAAGGGACAACGCTGTGCCATTGGCCACCACGCGCCGTGCCGGCCTGGTCGATCAGGTCATCGAGCAGCTGCGTGACGCCGTCACGCAGGGAGAATGGCCCATCGGTCAGCGGATTCCGACCGAACCGGAGCTGGCAGGGCAGCTCGGCGTCGGGCGCAACACCGTCCGCGAGGCCGTGCGCGCGCTCGCGCACACGGGGCTGCTCGAGGTCCGGCAGGGCGACGGGACCTACGTGCGGGCGACGAGCGAAGTCTCGGGCGCGATCCGGCGGTTGTGCGGTTCGGAGCTGCGCGAGGTGCTGCAGGTGCGGCGCATCCTCGAGGTCGAAGGCGCCCGGCTCGCGGCCGCGTCGCGGACCGACGAGGAGGTCGCCGAGCTCAAGGCACTGCTCGAACGCCGCAACGCCGAGCTGCGCGAGGGCCATTGGGAGGATTTCGCCCGCCTCGACGCGGAATTCCATTTCGCCGTCGTCCAAAGTGGACATAACACCCTGCTGACCGAGATGTACCGCGGGCTCACCGAGGTGATCACGGCCAGCGTGGCCGCGACGTCGAACGTGACGCCGGGGGGCGAGTACCTGCCGGAGATAGGGCATGAAGGCCTCGCCGAGGCCATCGCCGACCAGGATGCCGACCGGGCCGCCACCGAGGCATGCGGTTTCCTGGACGAGCTCCTGGCCAGGGTGGAGCAGGACGACGCCTGACCGACACAGGCTCGTGAGTGGTAAGGACGGCTAGAACCGTCCTTACCACTCACGAGGTGTCTACGGCAGGGTGAGGATTTCGGCGCCGTCCTCGGTCACCACGAGGGTGTGCTCGAACTGCGCCGTCCACTTCTTGTCCTTGGTAGTGACGGTCCAGTCGTCGGCCCAGATGTCGTAGTCGATGGTGCCGAGGGTGATCATCGGTTCGATCGTGAAGGTCATCCCCTGCTCGATCACCGTGTCGACCGACGGCTCCTCGTAGTGCAGCACGGTCGGCGCGGTGTGGAACGCCGGACCGACGCCGTGTCCGGTGAAGTCACGCACCACGCCGTAGCCGAACCGCTTCGCGTACGCCTCGATGACGCGGCCGATCACGTTGAGCTGCCTGCCGGGGCGGACGGCCTTGATGGCGCGCATGGTCGCCTCGCGCGTGCGCTCGACCAGCAGCCGCGCCTCCTCGGAGACGTCACCCGCCAGGAAGGTCGCGTTGGTGTCGCCGTGGACGCCGCCGATGAACGCGGTGACGTCGATGTTGCAGATGTCGCCGTCCTCGATCACCGTCGAGTCCGGGATGCCGTGGCAGATCACCTCGTTCAGCGAGGTGCAGCACGACTTCGGGAACGCGCGGTAGCCCAGCGTCGACGGGTATGCGTGGTTGTCCAGCAGGAACTCGTGGATCACCTTGTCGATGTCGTCGGTGGTCGCACCGGGCTTGACGGCCTTGCCGCCCTCCTCGAGCGCCTGCGCCGCGATCCGGCCCGCGACCCGCATCGCCTCGATGACCTCGGGCGTGCGGACGCCGTTGCCCGTGTCGCGTTTCGGCGCCGGCCGGTCGACGTATTCGGGACGGGCGATGCTGGCGGGGACGACTCGCCTCGGCGTCTGGACGCCGGGCTTCAAGGGGGAGCGAACGGACATGGGCCCAGCCTACGACCTGACGGCTAGCCGAGCCCCGTCAGGAAGCGCTGGGCGGCCTCGACCGCGGGCCTGGACGTTCCCGCGTCGGTCGTCAACACCGCGAAGGCCAGGTCGCCGGTGTAGCCGACGAACCAGCCGTGCGAATGCGTGCCGTCGCCGAACTGGGCCGTCCCGGTCTTGCCCCGGACGTCCGGCAACGGTTTGAGCAGCGTCGCCGTGCCGTCGGTGACGACCTCGCGCATCATCCCGCGCAGCGCGTCGAGCACCTCCGGCTTGATCGGTTTGCCGAGCCCGGACGACGTCGTGGCCATCCCGCGCACCAGCGTCGGCACCGGGACCTTCCCGGACTGGACCGTCGCGGTGGCGACCGCCAGCCCGAACGGGCTGGTCACGACGGTCCCCTGCCCGAACCCGTTCTCCGCCCGCTGCGCGACGGTGTTCGCCGGCGGGACCGAACCGGTGATCGTGGTCAGGCCGGGGATCACGAAGTCGGCGCCGACGCCGAGGTCGCGCGCGGCGTCGGTCAGCGCGGCGGGCGGCAGGTCGGTCGCGAGTTTCGCGAACGTCGTGTTGCAGGATCTGGCGAACGCCGTGGACAACGGGACGACGCCGAGCGCGAACTTGCCCTCGTTCGGCACCGTCCGGTTTTCGAAGGTGGCCGTGCCGGGGCAGTCGACGGGACTGTCCGCCCGCACCGAACCCGCGGTCAGCCCCGCGACCGCGGTGGCCATCTTGAAGGTGGAGCCTGGCGGGAACCGGCCGGTGAGCGAGATCGCGCCCTGCGTGTCGGCCGGGGCGTTCTGCGCCACCGCCAGCAGCTCGCCGGTCGACGGCTGGATCGCGACCAGCGCGGAGGCGGTCGGGACCGGGGCGAGCGCCCGCTCCGCCGAACCCTGCGCCTTCACGCTGAGCGTGCTGACGACGGCGGGCGCGGGCTTGGGTTTCTCCGAGTGCAGGTCGGTGATCTCGCCGCCGCCCGTGTCGAGGGTGACGACGCGCCAGCCCGCCGAGCCCTCCACCTGGTCCTCGACGAGCGACCGGACCGCGGGCAGTACCTGCTTGCCGAAGTTCTTGTCGTCGGCCAGCAGCCTTTCCTGCTGGCTGAACCGGACGCCGGGCAGGTCGTAGATCTCGGGCTTCACCTCTTGATAGCTGTTCGCCCGCAGGCTCACCACCGGATAGCCGGAGCCGGGCTTGAGCGTCTTCACCCCGTCGCGGATCGACTGGCCGGTCACCGACGCCTCGAACCGGTTGAGCGCCGCGCCGAGTTTGTCGGTGACGGCCACCAGATCGCCCGCCTTGGCCGGGTCGAGCACCACGCTGACGACCGTCTGCGGGCGCAGCAACGGCATCCCGTCGCGGTCCAGCACCGGCGCGAGATCCGGCGGATCGGCCTTCAGCGCGATGCTCTGCTGCGCGGCGAGCTGCGGATGGAGCGCCGTCGGCAACCATCGCACCTTCCAGCCGTCCTGCGTGGAATGGACCTGCGCGTCGGCCTTGTACGTCCAGGTCCGGCCGCGCGGCAGCTTCCAGGTGAGCTGGTAGGTCGCCGTCCCGTTGTCCGCCCCGGACGAATGCCGGACCTGCTTGTCCACGATGGTGATCGACTCGGGCGAGAGCGCTTTCCGAGCCATCTCCAGCGACCCGCGCGCGGCCTCGGGCGAATCGGTGAACGAGGCCGCGGCGGTGACGTCGCCGGACGAGAGGCCGCCGAGGAAGCCCGAGACGGCGTCTTCGGGGCCGGAATCGGCGAAGAGGCCGCACCCGGTGGCCGAAAGGCCCACCACCCCCGCGAGCACGACGACGGCGACACGACGACCTGCAGGCATGCTTCGAATCCTGCCAGTCCCGGCCCTTCCCGGCCGGACGCGACACGGTCTAGAACAGAACCGTCGCGTACTGCCCGACCTGCTGGAAGCCGATCTTCCGGTACGCGGCGAGCGCCGGGCCGTTGTAGGCGTTGACGTACAGGCTCGCCGTACGGCCCATCCCGCGGACGAGCCTGGTCACCACGGACGCCGTCCCGGCCGTGCCGACCCCGCCGCCGCGGCGTTCCGGATGCACCCAGACGCCCTGGATCTGGCCGACCGTCGAGGACATCGCGCCGATCTCCGCCTTGAAGACGACCTCGCCGTCCTCGAACCGCGCGAACGCCCGGCCGCCGGCGATCAGCTCCGCGACGCGGGCGCGATACCCGGCGCCACCGTCACCGTTGCGGGGGTCGACGCCGACCTCCTCGACGAACATGGCGATCGCGGCCGGGAGATACCGGTCGAGTTCCTCGGGGCGTACCGCGCGGACCAGCGGATCCGCGGCCACGGACGGGATCCCGTCGAGCGCCAGCAGTGGCTGGTCGTGCCGGACTTCGCGGGCGGGGCCCCATTCCGGCTCGAGTTCGGCCCAGAGCCCCAGAACCTGCTCGGCCGGGCCGACCAGTGACGAACAGGTGCGCTGACGGCGCAGGGCGCGGTCGGCGAAGGAACGCAGAGCGGAGGCGTTGCCGCGCAAAGGGATCAAGTTCGGCCCGGAGAAGCACAGCCCCTGGAGCCTGCCCGCGCGAACGGGACGGGAATCGGCGGCCCAGAGCTCACCACCGAGCCGCCAGGGGTCGAGACCCGCGGTCTCCACCCTGGCACTGACCATGCAGCTGCCGACCGGGTCTGTGGCGAGCGCGGCACGGACCGCGGGATAGTCCCGATCATCGAGCAGCCGTGCACCTGCAAGCCGCAACACCACTCCAGGGTGCCAGATGAGCGGCGTAAACGGAACGCAAGCTTCACGACACGCTGAGAGAACTTCGGCAGGTCGAGATCACCACGCCGGGAAACAATCCGGTCCCGGCGTGGTCCCGACCGGTCAGCCGACGGTGACGGTGGGCTCGCCCTCGCCGATCGTCTGGCCCGACTCCTCGGCGATGCGCATGGCCTCTTCGATCAGCGTCTCGACGATGGCGTGCTCGGGCACGGTCTTGATGACCTCGCCCTTCACGAAGATCTGGCCCTTGCCGTTGCCCGAGGCGACGCCGAGGTCGGCCTCGCGAGCCTCGCCGGGACCGTTGACGACGCAGCCCATGACCGCGACGCGCAGCGGGACCTCCATGCCCTCCAGGCCGGCGGTGACCTGCTCGGCGAGCGTGTAGACGTCCACCTGCGCGCGGCCACACGAAGGGCAGGACACGATCTCGAGCTTGCGCTCCTTGAGGTTCAGCGACTGCAGGATCTGGATCCCGACCTTGACCTCTTCCACCGGCGGCGCCGAGAGGGACACGCGGATGGTGTCGCCGATGCCCTGCCGCAGCAGCGCGCCGAAGGCCACAGCCGATTTGATGGTGCCCTGGAACGCCGGGCCCGCCTCGGTGACGCCGAGGTGCAGCGGATAGTCGCACTGCTCGGCGAGGATCTCGTACGCACGCACCATGACCACCGGGTCGTTGTGCTTCACCGAGATCTTCACGTCGTGGAAGTCGTGCTCGGCGAACAGCGACGCCTCCCACAGCGCCGACTCGGCCAGCGCCTCCGGGGTCGCCTTGCCGTACTTGTCCATGATCCGCTTGTCCAGCGAACCCGCGTTGACGCCGATCCGGATCGGGGTGCCGTGGTCCTTCGCGGCCCGCGCGATCTCCTTGACCTGGTCGTCGAACTTGCGGATGTTGCCCGGGTTCACCCGGACCGCCGCGCAGCCCGCCTCGATCGCGGCGAAGACGTACTTCGGCTGGAAGTGGATGTCGGCGATCACCGGGATCTGCGACTTCTTCGCGATCGCGGGCAGCGCCTCGGCGTCGTCCGCCGAAGGGCACGCGACGCGGACGATGTCACAGCCCGCAGCGGTCAGCTCGGCGATCTGCTGCAGGGTCGCGTTGACGTCGGAGGTGAGCGTGGTGGTCATCGACTGCACCGAGATCGGGTGCTCGCTGCCGACGCCGACCGGCCCGACCTGCAGCTGTCGGGTCTTGCGACGCTCGGAGAGGACGGGAGGAGGAAGCGCTGGCATACCAAGAGCGACAGTCACGCCCTCAAGCGTACCTACCCCGATCGGCGGACATCCACGACGTCAGCCGTCACGGTGAGCAGCATTACCTGGGCAGCGCAACGATGCTGACAGCGCGCTCTCCCGCCGTCCTCCCGCGTCACTGAAACAGCTTGACCGGGTTCACGATGTCGGCGGTGACGGTGAGCAGTGTCACCGCGCCGCCGATGAAGACGAGCACCATCGTCACCGCGGACAGCTTCGTGTAGTCGACCGGTCCGCCCGCCGCCTTCCCGCGCAGTTTGCGGAACCAGTCCCGCACCCGCTCGTACCAGACGACGGCGATGTGCCCGCCGTCGAGCGGGAGCAGCGGCAGCAGGTTGAACACGCCGATGAAGAAGTTCAGGCTCGCCAGCAGGAGCACGAAGATCTCCCACAGGCCGCGCTCGGCGGCCTCGCCACCGATCCGGCTGGCGCCGACCACGCTGACCGGGGTGTTCGGGTCGCGCTCGCCGCCGAAGATGGAATCCACCACCGCGGGGATCCGCGACGGGAACTCGATCAGCCGCTTGGCGGTCTCGGAGAACATCGTGCCGGTGAAGCTGACCGTCGCCCCGACCGCGTCGACCGGGCCGTAGGTCGCCACCAGCGTCTTCGGAACCGGCGAGGCTCCGATCATGCCGACGTCCTTGACCGTGGTCTTGTTCTCGCCGTCGGCGACCAGGCGCTGCACCCGCGGCACGTCGACGGTCAGGTTCAGCCGCTGCCCACCGCGTTCGACCACGAACGGCGTCGGACCACCGGCGACCTGGACGGCCGCGAGCACCTCGGTCCAGGTCGGCGTCGGCTTGCCGTCGACCGACACGATCTTGTCACCGGCCTGGATACCGGCGGTCTTCGCCGGGGTCGGCGCGTCCGCCGGACAGGTGGTGTCGTTGAGCTGCTCAAGGGTGGTGGCCGTCCGGGCGCAGGAGGTGGCGTTGATCACCGGCTGCGTCGGAGCGGCCTGCGCCTCCGGGTTCGGCAGGCCCATGGTGATGGCCATCAAGTAGAGGATGATGAACCCGAGGATGAAGTGCATCGCCGAACCCGCCGACATCACGACGGTGCGCTTCCAGGTCTTGAAGCGCCACATCGCGCGCTTCGACTCTTCCGGGGTCACCTCGTCGAGCGCGGTCATGCCCGCGATGTCGCAGAACCCGCCGAGCGGGATCCACTTCACGCCGTACTCGGTCTCGCCGCGGCGGAAGGAGAAGATCGTCGGCCCGAAGCCGATGAAGTAGCGCCGGACCTTCATGCCGAAGGCCTTGGCCGCCCACATGTGGCCGGCCTCGTGCAGCGCGACGGACAGGCAGATCCCCAGCGCGAACAGCACGATCCCGAGAATGAACCAGAGCACGCGCTACTTCCCCTTACCGATCAGCGCACCGGCACGTGCGCGAGCCCAGCGCTCGGCGGCTAGTACGTCATCAACGTCGCGAGGTTCACGACGCCATTCGTCGGCGGCTTCCACCACCTGGGCAATAGTGTCCACAATCGAGGTGAAGCCGGTGTTCTGTGCCAGGAAGGCGGCCACCAGCTCCTCGTTCGCCGCGTTGTAGACGGCCGGGATGCAGCCTCCGACGGTCCCGGCGTGCCGCGCCAGCTCGACGGCGGGGAACGCGTCGTAGTCCAGCGGCTCGAAGGTCCAGCTCGCGGGCTTGTCCCAGACGCACGCGGCCGCGGCGCCGGGCACGCGGTCCGGCCAGTGCAGCGCCAGCGCGATCGGCAGCCGCATGTCGGGCGGGCTGGCCTGGGCGATCGTGGAACCGTCCACGAAGGTCACCATCGAGTGGATGATCGACTGCGGGTGGACGACCACGTCGATGCGGTCGGTCTCGATGTCGAACAGGAGCTTCGCCTCGATCAGCTCCAGCCCCTTGTTGACCAGGGTGGACGAGTTGATCGTGATGAGCGGGCCCATCGACCAGGTCGGATGCGCCATCGCCTGCTCGACGGTGACGTCGGCGAGTTCCTCGCGCTTGCGCCCGCGGAACGGGCCACCCGAGGCGGTGAGCACCAGCCGGGCGACCTCGGACTCGCGGCCGGCGCGCAGGGCCTGCGCGATCGCGGAATGCTCGGAGTCGACCGGGACCAGCTGGCCGGGCTTGGCCGCGGCCAGCACGAGCGGCCCGCCCGCGATCAGCGACTCCTTGTTGGCCAGCGCGAGCGTGGCACCGGTGGCGAGCGCGCGCAGGGTCGGCGGGAGCCCCTGGGAGCCGGGGAGCGCGTTGAGCACGACGTCGACCGGGGTGGCGTCGATCATCTCGACGACCGCGTCGGCCCCGGCGAAGATGCGCGGGAGCTTGAAGTCGCCACGGTTGTAGCCGCGCTTCTGGGCCTCGGCGTACAGCGCGAGCTGCAGGTCTTCCACGGCCGTCGGCCTGCTGATCGCCACGGCGTCGACCTGGTGCGCCAGGGCCTGCGCGGCCAGCGCGGCGGGGTCGGACCCGCCCGCGGCGATCCCGGCGACCCGGAACAGCTCCGGGTTGCGGGCCGCGACGTCGAGGGCCTGGGCGCCGACCGATCCGGTCGAACCGAGCACGAGCACACTTCGCGAGGTAGTCATCGGGACTCATTGTCGCTTGGGGCCCGTCGGGCGCGTGCAGCCAGGTGTGGGATCATTCGCGGGCAAGCGAACCATCGGGTTTTGAGGAGTTGATCGTGGCGAGCAAAGCGGTCGAAAAGCGCGGCCGGGTGGGCGTCGACACCGTCGACCCCCGCGACGAGCCGTCGGCCGAGTGGGGCTGGCACGGTTCCTTCCCGAAGGCGACGCGGATCGCGGGCTGGCTGAGCGCGATCATCCTGCTGGTGATGCTGTACGGCAACCACCACGGCTGGACCGAGAACCTGTGGCTGATCGGCCTGTCGCTGACGCTGATGTTCGGCCTCGTGCTGGACATCCGCAAGCAGCGCACGGCCTGGCGCAAGTAGCTTCCGCACGGCTCAATGGCCCCTGTCCACCTTCGTGGGCAGGGGCCATTGGCCGTTTTGCGACCACAGCTCGTTGACGATCTTGACCGCGTCGCCCGCCTCGACCGCGTAGCGATGCCGGTACTTCGCCGCCGGCCGCTGGACGACCGCGGCGACCTCCCCGATGGCGACGTTGTTCCACGAATCGTTCGGGTAGAACTGCCGCATCACGGCGAGGAACCGGCCGGTCGCCCAGACCGGGTCGGTCCGCTGCTCGAAACTCCCCCAGCTCGCGCGCTGCTGGAAGAGCCCGACCGAGTCACCGAGGCCGCCGTCGAGGTTGGCGATGCTCGACTCGACGATCACCGTCGCGATCGCTATGGCCGCCGCGCGATCGTTGAGGCCGGATCTCTGGACCGTCTCGACGATCACTCTGGCGCACGAGGTGTTGTACGGGTTCATGTAGCCGCGCATCTTGGTGGCGAGCTGCTGGTTGAGTGTTTTGGCGGCGTCCCCGTCGTCGGTCGATGCGCCCGACTGGGCGCATGGCAGGGCGACGTGGTCGACCTGGTCGGGCCGGATCTCGGTCGGCGGGAGCAGGAGCAGGGAAAAGGCGAGGTACGCGGCGGTGAACATACGGCTCCGTTGGTCGTGAGTGGCGATTCGTGTTCTAACCCGATTCGCCACTCACGACCACCTGGACCGATGCCTCACCGCCATCCTCACCCGCCCGATGTACGTGAAGGCCTCCTTCACTACCCTCAGGGTAGGCAAGGAGGCCCTCACGGCTGGACCCGCAGCAGGTCCAGCGCGACCCACGTGAACGGCTACCCGACGACCATCCTTTTGGGTTAGGTTCCCCCTCATGAAGCTGCGCTGGGGTCTCACCGCTGTCGTTTCCGCTCTCGCCGCCGTCCTGCTGCCCGGCGTCGCCACCGCCGCGCCCGCCCCGGCGTCCCTGCCGATCGTGCGCTGCGAGTTCACGCCGACGCCGGAAAACCCCGCGGCCCGCCCGGTACTGCGCCCGCTCCCCTTCGCCTTCACGCGCGGCACCGTCGACGTCACCTTCCGCTTCAACTACGGCCCGGTGACCGTGCGCCTGAACCGCGCCGGCGCCGCGCCGTGCGCCGTCCACAACCTGGCGAGCCTGGCACTGCAGCGCTTCTACGACCACAGCCAGTGCTGGCGCCTGACGAACTCCTCACGTCTCGGCGTCCTGCAGTGCGGCGACATCTACGAAGCCGAGAAGGGCGGGCCGGGCTACAAGTTCCCGGACGAGGTCGACGGCACCGAGACCTACGAACGCGGCACCATCGCCATGGGCAACCAGGGCCCCGGCACGAACGGCAGCGAGTTCTTCATCGTGCACTCGTTCGCGAACATCCCGAAGAACTACTCGGTGATGGGCAAGGTCGTGCGGGGTATGGAGGTGCTGGACCGGATCGTGGCTGCCGGGATCATCCCGACGGATCCGAACGGCCCTGCCGACGGGCTGCCCGCGAAGCCGGTGAAGATCCAGATGGCGACCGTGGGTTTCTGACCCTTCAAGGGAATGGGCCTTCATGACCTGGTTCGGCAGGCGGCGCAAGGAGAAAGCGGTCCGAGTACGACTTTCGGTGCTGGCGGACGAAATCGGTGCGAGGACGGGCGAAGTGCTCGACGAGGAATTCTGCGGCGGCATGGGGATCATGGCCTCTCCCATCAGCCTGGTGATCCTCTCGCTCCGCCCGGACCCGGACGACTCCGTGGTTGAAACCGTGATCGACGCCGCCCGTGCCGCCGGGTACACCTCACCGCTCGACGTCCCGCTCCCACAGAGCCGCAGCTACCTGTTCCGCTGCCATAACGGCCTTCCGCAGCTGTCGGTCAGCTTCACCCCCGCCGGCCAGCGGATCGGCTACCACGGCGACGTTCCGGAAGGACGAGTCGGCGTCACGTTCAGCATCAGCGCGTGATCGCGCCGCGGTTCGCCACCACGCGAAAAAGAGCACCGGCCTCCTGCCGGAATCAGCCCCCGCCAACGGCAAGCCTCACACATCCGCCTATCCCACGATGCGGGAAAGCCGAACGCGCCCCGGCCAGCAGGTGAGCAATTCTGGCGAAGCGCCCTTGTCCCGATCCGGTAGTCTTGGGCACCAAGGTCGAGAGGCGCTGCAACGGACCGCCGGGTCCGCCACGCTCGGCCCCGGACTTCACCGCAAGGGCGCCTCCCACGACATGGGAGGAGCGCTGGATGGAAACGACCGCCCTGCGAAAGCTGCTGGATGAGCGCATCGTCGTGCTCGACGGGGCGTGGGGGTCGATGCTCCAGAACGCCGGCCTCAAGCCAGAGGACTACCGCACCGAGCGGTTCCAGGACCACCCCCGTGACATCACCGGTGACCCCGACCTGCTGAACATCACCAGGCCGGACGTCGTGCTCGACATCCACCGCCAGTATCTGGACGCCGGCGCGGACATCACGACCACGAACACGTTCACCGCCACCACGATCGGCCAGGCGGACTACGGGCTCGAGCACCTCGCGTACGAGATGAACCTCCGCGGCGCCCAGATCGCCCGCGAGGCGGCGGACGCGGCGGGCGGGAAGTTCGTCGCCGGGTCGGTCGGGCCGCTGAACGTCACGTTGTCGCTGTCGCCCAAGGTCGAGGATCCGGCGTTCCGCGCGGTCACCTTCGACGAGGTGTACGCCGCGTACGCCGACCAGATCAAGGCGCTCGCCGAGGGCGGCGTGGACCTGCTGCTCATCGAGACGATCTTCGACACGCTCAACTGCAAGGCCGCCATCGCCGCCGCCCGCGACGTCGCGCCGCATCTGCCGCTGTGGATCTCGGTGACGATCGTCGACCTGAGCGGCCGGACGCTGTCGGGGCAGACGGTCGAGGCGTTCTGGAGCTCCATCGAGCACGCGGATCCGCTGCTCGTCGGCGTCAACTGTTCGCTGGGCGCCGAGGAGATGCGCCCGCACATCGCCGAGCTGTCCCGCCTCGCGGGCACGTACACCGCCTGTCACCCGAACGCGGGCCTGCCGAACGCGTTCGGCGGATACGACCAGACGCCCGAGGAGACCGGCGGGCTGCTCGGCGACTTCGCCACGGCCGGGATGGTCAACGTCGTCGGCGGCTGCTGCGGCACGACCCCCGCGCATATCAAGGAGATCGCCGACGCCGTCCGCGGGATGACGCCGCGGGACGTCCCGGCCCCGAAGCCGCACACCCGGTTCAGCGGGCTGGAGCCGTTCGAGATCGGCAAGGACACCGGGTTCGTCATGATCGGCGAGCGGACCAACGTCACCGGATCCGCCAAGTTCCGGAAGCTGATCGAGGCCGACGACCACCAGGCCGCCGTCGACGTCGCGCTGGAGCAGGTCCGCGGCGGGGCGAACCTGCTGGACGTCAACATGGACGCCGACCTGCTCGACAGCGAAAAGGCGATGACCACGTTCCTGAACCTCATCGCCACCGAACCCGAGGTCGCCCGGCTGCCGATCATGATCGACAGCTCGCGCTGGACGGTGCTCGAGGCCGGGCTGAAATGCGTGCAGGGCAAGGGAGTCGTCAACTCCATCAGCCTCAAGGAGGGCGAGGAGCAGTTCCTCCAGCAGGCCCGGCGCATCCGCGACTACGGCGCGGGCGTGGTCGTGATGGCCTTCGACGAACAGGGCCAGGCCGACACCGCCGACCGGAAGGTCGAAATCTGCGGGCGTGCCTACGACCTCCTGACGCAGCAAGCCGGTTTCGTCGCCGAGGACATCATCTTCGACCCGAACGTGCTCGCGGTGGCGACCGGTATCTCCGAGCACAACGGGTACGCCAAGGCGTTCATCGACGCGCTGCCGCGGATCAAGGAACGCTGCCCCGGCGTGCACATCAGCGGCGGTATCTCGAACCTCTCCTTCTCCTTCCGCGGCAACAACGTCGTGCGCGAGGCGATGCACTCGGCCTTCCTGCTGCACGCGGTGCGCGCCGGGCTGGACATGGGCATCGTCAACGCCGGGCAGCTCGCGGTCTACGAGGACATCCCCAAGGATCTGCTGGAGCTGGTCGAGGACGTGCTCTTCGACCGCCGCGAGGACGCCACCGACAGGCTGGTCACGTTCGCGGAAACGGTCAACGGCAAGGGAACCCAGCGCACGATCGACCTCTCCTGGCGCGAGAACACGGTCGAGGCACGGCTGAGCCACGCGCTGGTGCACGGCATCGTCGACTACATCGAAGAGGACACCGAGGAAGCGCGCCAGAAGCTGCCGCGGCCGCTCGAGGTCATCGAAGGCCCCCTGATGGACGGCATGAAGATCGTCGGCGACCTGTTCGGGTCCGGCAAGATGTTCCTGCCGCAGGTGGTCAAGAGCGCGCGCGTGATGAAGCGGTCGGTCGCCTACCTCGAACCGTTCATGGAGGCCGAGAAGGAGAAGGCACGCCTCGAAGGCCGGATCGAAACCCGGCAGGGCAACGGAAAGGTCGTCCTGGCGACGGTCAAGGGCGACGTGCACGACATCGGCAAGAACATCGTCGGCGTCGTCCTCGGCTGCAACAACTACGAGGTCATCGACCTCGGCGTGATGGTCCCGGCCTCGGTCATCCTGGACACCGCCGTCTCCGAAGGCGCCGACGCCATCGGGCTCTCCGGCCTGATCACGCCGTCGCTGGACGAGATGGTCAACGTCGCCGCCGAAATGGAGCGCCGCGGGCTGAAGCTGCCGCTGCTGATCGGCGGAGCGACCACGTCGCGCCAGCACACCGCGGTCCGCATCGCGCCCGCGTACGAGCACACGACCGTGCACGTTCTCGACGCCTCCCGTGTCGTCGGCGTCGTCGGCGACCTGCTCGACGCCGACCGCGCCGAAATCCTCGACAAGAAGAACCGTGAGGACCAGGAAGAGCTGCGCGTCCAGCACGCGAACAAGCAGCGGACGCCGTTGCTGACGGTCGAGCAGGCGAGGGCCAACCCGGAGAAGGTCTCCTTCGACGACGTCCCAACGCCCGCGTTCACCGGCGTCCGGTACGTCTCGCCCTCGCTCACCGAGCTGCGCGAGATGATCGACTGGACCTTCCTGTTCCTGGCCTGGGAGCTGAAGGGCAAGTACCCGGCGATCCTGGACAACCCGGTGGCGCGGGAACTGTTCGACGACGCGAACACCCTGATGGACCAGATCATCGCCGAAGAGCGGTTCCAGGCGAAGGGCGCGTACGCGTTCTGGCCGGCGCACTCCGAGGGCGACGACATCATCCTGGAGTCAGGTGTCAAGTTCCCGATGCTGCGCCAGCAGACCAAGAAACCGCTGTCGCGGCCCAACCGCTGCCTGTCCGACTACATCGCCCCGGCGGGCGCGGGCGATCACCTGGGCGGCTTCGCGGTCACCATCCTCGGCGCCGAGGACTTCGCGGCCGAGTTCGAGGCGAAGCAGGACGACTACCGCGCCATCATGGTGAAGGCGCTCGCGGACCGGCTCGCGGAGGCGTTCGCCGAGTACCTGCACCTCCAGGCGCGACGGGAGTGGTTCGAGCCGGACGCCGATCCGAAGCTGGAGGACCTGCACGCCGAGAAGTTCCGGGGCATCCGCCCGGCGCTGGGCTACCCGGCGAGCCCGGACCACAGCGAAAAGCAGGAGTTGTTCGACCTGCTGGACGCGGGCAGCTTCGGCATGGCGCTGACGGAGTCGTTCGCGATGACACCGGCGGCGAGCGTCAGCGGGCTGATCTTCGCCCACCCCGATTCGCGGTACTTCACCGTCGGACGGCTCGGCAAGGACCAGGTCGAGGACTACGCGGCCCGTCGTGGCGTCGAACTGTCCACTGTGGAGCAGTGGCTGCGCCCGAACCTCGCCTACGAGCCCGAATGACACAATGATCAGGTGACTGCCGAAGGCTCGGACTTCCTGCAGCTGGACATCGGGGACGCCCCGCCGGGGCGCCGGTCGGACTGGCTGGCGTCGCGGTTGCGACACGCCATCTCCGATGGCCGCCTGCCGGTCGGCAGCAGGCTGCCCGCGACCAGGGCGCTGGCCGCGGACCTGCGGGTCTCCCGCGGCGTGGTCACCGAGGCCTACCAGCGGCTGGTCGAGGACGGGCACGTCGCCGGACGCGGCCGCGCGGGCACGGTGGTCGTCGCGGCACCGGCGAGGACCAAGGAGCAGACGGCATCCGGTCCCCCGGCCGCGGGCACGATCTTCCGGCCCGCGCCCGGGATCGGTGTCTTCGACTCCCTGCGGTCGACCCCGGCGAGGATCGACCTGTCCCCCGGCGTGCCGGATCTGACGGCGTTCCCGCGAACGGCCTGGCTACGGGCCGAACGCACCGTGCTCAACAACCTCTCGGCGGCGGACTTCGGCTACGGCGACCCGCGGGGCGCACCCGCGTTGCGGCTGGCCATCGCGCACTGGATCGCCCGCACCCGCGGCATCACCGCCGACGCCGACGACGTGCTGATCGTCGCCGGTGTCGCGCAGGGCCTCGGGTTGCTGGCCCAGGTGCTGGCCGACAACGGGATCTCCGAGATCGCCGTCGAGGATCCGAGTTCGCTGGGCGCGCGACAGCATCTGCACGACCGGCGGCTGGCGACGCCGCCGATCCGCGTCGACGAAGACGGGGTCGACGTCGGCGAGCTCGTGCGCAGTGGCGCGCCCGCCGTCCTGCTCACGCCCGCGCACCAGTTCCCGACCGGGGTCGTGCTCGGCGGGGAACGCCGTCGCGAGCTCATGCGCTGGGCCGCCGACGGCGGGCTGATCATCGAGGACGACTACGACGCCGAGCACCGCTACGACCGCCCGCCCGTGCCCGCGCTGCGCTCGATGCTCGCCGAGCAGGTCTGCTACGCGGCCAGCGTGTCGAAGTGGCTCGCGCCCGCGCTCCGGGTGGGCTGGATGCTGGTCCCGCCTCGCTACCGGGACGAGGTGGTGGCGGCCAAACGGTTCGCCGACCTGGGCAACGCCGTCCTCCCGCAGCTGGTGCTCGCGCATCTGATGGAATCCGGCGAGATGGAACGGCAGCTGCGGTTCGTGCGCAAACGGCACCGCCGCCGCCGGGACGCGATGATCGACGCGCTCCGGACGCATCTCCCGGACGCCGTGGTGCACGGCGCCGCCGCCGGGCTGCACCTGACGATCACCTTCGACGCGGAGTTCTCCGATCTCGACTTCGCCGCCGCCGCGCTGGAGCAGGGTGTGAAGGTGCAGCCGCTGTCGTGGCACTGTCAGCGGCCGATGAATCCGGGGCTCGTCCTCGGCTACGGGGCGAGCCCGGCGAGTGACATCGCAGAGGGCATCGCCGTCCTGGGCAAGCTCCGGCGCTAGCGACCACCGCATTTCGTCCTCTGGATGCGGTGGTTCGTCGTCGAACTACCGCGTTCAGAGGACGAATTGCGCGAGGAAAGCCAGGAGCACGGCCGGATCTTCGACGTGGGCGTTGTGGCCAAGCCCGGGAAGCTCGACGGAAGCCTCGCTGAGCGCGCGAAGCTGTTCGGGGCGGCTCATGGGGTCGTGTTCACCGGCGGCGAGGACGACCGGGCAGCGCGCCGCGCCGAGCAGGCCGGGCATGTCGGGAGCGCCGACAGCGAACGCGCGGGGATCCAGGGCCAGCCGCCAGCCGCCCTCGGTTTCGACGATGCCGTCGGGGTCCGCTTCGGCCAGGCCGGTCAACCCCGCGATCTTGAGGAACGCTCGTTCGGCGTCCTCGCGGGCCGGGAACACCCTGGGCGGTTTCGCCGCCATGTCGGCTGCCTTCGCGAGGTCGGACTCGCTCCAGTCGACCTTGACGCCCACCGCGAGCACCCCGTCGACCCGGAGTCCGAACCACCCGCCGGCCAGCGCGAGCCCGACCACGCCGCCCAGGGAGTGGCCGATCACCAGCAGCGGACCGCGTTCCGGGAGCGCCTCGGCGACCGCCGCGGCCAAGCCGCCGAACGAGTAGTGCGCCGAGTGCGGTGAGGCCCCGTGCCCAGGCAGATCGGGCGCCAGCCAGCGGTAACCGGGTTGCAGCATCAGGCCGTCCCAGACCGCGCCCGTCGCGCCGAGGCCGTGCAGCAGCAGCACGGCGGGGCCCTCGGTTCCGGCGGTGCGCATCTTCAGCGTGTCCACCGGACGGATCTTTCCGCAGTCCCCCGCTCGCGGGCTAGTCTCGACGCCGTGATCACCGATCCGGACGTCTACACCCGGGGTGTGCCGTACGAGCACCTCGCGTCGCTACGCCGGGAGTCACCGGTCGTGCGCGTCGACGATTTCTGGGCCGTGCTGCGGCATTCGGACGTCAAGCACGTGCTGAAGAACCCGAAGCGGTTCTCGTCGCACCTCGGCGGGACACAGATCCGGGATCCGGCGACCGAGCAGGACCTCGGTTACGTCCGCCGGATGATGCTCAACATGGATCCGCCCGAGCACGCCCGGCTGCGGGGCCTGCTCACCAAGGCGTTCACGCCGCGCGCGGTCGCCAGGCTGACCGAGCGGATCCAGGGCTGGGCGAGGGAGCTGATCGCCGCCGTCCGCGCGGACGGCGAGTGCGACTTCGCCGCGGTCGCCGCCGATCTCCCGCTGCTGACGCTCGCCGAGGTCTTCGGGATCCCCGAGCGGGACCGGCGGCTGATGTACGACTGGAGCAATCGCGTGATCGGCTACCAGGACGCCGACTACGCGGTGAGCGCGACCGTCGACGCGGACGAGGTCACCGATCTCGCGCGGGCGGCGCTGGCGGTCCGACCGGTTCCGGGGCCGGACGGGTCGATGCCCGATCCGCGCACTCGCGAGGGGATGCCGGATCTCTACGCGTACGCCACCGCGCTCGGCGAGTACAAACGCCGGAATCCGGGTGACGACGTGATGAGCAATCTGATGGGCCACGTCGAAGATGGCGGGCGGGTGTCCATCGCGGAGTTCGAGAACCTGTTCTGGCTGTTTTCCGTGGCGGGCAACGAAACGCTGCGCAACGGCATACCAGGCGGGATGCAGGCGCTGCTGGCGCATCCGGATCAGTACCGGCGGCTGCTCGCCGACCGTTCCCTGCTTCCCGGTGCGGTGGAAGAGATGCTGCGCTGGTGGACGCCGGTCATGCATTTCCGCCGGACCGCGACCGAGGACGTCGTTCTGTCCGATGTGGACATCCGCGCCGGGGAAAAGGTGGTCGTCTGGTTCTCCGCCGCGAACCGCGACGAGACCGTTTTCGAGGATCCGGACCGCTTCGACATCGGCCGCGCTCCCAACGATCACCTGACCTTCGGGCACGGCCCGCATTTCTGCCTCGGCGCCCAGCTGGCCAGGGTGCAGCTGCGTGCGATGTTCGAAGCGGTCCTCGACCAGCTCGGCGAGGTCGAGCCCGCCGGTGCTCCGGTGCGGTTGCGGTCGAATTTCCAGAACGGGCTGAAATCCCTGCCGATCCGCTGGTAGCGATGGGCCCCTTCCCGCCCCCGAGCGCGGGAAGGGGCCCATCGCCCCTAGGTCATTCGGCCGCGGCGAACTCCGGTTCGGCGACGGTGGAGCGGGCTTCGGCCTTGCGCAGGCCGACGATTCCGGACAGCGCCACCAGGACACTGATCACGGCGATCCCGGTGACCACGGTGAGCGCGGGCGCCAGACCGTTCAGCAACGCGGCCGGGCCGGTGGCGCCACCGGAGTTCCCGGTCAGGACCGCGGTCACGATGGCGAGCCCGATGGCGCCGCCGACCTGGATCGACGTGTTCAGCAGCCCGCCGGCGAGCCCCTGCTCGTCGTCGGAGATACCGCTGGTCGCCTGGATGTTCAGCGAGGAGAACGCCAGCATGAAGCCGATGCCCAGCAGGATCATGCTCGGCAGCACCGAACCGGCGTAGCTGGAACTCTCGTCGATCCGCAGGAACAGCGCGTACCCGATGACGTGGGCGACGACACCGGCGAGGATCGTGCGCGGGGTGCCGAGCCGGTCGATCAGCGGCTCGATCCTGGGTGAACCGAAGGCCACGATCAGCGCGGCGGGCAGGAATCCGAGCGCGGTCTGCAACGCGGACCAGCCCAGCACGGTCTGCAGGTACAGCATGACGACGAACTGGAAACCGATGTAGGCGCCGAAGAACGTCGCGCCGCCGAGGTTGGCGCGGGCCAGTGGGCCGGAGCGCAGGATGCCGAGCCGGAGCAGCGGGTGCTTGCTGCGCTTCTCGATGAACACGAAGGTGACGAGCAGGGCGAGCGCGAGGGCGAACGAGATGAGCGTCCGCGGCGCGGCCCAGCCGATCTCCGGCGCTTCGACCACGGCGAAGACCAGCAGGAGCGAACCGGCGGCACCGGTGATCGCGCCGGGGAAGTCGTAGCCGCCACCGGTCTGCGGCGAGTAGGACGGGATCAGCTTGATCGCGGCGACCAGCGCGGCGAGCGCGATCGGCACCGGCAGCAGGAACGTCCAGCGCCAGCCCACCTCGGTGAGCAGACCGGAGAAGACGAGGCCCGCGGAGTAACCGCTGGCACCGAAGACGGCGAAGATGCTGATCGCCCGGTTGCGGGCGGGGCCTTCGTGGAAGGTCGTGGTGATGATGGACAACGCGGCCGGCGCGGTGAACGCGGCGGCGAGCCCCTTGATGAAGCGGGTGGCGATCAGCAGCGCGCCGTCGTCGACGAGGCCGCCGAGCAGGGAAGCGAGCGCGAAGACCGCGACGGCGACGAGGAAGACCCGGCGCCTGCCGAGCAGGTCGGCGGTGCGCCCGCCGAGGAGCAGCAGGCCGCCGTAGCCGAGCACGTAGGCGCTGATGATCCATTGCAGGGCACCGGTGGAGAGGCCGAGTTCGGCCTGGATGGACGGGAGGGCGACGGCGACCATCGACACGTCGAGCGCGTCGAGGCCCACGACGACGGACACAGTGAGCAGGACACCCCAGAGGCGCGCGTCCCACCTTGTCGAGCTGGTGGACAGCTGCACGGAAGAACTCATGATCCGTACAGTACATGCACACGCATCTAATGCAAGTGCATTTAATGACTTTGCATAAAATTCACGTGCATGCTATCTTGGGCCGCGTGAGCGACGTCGCCGAACAAGGCCTGCTGCAGGAGTGGCACGAACTGTCCGCCCGGCATGCGGCGGTCTTCGGGCGCCTCGAGTGCCGTCTCCAGGAGCGCCACGGCCTCGGTGTCACCGAGTTCGAAGCCCTGGAACGACTGGTGACCTGCACTGTGGGCAAATGCCGCGCGGCCGACCTGACCGAGGTCGTCCACCTGAGCCAGAGCGCCACCTCGCGACTCGTCGCCCGTCTCGAGCGCGAAGGACTCGTCCAGCGCGCGCTCTGCGAGTCGGACCGGCGCGGGATCTTCGTCGTCGTGACCGATGAGGGCCGCCGTCGCTACGAAGAGGCGAAGCCGACGCACCGGGCGACGCTCGAAGAGACCCTCACCGTCGAAGCTTGAAGCCCGAAGGCCTCACTTCTCGCCGATTTTGACGGCGGTCAGGGTGATCACCGCGTCCGCGGTCACCTTCGTCCCGGGTGCCGGATCCTGCCCGGTCTGAACCCAGTTCCGGTCCAGCGCGAGCATCCGGCCCTTCCCCGTTCCGTCGACTTCGCGCAGGTTGTACAGGCCCGCCGCCTGCATCGCCGCGTCCTGCGCGGCCTGATGGTTCATCCCCGAAACATCGGGGACGACGATCAGCCGAGTGGCGGAAGACGCCGGCCCACTGATCTCCGCCGGTCGCTGAACACTCACGGATGTCTCGGTCACCGTCGACGGCGCCCCCGGCCGCGTGCCCGGGGCACCGCAAGCGGTCAGCACGGCGACACCGGCGACGAGGAGCAGTGCGACGGTCTTCGGCATTCCCGGACTCCACTCTGAGACAGTGAGACCGAAAAGAGTCGCGCCCGGACCACGGACCGTTACCACCCCATCCGGGTCAACTTCGGGCCAGCTCCTCGCGGATCGCCGGGACGACCTCGTTCCCCCAGCGGCCGAGCGCGCTGTCAGTGGTGGTCCCGTCTTCGACCGGGAAGTAGATGAACCCCGCGGCCCCGTGGTCGCGCACCGCCGTGACCAGTTCCTCGACCCACTGCCCCGGCGAACCACCGACCCACCGTCCCTCGTCGTCACGCGGCGACGGCGTGGGCTTTTCCGTGATGCGGCCGGGGAAGTTGTAGATGGTGGCGACCTCGCCGGGATCGCGGCCCGCGTCGACGGCGGCCTGGTCGATCACCGGACGGGATTCGGCGAACCGCGGGCTGAGCCAGTCCGCGGCGTGCCCCGGGATCCAGCCGTCGGCGAGTTTTCCGGTCACCGCGAGGGATTTGGGCCCGACAGCGCCCGTCCAGACCGGGGGTGCGGGCGCGGCCGCCGGCACCAGCCCGTCGACGGAGTAGAACTCCCCCTCGAAGGTCACCGGTGCCCCGCCGCCGGAAAGCGCCTTGATCAGGGTGATCGCCTCACCCATCGCCCGGACCGCCTCGGCGGGTGTCCGGTGCCCGACGCCGAGTTTGGTGATCTCCCGCCAGAGCCCGCCCGCGCCGATACCGAGCGCGACCCGGCCACCGGAGAGCGCCGAAAGCGACGTGATCGTCCTCGCCAGCATCGGCGCGGGACGGCTCGGCAGGTTGGTTACGTTGACCGCGGCCGTGACCCGTGACGTCCGGCCGAGGATCACGCCCAGCGCCGCGTAGGCGTCGAGCCGGTCGGCGAAGTAGGGGTGATCGGACAGGCTGACCAGGTCGAGTCCCGCGCGGTCCGCCTGTTCGGCGTGCCGCAGGAGGTCTTCCACCTCGCCGACGCCGGTTTCGAGCCCGAAGCCGAACAATGTCATCGCCAACTCCTTAAGTTCGTAGTACGCACTATATGTATCACGAACCACTTGCCGCTGTCGAAGTAAAGAATGTTTGACACGATGTCTAGAACTCTTTACCTTGGGCTTCGTGGCGATGGAAGAGAAACGCGCGTGGATCATGGTGGTGGTCACGGTCTTCGGGTACGCCGCGTACCTGATCGTCGTCCTCCGCCGGGCGGGCTCCGGCCCGCTCGTCGATATCCCTTATGTGGCACCGTTGCTGTGGACGATCGGCGCGGCCATCGTGGCTTCGATCGTGCTGAACGTCGCCGCCGCGATCGCCGCACCGCGGGACGCCGGCCGGAAGGACCAGCGAGACCGCGAGATCGGCCGGTTCGGCGAGCACGTCGGACAGTCGTTCGTCGTGATCGGCGGTGTCGCCGCCCTCGTCATGGCGATGGCGGAGCTGGACCACTTCTGGATCGCCAACACCGTGTACCTCGCCTTCGTCCTGTCCTCCCTGCTCGGCTCGATCGCGAAGATCGCGGCCTACCGCTGGGGATTCCAGGCATGGTGAAACCGACCAAGGTCACGAACTCCATCCGCGCCCTGCGGTTCGCCAAGGGTGAGATGACCCAAGCGGAACTCGCGGACCGGATCGACGTCACCCGCCAGACGGTGATCGCCATCGAACAGGGCCGCTACTCGCCGTCCCTGGAGATGGCCTTCCGGATCGCCAGGGTGTTCGGCGTCGGGCTCGACGACGTTTTCCAGTACCCAGACCAGGAATGAGGCCGCCATGAAGGCGATCGCCCAGAACCAGTACGGCTCCACCGATGTCCTGACCCTGACCGATCTGCCCGAACCCGAAGCCGGACCGGACGGCGTGGTCGTGCGGATCCGGGCGGCGGCGGTCGATCCCGGGGTCTGGCACCTCATGGAGGGCACGCCGTACCTGGTGCGCCTGATGGGTTTCGGCGTGCGGAGACCGAAGGCCCGGGTCCGCGGGCTGGACTTCGCCGGCGTGGTGCACGCCGTCGGCGACGGCGTGACGCGATTCCGGCCGGGCGACGAGGTTTTCGGCACCTGCCAAGGCTCCTTCGCCGAGTACGCACTGACCACAGTGGACAAGATCGCCCGCAAGCCCGAACGGCTCGGCTTCGACGAAGCGGCGGCTGTTCCCATCTCCGCTTTCACCGCGCTCCAAGCGCTTCGGGACAGAGGCCGGGTCGCGCCCCGGCAGAAGGTCCTGGTCATCGGCGCCGGTGGTGGCGTCGGCACCTTCGCGGTGCAGATCGCCAAGGCGTTCGGAGCCGAGGTGGACGGCGTATGCGGCACGGGCAAGGTCGACCTGGTCCGCTCACTCGGCGCGAACCGCGTTTTCGACTACACCCGTGAGGATTTCGGCGGCGGCTACGACCTCATCCTCGACATCGCGGGCAGCCGGTCGCTCACCGCGCTGCGGAAAGCCCTTACCCCGCAAGGCACTCTCGTCCTCGTCGGCGGCGAGAGCGAGGGGAAGTGGATCGGCGCGGTAGGGCGCAACGTGCGGGCGCTGCTGCTCGGGCCGTTCGTGAAGCACAAGCTCCGCGGCCTGTTCTCCACAGAGAACCACGATGATCTCCAGATGCTGCGGGCGCTCATCGAAGCGGAGAAACTGACGCCCGTCGTCGACCGGACCTACCCGCTGGCCGAGGTGCCCGAAGCCATCCGCTACGTCCGCGAAGGGCACGCACGCGGCAAGGTCGTCATCACCGTCTGATGTTCTCCCCCACGTCGGACTCCGGACATCTTGGCAGTGTTCGGTGTCGGAGAGCGATCCGCCGAGTGCCGAGGAGACCACCGATGCCCGTCAACCGCCGCGACCTGTTGCGAGGCGCCGCCACCGCCGGTGCGCTGGGGCTGGCCTGGCCGTTGAGTTCGCGGATGACGGTCGCGCAGGCCGAGGAGGCCGCGGTGGCGTTGGGCGCGACCTGGGACGAAGCGCCGTTCACCCTCGGGGTCGCGTCCGGCGACCCGGTCCCGTACGGCGTCGCGCTCTGGACCAGGCTCGCGCCGAAGCCGATGGAGTTCGAGCAGCCACTGGACGACACCGTCGAGGTCGCTTGGGAGGTCGCCACCGATCGCGGGTTCCGCCGCCGCGTGGCGCACGGGACGACGGCCGCCACCGCCGGGCTCGGGCACAGCGTGCACGTCCCGGTGTCCGGACTGGAGCCGGGCGCTCAGTACTACTACCGCTTCCACGCGCTCGGCAAGGTCAGCCGGATCGGCCGCACCCGCACCGCGCCGGTCGGGCCGGTGCGGCGGGTGCGGTTCGCGTCGGCGAACTGCCAGGCGTTCCACGACGGGTTCTACGCGGCGCACGCCGGGATCGCCCGGGAAGAGCTGGATTTCGTCGTCCACCTCGGCGACTACGTCTACGAGCACGGTCAGGTCGGCGGGAACCCGCTGCGGGATCACGAAGGACCCGAGGTGCTGACCCTGCCGGCGTACCGGCGGCGGCACGCGCTCTACAAATCCGACCGTTCGCTGCGGGACGCTCACGCCGCCCACCCCTGGTTCATCACCTGGGACGATCACGAGGTCGTCAACGACTACAGCGGCACCACCCCGTCCTTGCGGGCGCGGCGCTCGGCGGCGTACCAGGCCTGGTACGAGCACATGCCGGTGCGCCCCGACCACCCCTCGACGCCGAGGATCCACCGGCAGCGCCGCTGGGGCGACCTCCTCGATCTGTCCATTCTGGATCTCAGGCAGTACCGGTCGGCGCAGAACCTGCCCGACGGCACGATCCTCGGCGCGGACCAGAAGGCCTGGCTCAAGGACCAGGTGACCGGCGCGGGCGAGGCGTGGCACTGCTGGGTGAACTCGATCATGCTGAGCCAGCTCGCGAAGCCCGGCGGCGGCTACATGTTCACGGACCAGTGGGACGGTTTCCTCGCCGAACGCAAGGAGGTGCTGACCCACGTGGCGAACAGCGGCCTCGAAGATCTCGTGGTGATCACCGGTGACTGGCATTCCGCGTTCGTCGACGACATCCGCCCGGACTTCGCGGATCCGTCCACGCCGGTGATCGGCACGGAGTTCACCGCGCATTCGGTCTCCTCCGGCGCCTACTCCCCCGAGTGGAACGCCACGAACGGACCGAAGATGGGCGCGGCGAACCCACACCTCAAGTACTTCGAGGGCGACCGGTACGGCTACGACGTCTACGAGGTCACCCCGCGCCGCTGGAGCACGCATATGCGGGTGATCGGCGACCGGCGCGACCCGCGTTCCCCGGTGAGCACCCTGACGACGTTCCACGTCGACCGCGGCAGGCCGGGGTCGTACGAGGACCGGTCCACCATCACGTCTCCGGCGCAGTACCGGCGGCGCTAGGCCAAAAGGGGAACCGGGAACTCAGAAGAGGGGCGGCCGACGCTCTTTCGGAGCAGCGCGGTTCACCGCACGCGTTCTCGTTTCACCTGCCCGATGAATTCACGACAATTCTTCCGTGCGGCTAACCTTGGCATTCCATTGGGAACGAGCCGCGGGAGAATTCAATGAAGAAGAAAATCGCCGCTTTAGTCATGGCCGCCTTTTCGGCGGCCGTATTCCTGGCCGCCACACCGGCCTCCGCGGCGACCGAAGACAGGTTCCCACCCTACGGATGCGACGGCGACCGCTATGGAATCCTCTTCGGCGAAGGGATTTCCCTGGCCTGCTTCTCCCTGCCGAGACACTCGGAGACCTACCGGGTGGTCGCCCACTGCGCATCCGGATCCTCCTTTTGGTACACCGTCGGGCATTGGGTTCCGATCGGTTTCGGTCCGTCCAGAGCGGAATGTCACGGCGCACTGCTTTCGAGCGCATATGTGGCCGGGTATCACGTAGACGACTTCTGATATTCGAATGACTTGATGTCGATCTTGGCGGCGCCGTTCAGCGTCCGCTCCCGGCTGGTCCCCACCGGCCCACTTCCGCGGTGAGCCACCGATGGAGGGAAAAGGCGAGTTCGACCGGCGCGTCGTACTGGATCAGATGTCCTGCCTCGGGAATGACCTCCAGAAGGGCACCGGGAATCGCGTCGGCGAGCCGCTTCGCCCGGTCCACCGGGATCCACGTGTCGTCCGCACCCCAGATCACCTTCACCGGCAGCGACAGTTCCGGATAACGGTCCTGGATCTCGTCGGTGTACCGGACGTCCGCTTCGGCGATCTGCCGGTAGAAGGCGCGTTGTCCGTCCGCGTCCAGCCAAGGCTCGGTCAGCGCGTCCAGCTGCGCGCCGGTGAGCCCACGATGGGAGGCCGTCCCGATGTAGGACTCCAGCGCGCCCCGGTGCACCGCCGGCGGCTGTGACTGGAAGACCCCGGCGTTCTCCGCGACGAGCCGGAAGAATTCCGAACCCCATGGCCGCAGCGCGACGACGTCCACCAGGGCGAGCGAGGCGTACTCCGCGCCGTGCAGCAGCTTCGCGCGCAGGGAAACGGCCCCGCCGTAGTCGTGGGCGATCACGTGCGGAGCCGTCAACCCCCAGTACTCGAGCAGATCGGCGAAGAGCTCGCCCTGCGTCCCGAGATCGACGGCGTGGCCGGGATCCTTCGAAGAACGGCCGTACCCCGGCATGTCCCAGACGTGGACGGCGAACTCCGCGCTGAGCGCTCGCGCGAAAGGCGCCCACAGCCGGGCCGACCACGGTGTCCCGTGACACAGCACCACCGGGGCGCCTTCGCCGAGGCGTTCCCACGCCACCGAACGGCCACGCCACTCGAACGTCCGCGACAACTCCAGCTCGTCGAAGCCCATGATCGCGATGGTAGTGGCGTCCACCCGATCAGTCGGGCAGTTCCAGTTCGGCATGCCGTTTGGACAGCATCTCCGCCAGCTCCCGGAGTTTGACGTTCATGTTCTGCGACGTGTGCCGCAGCACCTCGAACGCCTCCGCCGCGTCGATCCCGCGCCGCGCCATCAGGATGCCCTTCGCCTGCCCGATCGCGTCGCGGCTGTCCAGCGCCTGCTGGAGCTGCTCCTCCTGGAGCTGGCCGCGTGTGACCGCGTGCGTCGTCGCCAAGGCCAGTGACGCGTGCGTCGCCAGAAGCAGCAGCACGTCACGGTCGGCCCGGGCGATGCCGTGCGGGCTTCGCGAATAGACGTTCAGCGCGCCGGAAACCTGCGAACGCGACGCTTCCGGCAGGAGGGCCGTCGAGACCAGCGAGTGGAACCCGAGCGCCGCGGCCGCCGGACCGAAACGCGGCCATCGGGCGTCTTCCGCGAGATTGTCGCTGAAGGCCGCCGCCGGCCCCGAAACCCGGGCCGCCTCGACGCAAGCACCCTCGCCGTACTGATACTGCAACTGATCCAGCTCGCCGGCGATCTCGTCGGTCCCTACCGGCGTGTGGAACCCTCCGTCGGGATCGAGGAGGGTGACGCTGACCAGATCCGCGCCCGGCACCAGGTCACGCGTCGCGAAGACCACCCGTTCGAGTACGGCCGCGATCGAACCGGAATCCAGCAACGCCCTGGTCAGGGCAACGAACTGGTTGACAAGTGGCCCGGCGATGTACCGGGCGCCGCTTTCGGAGGTCACCGGCAGGTCGCCGTCGCCGACATCCTCGACGAATCGGTTCTTGTCCTGCTGCCAGTCGAATTCATCGGCCAAAGCCCGCCTCTCCCACTTCTGCACATCGGCGTGATGCACCACGGGAGTCACCGGCGGGAACCGGCGCCGAGCGCGCACCATCAACCGCCGCAACCAACCCGGTTACCGGCGGATCGGCGCTAACTTCTCAACGCTCAGAACCGCTTTCGGAAGCCGACCTTAGCCGAATGCGATCACCCGGCCTACCGCGACCCACGTTCGGCCCGTCCCGGATCACTTCTCCCGGTCGTGCCCGCGTCGAACGGTTCGGCCACCTGGCGTAATTCCGCATCGCCTGGCCGGCCCCGGCTCATGTTTCACCTCGGGTCGCGGTGGTACCCGGGTCGCGTGTCGCCGAGAACCCCGGGGGTGGTCACTGTGTTTTCGCTCTCGCTCCAGGCCGCGGAGCAGCGACGGATCATCGCCGAGTGCTTCGCGCGCACAGGGCTCACCATGGAACAACTGTGGCTGAGGTATTTCGCGCTGGGCGGCGACGCCAACGAGGCCGACTTGGCGGCCTACCTGCGAGGGGTGCTCCCCCTGTCCAGACTCCAGCGGGACATGGTGGCCCACGCGGTCAACGAGCGGCTCGACGAGATCTCCGGCGCGCAGCGGGCACCGTACAGCCACGACGCCGGAGACGGTAGCCACCCTCGCGGTCTCCTGGCCGCACTGGTCGGACTTCTCGACGGTGCCCAGCGGGTCTCTCCCGAACGGCTGCCCGCGATCGTCGCCGCGGCGGGCCGGGCGCTGGACCTCGAGCTGACGGTCTATCTCGCCGACTACGAGCAGCGACAGCTTCACCCTCTCCCCGCCGGGTCCGCGCCCGGCCGGCTACCGCTGCCCATCGAGGCCAGTACCGCCGGACAGGCCTACCGGCAGGCCGGCACCGTGCTGACCGAGGAGCCGGGCGGGCCGCGGCTGTGGACCCCGCTCCTGGACGGCGACGAGCGCATGGGGGTGCTCGAGATCGAGGCCGCCGCGGACGCCGACCTGCACGATCCCGCCCTGCGCACCCAGTGCCAGTGGCTCGCGTCGCTGTCCGGCCACCTCATCGCCGCCGCGATGCGCTACGGCGACGGCCTCGACATGACGCGGCGCAGGCGGCGGCGCGGCCCCACCGCGGAGCTGCTTTGGCAGAACCTGCCCCCGCTGACGGCGGCGACGGGCGACTTCGTGGTGGCAGGCGGCGTCGAGCCCGCCTACGACGTTCGTGGCGTGACCTTCGACTACGCGCTGTCCGAAACGACGGCGTGGCTGGCCATCTTCGACGCGGGCCGGGACACCGGGGCCTCGGGCCTGGCGGCTTCGGCGGCGCTCGCGGCTTACCGATCCGCCCGCCGCGAGGGGCAGGATCTGCGTGGCCAGGAGAGCGCTGTCGACAAAGCGCTTTCGGCACAGTTCGCTGACGGCACCACGGTCCGCGGCACCTTGGCCGAGGTGGACCTCACCCAGGGCACCCTGCGCCATCTCGAAGCGGGCGGGGAACCACCACTCGTCCTCGGCACCGGGCACGGGGCGACCACAGTGGACAGTGCACGGCGACCACCCTTCGGCGGCGGGGGCCCTGGGCACATCGCGACCGCCCGCCTCCGGGCCGGAGACCTCCTCGCCCTGCACACCGAAGGCCTCGCGGGAGCTCATGCCGCCGACGGCGAACGGTTCGCGCTCGCCGAAAGCCTGGACGCCGGCGCCGGGCACGTACCACCGGAAATCGTCCGCCGCGTACTCGATGCGGCGAAATCCCGCTACCGCAACGGTTTCACCGGTGACGCCGGACTGCTGATCGCCCGCTGGCCGGGCGCGCGGTGAACGGGCTCAGCCGCGGAAATCGACGTCTTCGGTCTTGACCGTCCCTCCCTTCCGGCCCGGCGCGGCCTGGTATCGCCAGTACAGATTCGTGTGCGCGATGACCTGCTCCGGCGTGGGCGCACCCCACTCCGATTTGTCGAAGGTCGTGTGCGCGTCACCGACGAGCGTCGCGTCGTACCCGCGGACCATCGCGCCGTGCAGTGTCGAACGGATGCAGGCGTCGGTCTCCGCCCCGGCGACCACCAGCCGCCCGACACCGCGCTCGGCCAGCACCTTCTCCAGATCGGTGTCCTCGAACGAGTCGCCGTAGGACTTTTCGACGAGAGGCTCGGACTCGTCACGGTCCAGTTCGCCGACGATGCGCCACTCTTCGCTGCCTCGCACGAGCCCGTCGTCGGAGTGCTGCACCCACACGACCGGCACGCCTTCCCTGCGCGCCTTGCCGACGAGAGCGCCGATGTTCGCGACCACGGAGTCACGCTCGTGGGCCTCGTCGACGACGCCGTTCTGGACGTCGACGACGAGGAGCGCGGTGTTCGGCCGGTTGGCGAGTGTGGTCATTGCGGGTGTCCCTCCAGGTCAGGCTGCTGTGGCAGACCTTAACCCCGGGCACCGACAAGTTCCGGCGATCAGTATCCGGGCGCGGAGTCTCCCCATCGTGGCCACTGTCGGGTCAGCCGATGAGCTGCCACAGATAGCTGGGGCTCTTGACCGGCGCGACGGCGTTCTTCTTCCAGAGGTACTTGACCTTGCACGGCGGGACGATCCGGTACTTCTGCACGGTGAACGAGCGTGCTTCCTTGTACTGCTGCAACCGCAACGTCTTGCCGGCGGGCACCGTCGCGGAATAGGACCAGGAATCGGCCTTCGAGTAGCTCGCGCCGACACTCACCGCCAGTGAGACACTCGCCTTCGCGAAGATGACGCCCGCCTCGGCACTGGTCGTGCCGGTGATGGACGCGTTGACCGACGAGGTCGTGGTCTTGTTGTAGGTGATCGTCCCCGGCCCGCGCAGGTAGTCGCTGCGAAGGTTCGTCTTCATCCAGGCCTTGGCGCCGTTCGAGATCGTGTAGTCGGGCGGGTCGTTGACCTCGGGGCAGGGCTGGATCGCGAGCGACTGGGCCCCGGCCCCGAGTGCCGCGGGCGCCACGCACAGCGCACAACCGAGCAGGACAGAAGCGCCCACCGACCGGAAACGCATCGCGAACCTCCCGTTGTCGATCATGATCGAACGGTAATACGGCGCCCGGCGACGGCGCGGAAATCCAACCGTTCGAGTTATCCGGCCGGCAGAGCGTGCTCCGGGGGCGAGGTCCTCGCGATCCTATGTCCGGCTCATCAAGTGGGCTCGTGAGTGTTTAGGACGGTTCTAACCGTCCTAAACACTCACGACCCCCTCAGACCAAATCAGGCTCCAGACCAGGTCGACCACACCGCGCCGTACTGTCCACTGTGGTCCTTCAGCCGAACGTCGACAGCCCGTCCAGCAGCCTGTCGACGTCCTCCGTGCTGGTGTACGGTGCCAGCCCGACGCGGAGCGCGGGATCCTCCAGCTTCAGGGCCGCGAAGACTTCGTAGGCGTAGAAGGATCCCGCCGGTGCGACGACGTTCCTCTCGGCGAGATACTTCTGCGCCTCGCGCTCGCGGCCGCCGAGGCTCATCAGGACTGTCGGCGTCCGCTCGGCCGCCTTGCAGTGCACGGTGACTGCGTCACCCAGCCCCTTCTCCAGCCAGGTGCGCAGCGTGTTTTCGTGCTCGTGCAAAGAATTCATCGAGTTCGCCAGGCGCGCCCGCCGTGTTCCGGCCGATCCCGGGTCGAGTGCGGCGAGGAAGTCCACGGCCGCCGTCGCGCCCGCGAGGATTTCGTAGGGCAGCGTGCCGAATTCGAACCGTTCGGGCACCGTATCGGGCGACGGAACGAGCTTGTCCGGCTCGACGGTTTCGAGGACGGCCGGCGACGCGCCGAGCACCCCGCAGTGCGGGCCGAGGAATTTGTACGGCGAACAGACGAAGAAATCCGCTCCCAGCGCGAGAACGTCCACCAGGTCGTGGGCGGCGTAGTGGACTCCGTCCACGAACACCAGCGCCCCGGCTTCGTGGGCGAGATCGGCGATCCGCCGGATCGGCGGTTTCGTGCCGAGGACGTTCGAAGCCGCCGTGACCGCGACCAGCCTCGTCCGTTCGGTGAGGACCAAGGTGTCGAGGTCGAGTTCGGTGGTCTCGGGATCGATGTCGAGCCAGCGGACGGTCATGCCGGCTCGCTCCGCGGCCTGGACCCACGGCCGGACGTTGGCGTCGTGATCGAGCCTGCTGACGACGATCTCGTCGCCCGCACGCCAGTTTTTGGCCAGGTGCCGGGAAAAGTCGTACGTCAGCTGGGTGGCGCTGCGGCCGTGGACGACGCCTTCGGCAGGCACGCCGAGGAAGTCCGCGTAGGCGGCTCGAAACGCCGCGACGGCGTTCTCCGCGTTGAGTTCGGACGGGCTGACCTTGCCCCGGTTCGACAGTGGCCCGGTGAGTGTCCGGACGATGGCGTCGGCGACGGGACGAGGTGTCTGAGTACCCGCGGGTCCGTCGAAGAAGGCGGTTCCGTCGGCGAGGGAAGGGAAATGGAGCCGGAGGGCGGCGACGTCGATGGCCATGCCCCCGACTCTGACATTCGACGGGGGACCGAGTAAACGCTTCGTGGCCGGAACTTTCTCCGGCCACGAAGCGCTCGGACTCAGTACAGCTTCAACCGGTACGCGCCGGACTGCGCGGTGCCGGCGAACAGATACCGGCCGTCCGCGCTGATCGCCAGGGAGAGCACCCTGGGATCGGGCAGTGCGCCGGGCACGGGCGCCCAGGTGCGGCCGAAGTCCGTGCTGCGCAGCACGCCTCCCCCGGTCGCACTGCTCGCGAACCGCACCCGGAAGTCGAACGGATGCGGCAGGATCCGGCTGATCTCATGGGGCTCCCCGCCGTCACGGACCCGGCGGAACGTCCGTCCGTCGTCCTCGCTGAGCAGGATGCCCGCGCCACCGACGAGGACGCGGCCGCCACCCCATCGGCTGACCGAGATCGAACTGACCGGTTCGCCGGAGACGTGGGTCCAGGTCTTGCCGCCGTCGTCCGAGCGGGACAGACCGCCGGAGTCCCCGCCCCAGACGCGATTCGGGTTCCACGGATCACCGGCGAAGGTGATGAAGCCACTGTCGACCGCGTGCTTTTCCCAGGTCTTCCCCGCGTCGTCGCTGCGGTAGAGCACGTAACCGGTGGGCGCGAAGGCCGAGACGAAGATCCGGTCCGGATCAGCCGGGTGGGCGAAGATCGTCCTGGGGAGCCCTTCCTTCGCCTTCGCCGCGAACTGCCAGGTCCGCCCGCCGTCACCGCTGCGCAGCACGTCGAGCGAGAACCCGTTCCGGGTGACCTGCCAGACGACGTCCGGGCGGCTCGGCGAGACGGACAGGCTCGCGTCCTCGTGCAGCCGATCGGTGGGATGCGACTGCCAGACCCGGTCCGTCGCGGAGACCTTGCCGCGCGGGAGCGGGGTGTTGTAGATCTCCTGCACACCGGCCGCGACGACGCTCTCCCGCAGGAGGTTCCCGGTGGTCACGAGGTCGCGAATGGTCTCACCGGGCACGCCGATCTGCTGGTAGCCGCGCTTGCCGCCGTCGGCGTACAAGCCGCGGTACAGCGAGGAGATCAGCGTGGTCGCGGGTTTGCCCGGCCCGGCGGGAAGATCGATCATGTCGCTGACGCCTTCGCCCGGTGCGGGCACCGGTTTGCGGGCCCAGGTGCGGCCGAAGTCCGAGCTGACGTCTATGTCGTTATACGTCGAGACGTACAGGCGCCCGCCGAGGAACCTCGGTTCGCGCAGGGTCTGCCCAGCGGGCTCGCGGCGCAGCACCGTCCAGGTCTTGCCGCCGTCGGCGGAACCGTGGAGTTCGGGGCCGACCGTGACCACGAGCCGCTCGCCGTCCGCGGCGACCTGACCGACCTCACCGTTGGTCCGGTAGACGAGTTCCGCCCGCCGCTCCTTGCCGCCGACCCCGCGGACCACCCAGAGGGCGTATTCGGGGTAGACCGTCGCGAAGTAGGCGTCGTCGCCGACCATCGTGAGCTTGAGCGCGCCGACCGGCGAGGCGATCCCCTCGCGCGGCCAGGTCCGCGGCACGTCGTTCCAGTGCTCGCCGCCGTCGATGCTGACGCTCAGCGAGTCGAGGTTCTGCACCACGACGACCCGGCCCGTCGGATCCGTGGCCATCCCGAACGCGCCGTCGGGGTACCACTCGCGCAGGGTCTCCCAGTTCTGCCCGCGGTCGGTGGTCCGCAGCAGCATCCCGTGCCACTCGCCGGGCATCCCGCCGGGCGAGTTGCCCACCGCGAGCATCCGGTCCGGGTTCACCGGATCGGCGAAGAATCCCTGGATGGCGGTGTCCGCCGGCATCCCCCTGCGCACGTTCCACGAGGCGCCGCGGTCACCGGAGAGCCACAGGGCGGGCGGGCTGGGCACCATCATCGCGAGCCCGGCGGGTGAAACCGCCAGCAGCCCGCCGACGCTGTTCGGGCCGATCGGGTCCCAGGCGCCGTGCGGCCGCCCGGTCGCGTCGGCCTCGGCGGACGGGAGCTGGGGTTCGGCGGTGGCCACCGATGTCGCCCCGGTGGTCCCGAGAACCGTCAGCAGCCCGAGAACGAACATGCGTTTGGTGATCGATCTCAGTTTCATGCAGGAGATCTTGGCGCAAGATCCGGCAAAGGGATAGAGGATTGGTCGGATCTTTACCCTCGTATCGACACGGCACGTTGCCCTGCCACCTGACAGACCCGCTTGTCAAGACCCGATCGCCTTCGGTCCTACCCTCAACTCATCGGATCACTGACGCCCGACGGCTCGCCTCTTCCTGTCGAATCGAGCATGAGAAATGTTCAGTAAAGCAGAAAATGGAGATCACCCCCTTGGGGGATATTCAACAACCACAACTGCCGGAAAGCTGTTAACTGTCGCCGAGAACAAACGGGCGGCACTCTGGGGCGGGGTCACTCGAGGGGTTTCAATGAATTCGAATTTTTGTTTCGTGTTCAGCTGAGGTTCGCTCACTTTCCATGCATGCCAACGCATATACCGGATCGGGCCCAGCCCGTTCCGGCGGCAGACTCCGCCTTTTCACGGCGATAGAACATGCGCCGTTCATCAATCAGCCATTGTCGAAAAAGGGGTAGACATGCGCTTTTTGAAAGCATCCGCGGTAGTCGCTTCGGCGGCGGCGGGACTGATTCTCGCCGGGACGTCGGCGATCGCGGCACCGGCGGAATCGGCGCCTTCGGCCGAACCCGCCGCCATGGAGGTGTGCGGGTTCTACGAGAACCACGTCACCGCCTTCTACGCCCACTGCGCGGACAGCTGCATCTGGATCGTCGTCGACTACGAGTCGGGCCCCAACCAGTACAAGCAGATCCTTCAGCGGGGCACCGTCGACATCGGCGGGGCGCGGGACGTCAACAACGCGTGGTACTCCCACGTCTGCTGAGTGAACCGGAGTGGCCCGGCCGTGCGCCGGGCCACTCCGGCCTCGATGCGGCTTCGCTAGCGGACGGCGATCACGATCAGCGCGGCGACGAGCAAGGCGAGGTACGCGATGGCGTGTGCCCGGTCCGGGATCCGGCCGACCACCCGGCGGGTCACGGCGATGGCCGGAAGCGATCCACACAGCAACGCGCCCGCGGCCACCAGGTCGATGTAGCCGAGGTGGGCAGAGCCCGGCGCCGTGCCCGTCGCCGCGAAGGCGTAAACCGCCGTGCCGATCACCGCCACCGGCAGGCTCAGCGGGTTCGCCAGCGCGGCCGCGTCGGCCATCGGCAGGCCCTTGCGCCGCATGAGCGGGACGGTGAGGACACTGCCCCCGACCCCGAGAAAGCTCGCCACGGCACCGATCCCGGCGCCGCCCGCGGTGGCGGTGACCCCGCCGAGCGCCCGCGGCCGGCTGTCGTCCCGTCTGCTCACGAATCCCTTCCGGACCACGCCATCGGCGATGGTCAGCGCGAGATAGGCGACGAAGAGCCAGCGCAGCGCACTCTCGTCGGCCATGGTGGCCGCGAAGGAGCCGAGTACGGCACCCAGGCCGATGAACGCGACGAGCGGCCACAGGTAGTCGCGGCGAAGCCGTCCTGTCCGCAGTTGCGCGAGGGTGGCGCTCCCGGCGTTCACCACCATCACCGCGGTCGACGTGGCCACCGCCACGTGCATCGCGGCCGGCGCGTGCTCGGGATCGGCGAGCACGAAGGCGTAGACGACGGGCACGGTGACGAATCCGCCGCCGAATCCGAAAAGGACGGTGGTGACCCCGCTCAGGCAGCCGAACCCGAGGAGCACCGAGATCTCGATCAGCACTCCTTCGACGGTAGGCGCCCGTGGCGCGGCGGGCATTCGAAAGAACGCCACTTTCTTTCGCGCATCGGACAACCGGCGTAGGCTGGGTGAGGTGCGTGACATCCCCATCGACGAGGTCGATCACCTCGACCGCGCGGTGGTGGCGATCCGCACCGATTACCCGCCAGGGCACCGGATCCTCCCGCATCGGCACCGGCGCGCGCAGTTCCTCTACAGCGCGACGGGATCGATGCGGGTCGAAACGGCCGACGGCACGTGGACCATCCCGACGCGGCGGGCGGTGCTCGTGCCGCCGGAAACGATCCATCAGGTCTTCACCACGACCGTGAGCACCCGGAGCCTGTACATCGAGCCGAAGGCGGTGCCATGGTTCCCGCACCGCTGCCAGGTCGTCGAAGTCTCCGCGCTGCTCCGGGAACTGCTGAACGAGGCCGTCGGCGTGCCCGACCTGTACTCCCCGCGCGGGCGGGACGCCGCCGTCATCGGCCTGACCCTGCACGAGATCCGCCGGGCCGCCCCGGTCCGCCTCGACCTCCCGCTGCCGAAACACGACCGGCTGCGCGCCCTGTGCGAGTCCTTTTTGGACGATCCGGACATCCACGATCCGGTCGGTGGCTGGGCCGCCCGGTTGCACGTGAGCGAACGGACGCTGAACCGGCTCTTCACCACCGAAACCGGGCTGAGTTTCGCCCGCTGGCGGCAGCGGGCCTGCGTCCTGCACTCCCTCTCGCTGCTGTCGGACGGTCGTCCCATCGCCGGGATCGCCGCCTCGCTCGGCTACGAGAGCCCCGCCGCGTTCTCCACGATGTTCACCCGGCTTCTCGGCACCTCGCCGAAGGACTATCGCGCCGCTGTCTCAAAGTGAGACACGAGGCCACTCCCAAGGCGCCGTCGCCGCCCCTACCTTCCGTTCAAGCCCAGGCGAACAAGGGAGTCATCGCATGAGCAAGAACGTACTCGTCACCGGTGCGGCACGAGGAATCGGAAAGGGGATCGCGCTCCGGCTCGCCGCCGACGGGCACGACGTCGCGGTCAACGACGTCGCCGCCAACGAAGCGGAACTCGAAGCGGTCGCCAAGGAGATCCCTGCCGCTGCTCGAAGTGACCCCGGAGGACTGGGACCGGATGATGGCCGTCAACGCGCGCGGCATCTTCCTCTGTTACCAGGCCGCGGCCAAGCGGATGATCCAGCAGGGGAACGGCGGCAAGATCATCGGCGCGGCCTCCATCGTCGCCCATCGCCCGTTCGCGTTGCTCGGCCACTATTCCGCGTCCAAATGGGCGGTGCGCGGGCTGACCCAGGCCGCCGCGATGGAATGGGCCCGCCACGGCATCACGGTCAACGCGTACTGCCCCGGCATCGTCGGGACGGCCATGCGGGACCTCATCGACGAGAAACTGGCGGAATCGGAAGGAATCCGGAAGGGCAGGCGATCGAGAAGTACTCGAATCTGATCCATCTCGGACGCGTCTCCGTTCCCGAGGACGTGGCGGCGTACGTGTCGTATCTCGCGTCCCCGGATTCCGATTACATGACCGGCCAATCGGTGATGATCGACGGAGGAATCCAGTTCTCATGATCTTCATCACGGCGAAGTTCCGGGCCCGCCCCTAACACGTGGACCGGTGGCCGGAGATCGCGCGCGAGTTCACCGAGGCGCACGGCTCGGCGCGAGCTTCCGCGCTACCTGGCCGAGACGCCGCGCATCGTCAACGCGAAGGTCGATCAGGACGGCTGGTCGGAGCTGGGCGAACTGGCCGTCGAGTAGCTTCCTTGTCCCGCCTCGGTTCCGGGGCGGGACAAGGCCGCTTCCTCAGCCACGCTGCGCCCGTGCCGCCCCGGCGCAGTACACGCCGAAGGCCGCGACCCCGGCGGCCACCACGATGAGCAGTACCGTGCCGAACGGCTGAGCGGCCAAGGTCCGCAGGGCGGCGTCGAGCCCGCCGGAGCGGGCCGGGTCGTGGGTCAGCGCCGCGTAGCCGACGAGTACCGAGACCACGCCGAACACGAAACCTCGTGCCACGTAACCGATCCTGCCGAGCCGCTCCACCCACCGCCGGGTCCCCGACGGGAGCCGCGAGAGGTCGAGATCCTGCAGGAAGGTCCGGCGCACGCCCTTCACCACCGAACCCGCCGCGACGCCGAACACGATGACGGCCACCACGGTCACCAGGAACGGCCCGGCCGGCAATCCGAGCAGCCGCGCGGTGAACTCCTGCTGCTTCTGGTCGCCGCTGCCCCGCTCTCCCGAGCCCATGGCGACCCTGGCCGCGTAGAGCCCCAAGGAAATCCCCACCACGCAGCGCACACCGGACGTCACCCGCTTGACGGCGCGTTTCCTCCGCTCGTCGATCCAGGTGTAGCCGACCGCGGCCAGCAGCCCTTGCCACAGGCCGTAGGCCACCAGCCCAGCCGCCAGCACCCACAACAGCACTCCGCCCATCGGGGTCGAGCCGACCTCCGCGATCGCGCCACGGCCGTCGGCCTCCTGACCGCCACCGCCGACGGCGACGCGCACCGCCAGGTACCCGATGAGCAGGTACACCAGGCCGTAGCACCCCATCCCGATCCGGCCGAGCACCTGGACGGCCTTGTTGTGGCGCACCTGTCTCGCCTTGGTCGCGGACATCCGGTCCACCTCCTCGTGAGTCTTCATCGAGTGTCACCGGCGACGGCCACGACCGCCGCGTGACTGGTCCGTCCGGCCCAACGCGAGGCGAGAAGTTCTGGTGATGCATCGAGATCGACTAAGGGGTCGTAACACAATGATCTTGGGGTGTGGTTTGATGCCGTGTCTCGGTGATTGTCTGTGAGGGGTGGGCTGGTGGGGCAGCGGCGTCCGTGGGAGGTCGATGACGGTCTGTGGGAACGGATCGAGCCGTTGTTGCCGCGGGTGGAGCGTCGGTTTCGGCATCCGGGACGTAAGCGGCTGGACGACCGTAAGGCGTTGTGCGGGATCATGTTCGTGCTCTACACGGCGATCCCGTGGGAGTTCCTGCCGCAAGAGCTGGGGTATGGCTCAGGCATGACCTGCTGGCGCCGGTTGCGGGACTGGACCGAGGCCGGGGTGTGGCAGCAGCTGCACGAGCTGCTGCTGGCGGAGCTGCACGCGGCGGGCCAGCTGGATTGGTCACGTGCGGCGGTCGACGGATCGCATGTGCGGGCGTTAAAAGGGGGCCGAAAACCGGCCCCAGCCCGGTAGATCGAGCCCGTACCGGGTCGAAACACCACGTCATCACCGACGGCACCGGGATCCCACTGGCGGCGACCCTGACCGGCGGGAACCGGCACGACGTCACCCAGCTGATGCCGCTGATCCACGCGATCCCGCCAGTGCGAGGCCGGCCCGGGCCCCCGCGGCGACGGCCACAACGGCTCTACGCCGACCGCGCCTACGACCACGACAAGTACCGCAACCTTGTCCGCGCCGCCGGAATCACACCTCTCATCGCCCGCCGAGGCCAGGAACACGGCTCCGGCCTCGGCGTTCACCGCTGGGTCGTCGAAGGCGCCTTCGCCCTGCTGCACTGGTTCCGGCGCCTACGCATCCGATGGGAGATCCGTGACGACATCCACGAAGCCTTCCTCACCCTCGGCTGCGCCATCATCTGCTGGCGCAGACTCAAGACCCACTCAATCTGTTAGGACCCCTAAGCGGACAGCCAGTCGTCGGTGTCGCGATGCCTGCCGAGCCCGACGGCGTCGAACTCGTCGGAGTGGTCGCCCTTGAGCACTCCCAGCCGCCGAAGCGCCTGGGAGATCGGACTGCCGTCGGCCGGGTCGGGTTCGTCTTCATCGACGTGCAGCGGACCGAGGACGGTCTCGCCGCGCTCCCACACCTGCGCGGACTGCGTCCCGGCGCCACCGAAGTACTCGGCTTCGACGTACGCCACGGCTCCGTGCTCGGAGCACTCGGCGAGCGGCCCGGTGTCGAACCGCGTCTCGGTCACCGGCATCAGCGTCAGGTTCTGTCCGAGCGGCACGAGCCTCGCGCCTTCGACCGAATCGAGCAATCTGCTCCGTGCGGACTCCGTGACGATGACGGCTTGCAGGCGATACATGCCCGCATCCTGCCATTTCGCCGCCCCGCGAAGATCTTTCCGCCGCCGATGTCGATCGGCGGCGGACGCGTTCGTAGCCAGGGTGAGAGACGAACTCACCGAAGGAGCATCATGACCGCGAACTACACCTTTGACGTCTTTTCCACCCTCGACGGCTACGGCGCCCACACCGGCGACTGGGGTGGCTACTGGGGCAAGCAGGGCCCTGAATTCCTCGAACACCGCCTGGCCCTGTACTCCGAGAGGCAGCGGATGGTCTTCGGCGCCACCACGTTCCGCGCGACCATGAAGATGCTGAACGCGGAGATCGTGGAGCGCGAGGCGCTGGACCCGTGGGTCTCCCGGCTGAAGCACCTGCCGGCGACGGTGGTGTCGGCCACGCTGCGGGAGCCGCTCGACTGGCCGGACGCGACCGTCGTGAGCGGGGACGCGGTCGACGTCGTCGCCCGGCTCAAGGCGGAGTCGGATATGCCGCTGCGCTCGCACGGCAGCCTGACGATGAACCGGGCACTGATGGCCGCCGGTCTGGTGGATCGCGTCCAGGTGACCGTCTTCCCGGTGATCACCGGAATGACGGGGGCCGACCCGATCTTCCGGGGCGCGGCCGACTTCGACCTCGAACTGCTCGAGAGCCGCACCTTCGACGGGCGCGTCCAGGAACTCGTCTACCGGCCCACCCGGCACGAACCGAGCTGACCATCCACAAAGGACGGTCGCGTCGGCCCGCCTAGACGGTGCCCGACGCGACCGCCGGACGGCGGTGAGAACCGAGCCAGGGCGCCAGCAGGGCTTCGAGGTCGGCGTCCGACAACGCGTACGGCCCGCCGTGGAACTCGTGCCACCGCGAAGCGTCCCGCGCCGCCATGTACTCCACCTCGAACGCCCGCATCAGGACGTACATGAAGGTCACCGAGCTGAACCGCTCACCGAGCAACGTCCTGGCCTCGCGCGCGACCCCGGTCGCGCCGTGGCCGAGCACGTCCGTGAGCTTCAGCTCCTCCGCAGCCGGATCCAGCAGGCTGGGGGCATACATCACGACAAAATCTCCATCACTGAAAGGAAGAACTCAGTTCTCGGCGGCGAGCTGACCGCACGCCGCCGCGATCTCCTGACCACGCGTGTCACGGACCGTGCACGCCACTCCGCCCGCGTTCACCAGGCGGACGAACTCCCGCTCCACCGGCTTCGGCGAGGCGTCCCATTTGCTGCCCGGCGTCGGGTTCAGCGGGATCACGTTCACGTGCACCAGCTGGCCGAGGTGCTGCCGAAGCCGCTTCGCCAGCAGCTCGGCACGCCAAGGCTGATCGTTGACGTCCCGGATCAGCGCGTACTCGATCGACACCCGGCGGCCGGAAGTATCCGCGTAGTACCGGGCCGCGGACAGGACCTCGTCCACCGACCAGCGCTCGTTCACCGGCACCAGCGTGTCCCGCAGCTCGTCATCGGGCGTGTGCAGCGAAACCGCCAGCCGAACCTGCATCTTCTCGTCCGCCAGCTTGCGGATCGCCGGCGCGAGCCCCACCGTCGATACGGTCACCGAACGCTGGCCGATGCCGAGCCCGTCCGGCGAGGGATCCGTGATCCGCCGGACCGCCGCCACCACCCGCTTGTAGTTCGCCAGCGGCTCGCCCATGCCCATGAAGACGATGTTCGACAGACGGCCGGGTCCGCCGGGCATTGAGCCGTCGCGCATCACCGCGGCGGCGGCGCGGACCTGGTCGACGATCTCGGCGGTCGACAGGTTCCGGTCGAGGCCGCCCTGACCGGTCGCGCAGAACGGGCACGCCATGCCGCAGCCCGCCTGGCTCGAGATGCACAGGGTCGCGCGATCCGGGTAGCGCATCAGCACGCTCTCCAGCAGCGTCCCGTCGTGCGCGCGCCACAGCGTCTTGCGCGTGGTGCCGTCGTCGCACGCGAGCGCCTTGATCTCGGTGAGCAGCGTCGGCATCAGATCGCCGACGAGCTTCTCCCGCGACGCCGCCGGGATGTCGGTCATCTCCTCCGGGTTCACCGTGAGCCGCGAGAAGTAGTGGTTCGAAAGCTGCTTCGCGCGGAACGGCTTCTCCCCCAGCTCGGCGACGGCGGCGGCCCGCTCGGCGGCGGAAAGGTCGGCGAGGTGGCGCGGCGGAAGGCCGCGCTTGGGCGCGTCGAAGACGAGAGGGAGGGCAGTCATAGCTCACTCAGTGTCCCATGTCCACCTTCGACGCGCCTGGGCCGCCCCGGATCGCTGTTTCCCAGGTCACGTGAACCAGGCCCGGCCCGGCCGTGCGGATCGCATATCAGGAGACGTCGGGAGGTCACGTCCGGCCAGAGACTTGGTCATGTCGCGCCACGCCGGGTGGCGACGAGGCGGGAGTCGGTTCGCCATGGGGTCCGAAGAGGTCAGACCGCGGCTCGACGGAATCGAGATCACCGATCTCGAACCAGAGCTCTGCTTTCTCGTCACCCCCAACGGGGGCCAGTTCTCCGTCGCCGCGCCCGCCCGGGAGTTCCGCGCCTGGGCGAGCCGCTGCGATGGCACGCGGACCCGCGCCGAACTGCTGGCCGGCATGGATCCGGCCTACGAGGAGATGCTGGAGATCCTCGAAGCGGACGGCTGTCTCGTTCCCGGGACGGACGACGTCGCCACCACCTCGATCCTCCTCACCGGCTCGCCGTCACTCATCGAGCCCTTGGCGGAGATCGTCGGTGGCAGCGGATACGCGAGCGTCGAGGCCGTCCCCTACTTCCACGACATGTCCGAAAGGGACATCGAGAACACGGTCGTGGTCGCGGCCTTCGACCACCCCGCCTACACCGAATTGATCGCGCTGGACGCGTTGTGCGCCGGCAGCGGGGTGCGCTGGCTGCCGTCGCGCCGGGAACGCGGCCGGGTGATCGCCGGCCCCGCGATCACGCCCGGCGGCATCGATTTCGCCGACGTCGTCGCGCGGCGCCGCTCCGCCGCGCCGGACCCGCGTGTCGTCGATGCGTTCCTTTCAGCGCCCTCGGAGTCCATCCCGCTCCGGCCCGGTGACGCCCGCTGGGCGCTGACCACCCTCGCCGTCCATCTCGAACACTGGCTCTCCGGCGGGCGATCCGGCCTGACCACCGGCGAGATCGAACTGAACCCGGCGGACCTCACCGAGATCCGCCGTCCGATCCTCCCCGTACCCGACCGCGCCCGGCCCGTTCCCGCCACGACCGGCCCAGGACTGCTGGTGGACGACCAGACCGGGATCGTGACCGGCGTCGGCGAGATCCCGCCCGCGCCGGGGATGCCCGCCCGGCTGCGGGTCTGCGCGGTCGACGTCGCGGACATGCGCCGCGTGACGAACTGGCCCAACGATCGTCAGGCCGTCGGCACGGCGTGGCACGACTTCGACCTCGCGCGTCAGTCGGCCATCGGCGAAGCGGTCGAGCGCTACTGCGGAAGCTGGCTCGCTCCGGAGCGCGAAGTGTGCTTCGGCAGCTACAAGCAGTTCTTCCGCTACGGCGTCCCTGCACTCGACCCGCAACGACTGAACCTCTATTCGGCTTCGCAGTACCGGTCGCCGGGTTTCCCGTTCGCACCGCTCACCCAGGACACGGAATGTTCGTGGGTGGAAGGCTTCTCCCACAGCACCGGCGAACCCGTCTGGGTTCCGGCGTTCCTGTTCTCGAACGAACGACGGCCGGAGGAAGCGCGTTTCGCCGATCCGCTGATCGCCGGCCTCGCGAGCGGGACCACCGAGGAGTACGCCGTCACCTCCGGCCTCGAAGAGGTCCTCGAGCGCGACACGACCATGCTCTGGTGGGCCAACACGCCCCGGCTCGGCAGGCTCACGATCCCGGGCGAGATCAGGTCGCTCATCGCCGACGCCACCGACGACTACGAGGTCACGCTCATCCACCTGGACAACGAGTTCGACGTCCCGGTGGTCGCCGCGGTGGTACTCGACCGCGTGAAACGATGGCTGTCGATCGGCTTCGCCACCCGGCCGGACGCGCTGGAGGCCGCGAAGAAGGCGCTCGCCGAGGGGTTCGCGCTCCAGCACACGTGCCGCGCCCTCGACGACGAACGCGAATTTTCGGGCATGCGCCGGGATCTGCCCCAGCTGGGCGACCTCAAGCCGCACCGGGCCGATCGGCGCTACCTGGACTCGTACCGCGAAGACTTCGCCGACGTCACGGATCTCCTTTGCCAGCAACAGATCTATCTCGACCCACGGGCCGTGAAGCGAGTGGCGCCCTGGATCATGGACCTGCCGAGCCGAAGCTGGGACGACCTTCCCGCCCTCGGGGAACGGCGGCTCAAGGCCTACCAAGCCCGCGTCGAAGCCCGCGGCTTCGAGGTGATCAGCGTCGACCTGACGACCTGCGACGTCGCGGCCGCCGGATTCCATGCCGCGCATACGCTGGTCCCGGGGCTGGTGTCGAACTTCCCCGCCGGATCTCCGTTGTGGGGCAACGGAAGGATCGCCGATGCGGCGGTGGCGCTCGGCTGGCGGGACGAACCACTCGCCGAGCACGAACTCAACGTCTTCCCGCTCCCCCACGCGTGATGGCCGCCGATCGGCCGGGCAGACTGAACCGTGCCCGCTGAACTGGACGACGTCTACCGCCGTGTCTACCGCGAACCGCCGTACCTCGAAGGCGAGGACGACGTCGCTCGCTTCGGCGAGCTGTTCGCCGAACACGCCGCGCTCCCCGGGTTCGCCATGACGACCGTGCGCGAAGCCGGGGCACTCGGCGGCTTCGCCTACGGGGTCCGGCAAGAAGCCGGCTGGTGGCCCGAACGCGCGACGGCTCCGGCGCCCTCGTGGCTCGACGGCGAAGAGCTGTTCTACGTGTACGAGCTCGCACTTCTCCCCGAGCTCCGCGGTCGCGGGCTCGGCCGCGCTCTGCTCGATGACCTGCTGAAACAGCGGCCCGAGCGGTTCGCCGTCCTCGCGTCCCGCGTCGAGGCGCCCGCTCGGCGGCTGTACCGCCGCTGGGGCTGGCGGAAGGTCGGCGAGTTCGACTTCGGCGGCATCGATCTGCTCGCGCTCGACCTCTCCTGAGACCCGGATCACCGAGAACGGGTTGCCATGCGACTGTTTACGATATATCGTGAACGTGTCGAAACAGTACGTAGAGAGGATTCACATCATGCGACGACGACCTTTCCCCCCAGAACACGGCAGGCAGGCCTTCGGCCCTTGGTCCCGCGGCGGCTTCGGCGACTTCCCGCCGGGGCCGGGCGGACCGGGCCACCGGCACCGGCACGGCCGCCGCGGCGGTCCCGGGCGGCGCGGCAAACGCGGCGACGTCCGCGCCGCGATCCTGGCGCTGCTCTCCGAGCAGCCGAGGCACGGCTACGAGATCATCCGCGAGATCGGCGAACGCAGCGGCGGCTTCTGGAAGCCGAGCCCCGGCTCGGTCTACCCGACCCTGCAGATGCTGGCCGACGAAGGCTTGGTGATCAGCAAGGACGAGAACGGCAAGAAGCTGTTCGAACTCACCGAATCCGGCCGCGCCGCGGCCGAGCAGCAGGACGCCGTCCCGCCGTGGGAGCAGATCGCCCACGACGTCGACCCGGCCGAGGTCAACCTGCGCAAGGCGGGCGCGACCCTGGCCGCGGCGGTCGCGCAGGTGATGCACGCCGGCAGCGAAAGCCAGCAGGCCCGCACCGTCGACGTGCTCAACGAGGCACGCCGGACGATCTACGGCATCCTCGGTGAGGCCGAGGACGCCACTCCGGACGAGGACACGGAGTGACCAGGCACGACGAGGCCGGTGGGCTTGACGCGCGTATGCACGCGATAGCCCACCGGCAGCGTCATCCGCTTCTCCCCGGAACCTGACGCAACCTCGTTCAGGCGCCGGACCTCCGCGATCGCCTTCGCCGCGACCGGAGCGCTGAACTCGATCTTCAGCACCGCTTCCATCGCGGCGGCGTCCTCGAACAGCCACCGCGTCATCACCTTGCGGCAGCCGAATCCCTGACGGGCGAAGAACTTCTCCACCCCGGGCGGGTCGTAGTGCGGGAGATCCAGCCGCATCCAGCGTCCGTAGGGCTCACTCGTCACGTCGAGATCCACGATCATCAACAGCCCGCCCGGACGCAGCACCCGCTCCGCTTCGCGAAGGCCGGGTTCACAACCGGGGCCGAAGAAGTACGCGGTGCGCGCGTGCACGACGTCGAAAGCCGCGTCCGGGAAGGGAAGCCGCTGCGCACGCCCGTGGTGCACCTCGACGTTGCCCAGCCGCTCCACCCGTTTCCGCGCGTCACGGACGAGCGGCTCATGGGGTTCGACCCCGGCCACCGACCGCGCGGTCGCGGCGAACCGCGGCAGGTGGAAACCGTCACCGCAGCCGATGTCGAGGACGTCCGCACCGGACCAATCGCGATACCCGGCGAGCACGCGCCAGATCTCGTCGTCGACGTCCTGCGCGCGGTTCTCGACCTCGTAGGCCTTCTGGTAGTACCAGATGTTCGGGCTCGGCAGCACCTCCTCACCGCCGCGGCGGAAGGAGGAGAGAGCTCGGGGAAACCAGCGCACGGAAGCTCCAACGAAGGGACACCGGGCCGGGTTCCGGGGTCGTCCGGTCGAAATCTTTGACGGAAACAATGCGGTCAGCGACTAGACTTTACTCCCACCGGTAAGGGAGAACCGCATGTCGCTCGGCTCGGCCGCCCACACTTCCGTCATACCTTCGGGAATCCCGTGCTGGATCGAGCTCGCGTGCAGAGACGAAACGTCCGCACAAACCTTCTACAGCGGGCTTTTCGACTGGGAATACGTGGTCCAGCGCGATCCGGCGACACCGACCGGCCGCTACTCGATCGCGACGCTGAACGGCGTCCCCGCCGGTGGTCTGTACCGCGCGGGCACCGGCGGCCCGACCGGCTGGAGCGTCCACATCTCGGTATCCCAGGCGGCCACGGCCGCCGAGTGGGTCGACAGTCTCGGTGGCCGGGTCACGCTCGGGCCGGTGGCGATCCCCCATCGCGGCAACATCGTCCACGCCGTCGACGCGTGCGGCGCGCACGTCGTCTTCTGGGAGCCGCCCGCCACCTGGGAGTTCGCGACAGGAGTGCCGAACACCTTCAGCGGCGCGGATCTCAACACCCACGACGGCGCGGCGGCGGATCACTTCTACTGCCGCCTCTTCAACTACACCAGCCACCAGATCGGCGACGGCGCCTCGCTCGACTACGCCGAATGGCTCATCGAGCACGAGCCCGTGCTGTACCGGTACGTGATGGGTTCGGAGTACCGGGCGGACACGCCACCGCATTGGATGGTCTACTTCGAGCTCGACCCGGCCCGTGGCGCGGACGCCGCGGCGGGACAGGCCCTGATGCTCGGCGGTGCCGTCGTGGTCCAGCCCTACGACACCCCGTACGGCCGGATGGCGATCCTCGCCGACCCGGACGGTTCGGTGTTCGCCGTGATCGACCATTCTCGGGCCGTCGAGGGCTGGGGCACCGCCGAAGTCGACGATCCCTACGACGACTGAGCCCGGTACCCGGTCAGATACCCGCCCAGAATCGGCAATTGTGCACGGCTGCGAGGTCGACCGGGCCGATCGCGCCCGGCGCCAGCGATTGCGTCCGCGGTGAGGGACGCCATTTCGGCGGTTCTTCGCCGTTCGGGTCACCGGTGCGCGCGAAGGCGGTCCAGTACCGGATCATTCGCGCCGCCAATTCCTGCTGAGCGGACGTCAAATTCGCCGGAAGCGCGGTCACATCGGACAAATAGGCCAATTCGGCTCCATGAGAAGCGCCCATGGACATTCCGGGCGGAGCGGGGAGAAGCGAGGGCCCGTTCCGATCCGCGAACTCGTAGCCGAAAGTCCGGGTGCGCTCGCGCAGCAGTCGCTCGGTCTCCAGCTGGGTGCATCCCCAGATCCGGTCGGTCATCGCGTCCGCGAACGCCATCGACGGGCCACCGTGCCGGGCCGACGGGTACCGGGCGGCGACGAGCGGCGCCTTCTCCCCGAAAGCCGTCCGCAGCAGTCCCTGATACTGCTCCTCGGTGAACGGATGCCCGGAGAACATGGCGACGAACATCCTCGCCTCGTCCCTCGTGATCCCCGTCAGCACCGGCACCCGCGCGAAGCGGCCGGCCTTCACCGCCTCCGCCGGATGCTCGGGCAGGAGATCGGTTCCGTACGCGGGCGGCGCGAACGGCTGATTCACCAAGGCCTTGACCGGAAGCCGCCGGAGACAGGCGACGTCGGCGCACCCGAGTTTCCCGGCGGCGTCGGCACCCATCGCTTCGACGTCCGCCCGGGACAGGTACGGCGTGCCCGCGGGCAGGCCGGGGACGAATCCGCCGTCGGGCCAGTTCAAGGTGCACGGACTGCTCTGGATGATCACCCGGTGGAACAGGCCAGCCGCCGACGGGGAGGCCAGCTGGGCACAGGCGCTCATCGATCCCGCCGATTCGCCGAACAGCGTGACGTTCCCGGGATCTCCCCCGAAGGCGCGCGCGTTGCGCTGCACCCAGCGAAGCGCGGCCTGCTGGTCCTGAAGACCGAAAACGCCGGAGTCGCGGCCGAGTTCCGGATGCCCGAAGAAGCCGAACACCCCCAGCCGGTAGTTCACGGTCACCACGACCACGTCCCCGCCCAGCGCCATGCGCTTGAAGTCGTAATCGCTGCCCGCGCCGTACGTGAAGCTGCCACCGTGGACCCAGACCATGACCGGACGCGGCTTCCACGCCGGCCTGGCCGGGCTGATCACGTTGAGATACAGGCAATCCTCGTTGTCACTCGGCCCCGGACCGAGCCCCGCCTCCTGCGCGCACCGAGGTCCCGGTCTGCTCGCGTCCCGCACCGCGGTCCAGGGTTCGGGTCTTTGCGGCGGCGCCCAGCGCAGATCACCGACCGGGGGCGCGGCGAACGGAATGCCTTGGAAACTCCGGTATTCGCCGGTACTCACGCCGCGGACGGGACCGGAATCCGTGCCGACGACCGGGCCTGAGCCCGCCTCCGCCGCGGTCGTCGTGAGAGCACCGAACGTCACCAAGCTCAGGGCCGTGGCCAGAAATCGCTTACCCATCCGTCGAGAGCGCATACCCCCGACCATGACAGAGCGCCCGGCTCGTCACAGGGACTTGGCCTAAAGAGGCACGAATGCGGAGAGCAGCAGCCAGGAGACGACGGCCGAAGGGAGCAACGAGTCGAGCCGGTCCATCAGCCCGCCGTGCCCCGGCAGCATGGTCCCCATGTCCTTGACGCCGAGGTCACGCTTGATCAGCGACTCGACGAGATCGCCCAGCGTCGCGGTGCAGACGATCGCCGCGCCGAACAGCACGCCCTGCCAAGCATGACCGTCGAGGAGAAGGCTCAGGGTGAGCGCGCCGGCGACCACACCGGCCACGAGCGAACCGGCGAACCCTTCCCAGGTCTTCTTCGGGCTGATGCTGGGCGCCATCGGATGCTTGCCGCCCAGTACACCGGCGATGTAGCCGCCGGTGTCCGAAGCGACCACGCCGATCATGAACGCCAGCACCCGGCCGACGCCGTCCGCCGGCGGGACGAGCATGGCGGCGAAGGCACCGAAAAGCGGGATGTACGCGGCGGCGAAGACCGACGCGCTGATGTCGCGCAGGTAGCCGTCCGCGCCGCCGGGCAACCGCCACAGCAGGCAGACGAGCACCGTCAGCACGAACGCCGTCAGCGCGCCTTCGCGGCCGTACGGCCACGCCAGCCAGATCATCGCCTGACCGCCGACGAGCACCGGGACCAGCGCGATCCGGATGCCCGCCGCGCGCTTCAGTGCCCCGGCCAGCTCGATCGTGCCGACCGCGATGGCGATCGCGATGATGCCGATGAACAGATAGCGGACGGTGAGCAGGGACGTGATGATCGCCGCGCCCAGCAGCAGCCCGACCCCGATCGCGGCGGGCAGGTTGCGGCCGGCGCGGGAAACCTTTTTCACCGGTTCCGGCTTCTCGGCCGGAACCGGTTCCGGGGCGTCCACCCGGTCCTCGCGTTCCTCGCTCACCTGGCTCATCAGACCTCGAGTAGCTCGGCTTCCTTGTGTTTCACCAGCTCGTCGACCTTGTGGCTGTAGGTGTCGGTGAGGTTCTGGAGTTCCTTCTCGGCGTGGACGACCTCGTCCTCGCCCGCCTCGCCGTCCTTCTTGATCCGGTCGAGCTCTTCCTTGGCCTTGCGGCGGACGCTGCGGATCGAAACGCGGGCGTCCTCACCCTTGGCCTTGGCGACCTTCACCATCTCCTTGCGGCGCTCTTCGGTGAGCTGCGGGATGACGATGCGGATCACGTTGCCGTCGTTGCTCGGGTTGACGCCGAGGTCCGACTCGCGGATCGCCTTCTCGATGGCGTTGAGCGAGGTCTGGTCGTAAGGCTTGATCAACGCCATCCGGGCTTCGGGGATGTTGACGCTCGCCATCTGGTTCAGCGGGGTCGGCGCGCCGTAGTACTCGACGACAATGCGCGAGAACATCCCGGGGTGGGCCCGGCCGGTGCGAACCGACGACAGGTCCTCCTTGGCGACGGACACCGCTTTTTCCATCTTCTCCTCGGCGTCGAGGAGGGTCTCGTCGATCACGGCAACTCCCGTAGTTGTGTATGCGTACCGATTGCGAAGATCAGAGCAGGCTTACGCGGGCACCCCGTCGGCGGGGGTGTCGACCAGGGTGCCGATCCTCTCACCACTGACCGCGCGGGCGATGTTCCCCTCGGTGAGCAGATTGAACACGATGATCGGCATGTTGTTGTCCATGCACAGGCTGAACGCGGTGGCGTCGGCGACCTTGAGGTCCCGCTCCAGCACCTCGCGGTGGCTGATCTCGTGGAACATCTCGGCGGTCGGGTCGCTCTTCGGGTCCGCGGTGTAGACGCCGTCGACGGCCTTCGCCATCAAGACGGCCTCACAGCCGAGCTCGAGCGCGCGCTGCGCGGCGGCGGTGTCGGTCGAGAAGTACGGCATGCCGACCCCGGCGCCGAAGATGACGACGCGGCCCTTCTCCAGGTGGCGCTCGGCGCGGCGCGGGATGTACGGCTCGGCGACCTGCCCCATGGTGATGGCGGTCTGCACGCGGGTCGGCAGGCCCTCCTTCTCCAGGAAGTCCTGCAACGCCAGGCAGTTCATGACGGTGCCGAGCATCGCCATGTAGTCCGCGCGGTCGCGGTCCATGCCGCGCTGCGACAGTTCCGCGCCGCGGAAGTAGTTGCCACCGCCGATCACGACGGCGATCTGCACGCCCGTCCGCGCGACGTCTGCGATCTGCTGAGCGACCGAGTGCACCACATCCGGATCAACCCCGATGGAACCGCCGCCGAACATCTCGCCGCCCAGCTTCAGCAGCACCCGCCGGTATCCGCCTTCGACCCGGACACCCATGTCGCCCTCCCTAATGCTCTGAACCCGACTGTGCCCCGTCCCCGATGGACGGAGACGGGGCACAGTGGTGATTCTTGTGTTCCGCGCCTGGATCAGGCCTGGCCGACCTCGAACCGGGCGAACCGGCTCACGGCCACGCCGGCCTCGTCGAGCAGGGCCTTGACGGTCTTCTTGTTGTCCTTGACCGACGGCTGCTCGAGCAGGACGTTGTCCTTGTAGTACGCGTTGACCTTGCCCTCGATGATCTTGGGCATGGCCTGCTCCGGCTTGCCCTCTTCGCGGGCGGTCGCCTCGGCGACGCGACGCTCGTTCTCGACGATCTCGGCCGGGACCTCGTCACGGGTGAGGTACTTGGCCTTGAGCGCGGCGACCTGCATGGCGGCGCCACGGGCGGCCTCGGCGGCGGCCTCGCCCTCACCGGTGTACTCGATGAGCACGCCGACGGCGGGCGGGAGGTCCGCACCGCGACGGTGCAGGTACGTGGTGGTGGTGCCCTCGTAAGCGGCGACACGGCGCAGCTCGAGCTTCTCACCGATGCGGGCGGCCAGCTCCTGGACCTGCTCTTCGACGGTCTTGCCGTCGAGCGAGGCGGCCTTGAGCTTCTCGACGTCGCTGGTCTTCTCGGCCTTCGCGACCTCGACGATCTTCGCGGCGAGGGCCTGGAAGTCCTCGTTCTTCGCGACGAAGTCGGTCTCGGAGTCGAGCTCGATCAGCACGCCGCCGTCACCGGCGACCAGGCCCTCGGCGGTGGCGCGCTCGGCGCGCTTGCCGACGTCCTTGGCGCCCTTGATGCGCAGGAACTCGACGGCCTTGTCGAAGTCGCCGTCGTTCTCCTCCAGCGCCTTCTTGCAGTTCATCATGCCGGAGCCGGTGAGCTCCCGGAGACGCTTCACGTCTGCGGCGGTGTAGTTCGCCATCGTGGGTGTGTCCGTCCTTTTTCAGGTACGAGAAGTCTTGGGGAAGTCACCCGTGGGGCCACCCGGAGGCGGCCCCACGGGCGGGTGGATCAGGAGGAGGCGGTGGCCTGCTCGGCCGGAGCCTCGGTGGCGGCCTCGGTCGCGGCGGCGGCTTCCTTGGCGTCCGCGGCGGCGGTCTCGGAGCCGGCGAGCAGCTCCTTCTCCCACTCGGCCAGCGGCTCGTCCGTGGCGACGCCCGCCTCGGGCTTGGCGTCGGCGGAGGAACCGTTGCGGCTGGAGCGGGCCATCAGACCGGCGGCGGCGGCCTCGGCCACGACCTTGGTCAGCAGCGCGGCCGAACGGATGGCGTCGTCGTTACCCGGGATCGGGTAGTCGACCTCGTCCGGGTCGCAGTTGGTGTCCAGGATCGCGACGACCGGGATGTTCAGCTTGCGAGCCTCGCCGACGGCGATGTGCTCCTTCTTCGTGTCGACGATCCACACGATGCTCGGCACCTTGGCCATGTCGCGGATACCGCCGAGGGTCTTCTCGAGCTTGTCCTTCTCACGGGTGAGCGTGAGGATTTCGCGCTTGGTCAGGCCGGCGAAGCCGCCGGTCTGCTCCTGCGACTCGAGCTCCTTCAGGCGGAGAAGACGCTTGTGCACCGTCTGGAAGTTGGTCAGCATGCCGCCGAGCCAGCGCTGGTTCACGTAGGGCATGCCCACGCGCGAGGCCTCGGCCGCGATGGCTTCCTGGGCCTGCTTCTTCGTGCCGACGAACATGATGGTGCCGCCGTGCGCGACGGTTTCCTTGATGAACTCGTACGCACGGTCGATGTAGGTCAGCGTCTGCTGCAGGTCGATGATGTAGATGCCGTTGCGCTCGGTGAAGATGTAGCGCTTCATCTTCGGGTTCCACCGACGGGTCTGGTGCCCGAAGTGCACGCCGCTGTCGAGCAGCTGCTTCATGGTGACGACGGCCATTGCCGGAATCAACCTCTTCTGTGTCGTGCGCGCCCGGCTCCGCCGGAACGCGCTTGCTCGGTTCGTCGCTCTCGGCCGGGTGGCCGATCGCCCTGGTGCCGATGCTCGGGCCCGGACCCCGGAGCGAAGTACCCCAGGGACCGCCGGACCGTGTGCCCCCGCCTGTCCTGACCCTCCGTGAGGAGATCGGCCATCGGGAGCGCGCACGTGCACGCGAAGTCAGTCCGCTGCCGCGGACCGCGCAAAAGAGTCTACTCCCTGTCGCCACCGGGTACCGCACCGGCAGCCCCTGATGAGAGGGGTTGTCCACAACCGCCCCGGTTATCCACAGATTCCACCGGCGCGCCCCGCCCGCCACGCCGTACCCCCAACCTGGAACACATGACATCGACGACCTCATCCCGCCCTGTCACCAGGCATTCCTTCCCGATCGACCGCACCGGCGGCAGGCACCGCCGCCCAGGGCACGGCCGGCGTCTTCCCCGCCTGGCGATCCTCGCGACCGTGCTCGCGATCCTCACGTCCGCGGCGATGCCCGGAACGGCGAGAGGGGCGCCCTCTCAGCAGGGGCGTCTCTCCTGGCCGCTCTCGCCGGCACCGAGCGTCACCAGGTACTTCGAGCCGCCCTCGACGCCATACGGCCCCGGCCACCGGGGCGTCGACCTCGCCGCGCCCCCGGGTGCGAACGTGCTCGCGGCCGCCGAGGGAGTGGTGATGTTCGCCGGGCAGGTGGCGGGCCACGGCGTGGTGTCGATCGATCACGACGGAGGGCTGCGCACCACCTACCAACCGCTCGCCCCGACGGTCACCACGGGTGATCAGGTCTACCGGGGCCAGGTGCTCGGAACGCTCGCGGCGGGCCACCCGGGCTGCCCGGAGCAGGCGTGCCTGCATTTCGGCGTCCGGCGGGGCGAGGAGTACGTCGACCCGCTCACGTTGATCGGTGAACCGTCCGAGATCCGCCTCAAACCCTGGGAAGGAGACTGAGTGACCGTTGCGCGACCTGGCGGTACCCGCTTGGCCGCGGGGGCGGCGGTGCACGCTTGGCCGCGGGGGCGGCGATGCCCGCCTTCCCCTGGTCGCCGGGGCGGGCCTTGCGGTCCTGCTTCGTGCCCCTTGCTTGGTCCTGGTTCATGTCCTCGTGGAGGGCCCGCGCGAGCCCTCGCGCCCCTCGCGGGCGAGCCGTCGCGTTGCTTGCACTCGCGCCCCTTCCGTGGCCAGGTCCAGCCCTCGCGTCGCCTTGCACTCGCGCCCCCGTGGCCTGGACTCCTCCTGGTGTGGCCCTCGCGTGCCCTGGTGCGGCCTGGCTTGCGCGCCCTGGTGCCACCCTCGCGTGCCCTGGTGCGGCCTGGCTTGCGCGCCCTGGTGCCACCCTCCTTGCCCTATCACCGAATTTGGCCGATGGTCGTAATTCGCGTGTCCAGGGAGCGATCACGCGCGATTGGAAACCGAACACGCGTGTTCAGGGAGCGATCACGGCGGGTGGCCTCCGCACCGTGCGATTCGGCCAGAGCCACGTGCCGTCCGTCCAGACACACGCGTCGTCCGTCCAGACACACGCGTCGTCCGTCCAGACACGTGTGTCGTCCGTCCAATCACACGCGTCGTCCGTCCAATCACACGCGTCGTCCGCCTAAGCACACGTGTCGTCCGGCTAGACACACGTGTGTCGTCCGGCCAAGCACTCGCAACGCCTGGCTACGGCAGGAGCGACACACTCCCGCGAGATGAGAGGGGTTCCCGGAACAACGGCGCGGAAGCGACACGGGCCTACGCAGCTCACCCGAAGCGGCTGAGGAACCTTCGGCCAGGCGGCGATTCGTCTGGTCGTCGCGGAGTAGGACGGCGGCTAGGCCTGTTCGACCAGTTTGGCGCGCAACCGCATGACGGCGCGGGTGTGCAGCTGGCTGACCCGCGACTCGGTGACGCCGAGGACCTTGCCGATCTCGGCGAGCGTCAGGCTTTCGAAGTAGTAGAGACCGACCACGATCCGGTCACGTTCGGTGAGCTGGGCGATCGCCTGCGCGAGCTGGCGGCGGTTGTCCTGGTCGACCAGGACGGCCACCGGGTCGACGGCGCCGTCGTCGGGCAGGGTGTCGACCAGCGAGCCGCTGTCCTTGCCCGCGGCGACCAGGTCTTCCAAGGCGATGACGCTGGTCAGCTGCATCTGGCCGTAGAACTCGCGCAGGTCGTCGACGCTGATTTCCAGCTCGGCCGCAAGCTCGGCGTCGGTGGGAGTGCGGTTCAGCCGGGCGCCGAGGCGTTCCAGGGCGCGCTCGGCTTCGCGGGCCTTGCTGCGCACCGCTCTGGGGACCCAGTCCTGGGAGCGCAGGTCGTCGAGGATCGCGCCCCGGATGCGCTGCATGGCGTAGGTCTCGAACCGCAGGCCCCTGGCGGGTTCGAACTTCTCGATCGCGTCGACCAGGCCGAAGATCCCGGACTGGATCAGGTCCCCGACGTCGACGTGGGTCGGCAGCCCGGTGCCGACCCGACCGGCGACGTACTTGACGAGCGGGGCGTAGTGCAGCACGAGCCGGTCGCGCACGATCTGGTCCGGAGACTCGGTGAACTCCCGCCACAGCGCCTGGATCCCGGCGTCCACTTCGTAGCCGGTCCGCGCTTCGGGCGCGACGGCAGGACCGTCCCCGCCGGGACGGTGTTTCCCGGCGGCTTCGGTGACATGTGGGTCGGCGGTCATCGGGCCGCCGTTCTCAGCATGCGACTCAGCGTGTTCTCCGTGCTCGTGCGGATGCGCGTGCGCCGCCGATCCGGGCCGCCGGGTCACCTGCCGAGTTCTCCCCGGCATCATCGGGCCCGGGGGTGCGCGCGGTCGTGGATCGCCTTCAGCCGATCGACGGTCACATGAGTGTAGAGCTGCGTTGTGGCCAGCGTAGCGTGACCAAGCAGTTCCTGAACGCTCCGAAGATCAGCGCCGCCTTCCAGCAGATGGGTGGCCGCGGAATGCCTCAGGCCGTGCGGCCCCATGTCGTTCGCACCCGGCACCGAACCGACGGCGTCGTGGACGACGCGGCGGGCCGCCCGCGGATCGAGCCTGCCTCCCCGCGCCCCGAGGAAGAGCGCCGCTTCCCCCGGCCCCTTCGTTTCGACGGCGAGCTTTCCCCTGCCCTCGTCCAGCCACGCACGCAAGGCCGCTTCGGCGGGGACCCCGAACGGCACGACGCGTTCCTTGCCACCCTTGCCCAGCACGAGCACGACCCGGCGGGAGAAGTCGACGTCTCCGACATCCAGCCCGCACAGTTCCGAGACCCGCACACCGGTCGCGTAGAGCAGTTCCACGATGGCACTGTCCCGCAATGCCACCGGGTCGCGCTGTTCGGCACCGGCGGCTGAGAAGCGCATGACGTCGCCGGCCTGTTCCGCGCGGAGGACCCCGGGAAGCTTGCGGTGCGCGCGCGGCGCCACCAGCCGCCCGCCCGGATCCGACGCGAGCGCCCCGCCTCGATGTGCCCACGCGGTGAAGGTGCGAGCCGCCGCGGCCCGCCTCGCCAACGTCGTCCGGCTGGCCCCTTCCTCGCGTTGCCGGGCGAGCCAGCCGCGCAGCGTCCCGATGTCGAGGTCGGAGAACCGGCCACCGTTCCCGTCCACGAAACCCATCAGCGACACCACGTCGCCGAGGTAGGCACGCACCGTATGCGCGGACAGCCCGCGTTCGAGGGACAGATGCCGCTCGTAGTCGTCGATCAGCTTCCGGACAGACTCCGGCAGCGCGGCACGGGCGGCGCGCAGATCGGGTCTGCGGGCACGTTTCCCCGTGCCGTGGGGCCCTTCGGTCGACGGCATGCCGATCACGCTGCGCGATGTGCGGCGGATGGTCAAGTATCGCCGCACCCTGTTGCGGTGTCCGTGGTCGGATCGTGCCGGGATGGCGTCTCATGGGTAGGCCAGTCAGGTCTTGGCGGCGCGTCTTCGCCACCCTGTGTCACCCCTTTCCGCGAAGCCGTCGAGTTCGAGTGCCGGAAGCAACGAACGGACACGCTCGACCGGGATGCCCGACTCGGCGGCGAGCCGTTCCACGGGCCTCGCCGACCGATCGGACAGCGCGTCGTGCACTCGCAGCGCATCCGGACTGAGCTGATCGGTGCGGCGGCGCGGTTTCGACGGGTCCGCTCCCGTCGCCTCGAATCGTCCCGCCGTCTCGAGGATCTCGTCGACCGAGGTCACCAGCGTGGCCTCGCCTTCGCGGATCAGCGCGTGGCAGCCGGCGGACATCCCCGAAGAGACCGGTCCCGGCATGGCCATCACGACCTTGCCGAGTGCTCCGGCCGTCCCCGCGGTGTTCCGCGCGCCGCTGCGCCTGCCCGCCTCGACCACGACGGTCCCTTCGGTGAGGGCCGCGATGAGCCTGTTCCGGACCAGGAAGCGATGCCTCGCGGGTGTCGTGCCCGGCGGGTACTCGCTGACCACCGCGCCGGTCTTCGAGATGGACCGCAGCAAGGTCGCGTGCTGGGCCGGATAGCCGACGTCGACGCCGCAGCCGAGCAGGGCGACCGTCGTACCGTCCGCGCTCAGCGCACCCCGGTGGGCCGCGCCGTCGATGCCGTACGCCGCCCCTGAGAACACCGGGATACCCCGGCTCGCGAGGTGGTAGCCCACCTCGGCCGCGTTGTGCTCGCCGTACCCGGTCGCCGCACGGGCACCGACGATCGCGATCGCCTGGTCCACGGCCTCGTCGAGCCTCGCGGGGCCGCGTACCCACAGCGCCAGCGGAGGTGCCACACCGGACACGCCCCTGCGCTGGGCCACGGCCAGCGAAAGCAACGGCCAGGCCGGCCATTCGTCGTCTTCCGGGATGACGAGGCGGGCCTCGCCTGCCTCGGCCCGCTCCAGATCCCGCTCGGCGTAGTCGTGTGCTCGCCGCGCGGCGGTCTCGTCACGCACCTTCGGCGGGCACTCGGCGCTTCGTACTCGTTCCGCGGCGGCGACGGGGCCGAGTTCACCGACGAAATCGGCCAAGGCGGGTGCCGGTGGCTCGGCCACGCGCAGGAGATACGACCGGGCGATGCGCTCGGCGTCGAGTTCACTCATCCGAATGACCTCTCCCGGAAGTTCAGGGCCGCGGCGACCTCGTCCGCCTCCGGCTTGTCGGCGCCCTTCAAATCGGCGAGCGTCCAGGCGATGCGGAGGCAGCGGTCGGCGCCGCGCGCGGTGATCGCGCCTCGCTCCAACGCACGGTCCAGCAAGGCCGTGACCTGCGGCGGCAGCGCGAACTCACGGCGCAGTGCCGGGCCGGGCACCTCCGCGTTCGTGAGCCAGCCTTGCCCCGCCCAGCGTTTTCCGGCTCGCTCGCGTGCCTCCAGCACTCGCTCCCGGACCGCCGCCGACGCTTCGGGCGGCTCGCTCAGGTGCGCGCTGAGCGCGGAAAGCGGGCGCAGCCGAACACGCAGATCCACCCGATCGAGTAATGGGCCGGACAGCCGGCTCAGGTAGCGCCTGCGCACGGTCGCGGAGCACGTGCAGTCGGCGTCTTTCGCCGGAGCGCAGGGACAGGGATTGGTCGCCAGCACCAGTTGGAACCGTGCCGGATACCGCACGGCGCCCTTGACCCTCGCGATCCGCACTTCGCCCTCTTCGAGCACCGTGCGCAGCGACTCCAGCCGTTCCGGGCCGAATTCGCACACCTCGTCGAGGAACAGGATTCCCCGGTGCGCGCGGCTGATCGCGCCGGGGACGGCGAGACCGCTTCCACCGCCGATCAGGGCGGGCACGCTGATCGAGTGGTGCGGTGCGACGAACGGCGGCACGGTGACGAGCGGCTCGGACCGCGAAAGCGAACCGTCGATCGAATGGACCGCTGTCACCTGCAGCGACTCTTCGGCGGTCAGTCGCGGGAGGAGGCCGGGAAGGCGTTTGGCGAGCATCGTCTTGCCCACCCCGGGAGGCCCGGTCATGAGCAGGTGGTGCCCGCCCGCCGCGGCCACCTCTAGTGCCCACCGCGCTTCCGGCTGTCCCACGACGTCGGCGAGGTCGGGCACCTGCGGCGGCTCCTGGACGACGGCCGGCTCGGGGCGGGTGAGTTCCCCTTCACCCTTGAGCCAGTCCACGAATTCGCTCAGCCGGGCTACCCCGCCGACCTCCAAGCCGTCCACGAGAGCGGCTTCGTACAGCGACTCGGCGGGGACGACGGCCCTCCGGTACCCGGCGTTGCGCGCCGCCAGGAGCCCCGGCAGGACCCCGCGGACCGCCCGCACCCGGCCGTCGAGGGCGAGTTCGCCCAGCAGCACGGTGTTCAGCAGCTTCGTGGCGGGAACCGACCCCGTCCCGGCCATGACCGCCGCCGCGATCCCCAGGTCGTAACCGGACCCCACCTTCGGCAGATTCGCCGGTGAGAGACCGAGGATCACCCGCTCGTCCGGCCAGGTCCGCCCCGAATTACGGACGGCGGAGCGGACCCTGTCCTTGGCCTCTTTCAGCCCTGTGTCGGGCAGCCCGACCATCGTCACCTTCGGCGAGCCACCGCCGATGTCGGCCTCGATCTCGATCATCCTGCCTTCGACGCCGAGCAACGCGACGGACCAGGCCCTCGCCAGCGCCATTCAGAACGCCGCCTTGATATGCCGCACCTTGGGCTTCGCGTCGGGCCGGGCGACGATCGCGATGATGTCGTAGCGGACGGGACACCAGCGGAGCATGAACTGCCGCTGCCATTGGTACGCGAGACGGCGGATGCGGTCCGCCTTGTCCGGGGTCACCGCCTCGGCGGGCGTGCCGAACCCCACCCCGCTCCTCGTCTTCACCTCGCAGAAGACGAGGCGTTTGGTGTCGGTCGCGATGAGATCCAGTTCGCCGTCACGGCAACGCCAATTGCGGCTCAGGACGACATAGCCCGTCTTTTCCAGATGCTGGACCGCGAGCTCCTCGCCCCATCTGCCCAGTTCGATATGTGGTGCCCCGGCGGGCGGCTGTTCGGCCGTGCTCGTCATCTCGATCCCCCTCAGCGATCGTCACGGTGCGTGTGCGATCAACGCTGCCAGGGTGAGGGGGCGACGGACAGAGCTGATTTCGCCGCCTGTGGACAACCGGTGTGTTGTGGATGGTTCGGCCGTCGTGGGAGCTCACCGGCCGGAATCGTCGGTGGGGTGTGGTAGGCGGCCAGGAGATACGTGAAGGCCCCCTTCACGCGGCGAAGGGGGCCTTCACGTACTTTCCGAAGATCAGCCGGAGAACGGCCCGTCTTCCGGCAGCCGGAGATCCGGTTTGTCGAGTTCTTCGACGTTGACGTCCTTGAACGTGATGACCCGGACGTGCTTGACGAACCGCGCGGGCCGGTACATGTCCCAGACCCACGCGTCGGACATGCGGACCTCGAAGTACACCTCACCGCCGCCGTCGCGCACCTGCACGTCGACGGCGTTGGCCAGATAGAACCGCCGCTCGGTCTCCACCACGTACGAGAACTGGCCGACTATGTCGCGATACTCGCGGTAAAGCGAGAGCTCCATCTCGGTCTCGTACTTCTCGAGATCCTCTGCGCTCATGAAATCCGCGCCCCTCCTCGCGATTTTGCTGCTGTTCCAGCGGCGGAGCGTTCATTGTTACCCACGTACGGGCCGAGGGCACGTATCGGCACGCTCGGGTTTTCCAGTGCCGCGACGGTCAGCACCACCGGATGCGGTGGTGGCACGCGGTGTGCGGCGGCCACGGTGGCCACGTTCGTGTACGACCAGCGATGGACCGGGCTCGGACCGTGAGTGTTCAGTGCCGCGCTGTGGTCGGTGGTGCTGTAGCCCTTGTGCACGTCGAAACCGTAATGCGGGTGGACGTCGTGCAGGTCGCCCATGATCCGGTCCCGGGTGACCTTCGCCAGCACCGACGCCGCCGCCACGCACGCGACGGCCTTGTCCCCTTTGAGCACCGGGATGCTCGGGGCGGGCAGCCCGGACACGCGGAATCCGTCGGTCAGGACGTAGCCGGGCGTGGTCCGCAGCGCCGAGACGGCGCGCCGCATGCCTTCGAGGTTCATGACGTGGATCCCGAACAGGTCGATCTCGGCCGCGGGAACGACGATGACCGAGTAGTCGACGGCACGCTGGACGACCCGGTCGTACACGCGATCGCGAGCCTTGGCCGTGAGCACCTTCGAGTCGGTGAGCTCGGGCAGGCGGGCGGCGTCACCCGGACGCAGGACGCAGGCGGCCACGACGAGCGGGCCGGCGCAAGCACCGCGCCCTGCCTCGTCGACTCCGGCGACGGGCCCGAGGCCCCGCCGGTCCAGCGCGCCCTGCAACCCCCAGAAGAGGTCGCCACGCACCACTGCCCGCGGCGGCCGAAGCGGCTCGGCCGGTGTGAGCGGTACAGGAACTCTCAAGGCCTTACCGCCTCCGGTCGACCGCCTTGCGCACTCCGGCCGACATCCGCCTGCCGAAGAAGAGCACGGGCCATGCCGCGGCGACACCGACGCCAAGGGGAAGCCCCTGCTGCCAGGCGGGCGCACCGAGCGCCACCGGCTGGGCGTTCGCCTGCGGGTTGTGGTCCGAAACGCCACCCCAGCGGCCGGGCGGGAGCACGATGACCCGCGCCTTGCCGATGATGTTCTCGATCGGGATCGCGCCGTTGACCCCGCCGCCGCCCTGGCGCCGTGAGTCGCTCGAGTTGTTGCGGTTGTCGCCCATCACCCAGACGTATCCGGCAGGTACCTTGACCGGCGCGAACGTGTCCTGGACGGGCTTGCCGCTCTCGTCCACCTGCGAGCCTGGCTCCCAGTGGATGTACGGCTCGTCGAGCGCCTTGCCGTCCACGATCACGCGGTTCTGGGGGTCGCAGCACTGCACCGTCTGCCCGGGGGTCGCGATGATCCGCTTCACGAAGTCACGCTCGTCCGGCGGCGCGAACCCGATCAGGGAACCCAGCGTGCGGAATCCGGTGACGAAGATGTTGCTGGACTCCGGCGTGTCGATCTCACCGACCCAGGCGGGCGGTCCCTTGAAGACCACCACGTCGCCCGGGCCGGGATCGGTGAAGTCGTACGTGATCCGGTCGACCAGGATCCGGTCGCCCGTGCATCCCGCGCAGCCGTGCAGCGTGGTCTCCATCGACCCCGAGGGGATCATGTAGACCTTGGCGAGGAACTGCTGGATCAAGATCGTCAGCACGAGTGCGACGACGATCAGGATCGGCAGTTCCTTCCAGAACGACCGCTTCTTGTTGACCTTGCCGAATTTCTTGGAGCCGGATCGGCCCCGTCGGGAGGCCCTGGTAGGACGCTCCTCTTCGGGGCGATCGGGCTCGTCTTCGGAGGTGTTCTGGGACACGGGTTCGACCACGACGCCAGGTTACCGGTAACCGTGCGGCTACCTACTTGGCGGAGGTCGTCTCGCGGTTTTCGCGGCGTTCCTTGATCTTGGCGGCCTTGCCGCGCAGCTCGCGGAGGTAGTAGAGCTTCGCCCGGCGGACGTCACCGCGCTTGAAGACCTCGACCTCGGCGATGTTCGGCGAGTGCACCGGGAAGGTGCGCTCCACGCCGATGCCGAACGACACCTTGCGGACCGTGAAGGTCTCGCGGATGCCGCCGCCCTGGCGACGCAGCACGACGCCCTGGAAGATCTGGTTGCGCTCGCGGTTGCCCTCGATGACGCGGACGTGAACCTTGAGCGTGTCGCCCGGTCGGAAGTCCGGGATGTCGGAACGCAGTGACTGCGCGTCCAGCGCGTCCAGGGTGTTCATCGGTGGTCCGTCCTCGTCTTCGTATGGCTTACGTGCAGCTTGGGCGCGCAGTGTCGGGCACTGCGACCTACCCGGGGGCTGATGGCGTTCCGGTGTACGGCGCCGGCTGCGAAGCCGCGCGTCCACTCACGCCAACCTGTCAAGTATTGCAGACCAGGTCTCAGGCGGTTGACCCGGCCTGGCCGGTGTCCTCGTGCAGCCGCTCGAGGACGGCGAGATCGTGCTTGTCGAGACTACCTTCCGGCAGTTGCCCGACCAGTTCGGGTCTGCGCCGTACGGTGCGTTCCAGCGCCTGGTCACGGCGCCAGCGGTCGATCAGCGCGTGGTTTCCCGAGCGCAGGACGTCCGGTACGGCCAGGTCGCGCCAGACCTCCGGCCGGGTGTAGCTGGGGCCTTCGAGCAGCCCGTCGGAGAACGAGTCCTCTTCGGCGGAGCGCGCGTTGCCGAGGACTCCGGGCAGCAGCCGGACGACGGCCTCGACCATCACCAGTACCGCGGCCTCGCCGCCGACCAGCACGTAGTCGCCGATGGAGACCTCGTCGACGGGCATCCGCCGCGCGGCGTCGTCGATCACGCGTTGGTCGATGCCCTCGTAGCGGCCGCACGCGAACACCAGGTGCTCCTCGGCGGCGTACTGGTGGGCCATGGCCTGGGTGAACGGCCGTCCGGCGGGGGTCGGGACCACGAGGCGGGTGTTCTCGCCGCAGACGTCGTCCAGGGCGGGGCCCCAGATCTGCGGTTTCATCACCATGCCGGGCCCGCCGCCGTACGGCGCGTCGTCGACGGCGCGGTGGACGTCGTGTGTCCAGTCCCGCAGGTCGTGCACGCCGACCTCGATGAGGCCGCGATCGATCGCGCGCCCGAGCAGCGCGGCGCGGAGCGGGTCGAGGTACTCGGGGAAGATCGTGACTACGTCGAGGCGCATCAGGCGTCCAGCAGGCCTTCCGGCGGGTCGAGGACGACGCGGCCACCCGGGACGTCGACCGCCGGGACGATCGCCTTCACGAACGGCACCAGCACCTCGCGGCCGTCGTGCTCGATCGACAGCAGCTCGCCGGCTGGCGAGTGCACGATTTCGAGCACCTTGCCGACGACCGTGCCGTCGGTGAGTTCGGCCCGCAGGCCTTCGAGTTCGTGGTCGTAGAACTCGTCGGGGTCTTCGGTCGGCGGCAGCGTCGAGGTGTCGGCGATCAGCAGCGCGCCGCGGAGGGTCTCCGCGACGTCCCTGGTCAGGACCTCTTCGAAACGCACCAGCAGCCGCCCGCTGTGTTCGCGGGCGGCTGCGATGGTGAGGTTTCTGCTGCTGCCGTCACGCAGCTTCGTCGTGACGGCCGAACCGACCGCGAACCGCTGTTCCGGCGAGTCCGTGCGCACGTCCACCGCGAGTTCCCCGCGGATTCCGTGCGCCTTGGCGATCCGGCCTACTACGACGTCCATCCCGTTCAGTCCTTGGTCAGCGATCGGTGTCGACGACGTCCACCCGGACGCCGCGGCCACCGATGCCGCCCATGACGGTGCGCAGGGCGGTCGCGGTGCGACCACCCCGGCCGATCACCTTGCCGAGATCGTCGGGGTGCACGTGCACCTCGAGCGTGCGGCCACGGCGTGTGGTCAGCAGCTCGACCCGGACCTCGTCCGGGTTGTCGACGATCCCGCGCACCAGGTGCTCGAGGGAGTCAGCGAGGAAGCTCACGCCTCGGCCTTGTCACCCTCGGCGGCCTCGGCCTTGTCGGCTTCGGCCTTCTTCGGGGCGGACTTCTTCTTCGGCGTGGTGGCCTCGGCGGAGGCCGAGTCACCGGCGGCGGCGAGCGCGGCGTTGAACAGGTCCTGCTTCGACGGCTTCGGCTCGGCGACCTTCAGGGTGCCTTCGGCGCCCGGCAGGCCCTTGAACTTCTGCCAGTCACCGGTGATCTCGAGGATGCGCTGGACCGGCTCGGTCGGCTGGGCACCGACGGACAGCCAGTGCTGGGCCCGCTCGGTGTCGACCTCGATGAAGCTCGGCTCTTCCTTGGGGTGGTACTTGCCGATCGTCTCGATGGCCTTGCCATCACGGCGGGTGCGCGCGTCGGCGACGATGATGCGGTAGTACGGCGCACGGATCTTGCCGAGACGCTGCAGCTTGATCTTGACGGCCACGGGTGTGGGTACTCCTCAGTTCTCTCTGATGCATGTGGAAGGCGCACGCCCGCCGAGTGGGGACACGGCTGCGCACACCCGAAGGGTGAGCTCGGGCGCGGTGAGAGGGTCCGGCCAGAGCAGGCAAGCGTACATTCTGCCAGACGCCGATCGGCCGTCAGAACGCGGCTATCCCGAGCGAGGCCAGCAGGATCGTCACGGCCGGGAGGAAGTTGTTCACCTGATGGGCGACCACGCTGCCGAGCAGCCGTCCGGTGAACACCCTGGCCAGCCCGATCGGGATCGCGATCACCAGCAGCAACGTGGTGCGCAGCGGTTCGAGGTGGCTCGCCGCGAAAACGGCCGTGGAGACCAGGAACGCCGCGATCCTCCCCCAGCGTTCGGTGCGCCACGTCAGCCGTTCCACCGCGCCCCACAGGAGGCCGCGGTAGATGATCTCCTCGCAGATCGGCCCGACCAGCCACAGGTAGATGAACATGACCACGGCCGCCGAGACCGACATCCGCCGGTCCTCCACCAGCGCGCTGATCGCCGAGGTCGCGTTCTCGTTGCCGACGACCTGTGTCCAGACGTAGGCGGCGAGCGAGGTGAACCCGAGGCCGAGCACACCGAGTTTGAGACCGACCTTGACGTCGGCCCAGCTCCAGCCGATCCGCAGGTCGGTGAAGGGGCCGTTGCCGCGCAGGCGGGTGATCAGCAGCGCGACCCCGGCGGCGATCATCGTCGGCACCATGGTGCCCAGCAGCACCATGCGCATCGGCAGGGGCTGACCGGGCTGGACGTCGCCGAGCAGGACGCTGATGAACGCCGCCGACGCCAGCAGGACGGCTTCCACCAGGAGGAAGGCCCCGAACCCCCAGCGATGCGGCGGTGGCGTGTCGGGCGCGGCCACCTCACCTCCGGCAGTGAGCTCGTCCGGCGCCGCCTCCGGGATCGGCTCCCTGGGCTGAGATACGGTCACGCCGATCCTCCGGTGATCGTTCGGTTACTCAAAGACTCTAACCGCCTGGACCGGCGATCACCGCGCCGCGAAGAGCAATACAGCCGGTGGGAGGTTGTTGGCGGCGTGCGCGATCACGGACGCGCTCACCCGGCCGGACAGGTAACGGGCGAGGCCGATGGCGATGCCCTGGCCGAACAACGCGATCGTGCGCGCGGCCTCCCCGTGCAACTGGGCGAACACCAGCGCGGTGACCAGCAGGATCACCCAGGAAGGCAGGCGGTGGAAGCCCATCGCGTTCCACAGTGTGCCGCGGAAGAGCAGCTCTTCGGTGACCGGAGCGGCGAGGACGACGATGACCGCGGCCAGTACCAGCCAGATCGTGTCGCCGTCGGTGGTGCCCGACAGTTCGGTGATCGGGCCGGGCGAGACGTCGGAGAAGGTCCTGTCGTCGCTGTCGGTCCCGTAGACGGCGAGCAGGAGCAGGTTGAGGAGATAGCCGGCGGCGAGCGCGGCGGCCCCGCAGGCGAGCCCGATCCGGACGTCGCGCCAGGTTGGCTTGAGCCCGAAGTCCGCGCGGAGTCCTTGGCCCCACACGCGAGAGCCCACCACCGGACCGAGTCCGAGCACGAGGGTGGGCAGGAACGCGAGGATCAGCAGCGGGCCGACGTCACGCAGTTCCAGCGGGTCGTAGCCGCCGAAGCGGCCTGACATCAGGAAGCTCATGACGAGCGTGACGAGGTGGTATCCGGCGATGCCCGCGAAGAACGCTACGAAGCCCCAGTGCGCTCCGAGCACCAAACGCTCGCGAGCCTGCCCGTCGTCCACCACGCCTCCACGCTAAGTGCCGCTCCGGTCACCGGTGGAGTCGGGTCAGGCGTAGATCTTGCCACGCAGGACGATGTGGCTCGGATGGCGGAGCACCGCGAGATCCTCACGCGGGTCGGACGGGTAGACGAGCAGATCGGCCGAAGCGCCGTCGACGATTCCCGGCACGCCGAGCCATTCGCGGGCCGCCCACGAAGCCGATGCCAGCGCCTGCTCCGCGGACATGCCCGCCTTGTGCAGCGCCTCGATCTCGTCGACGAGCCTGCCGTGCTCGACCAGGCCGCCCGCGTCGCTTCCCGCGTACACTCCGACACCCGCCTCGATCGCCGTCGAGACCATCTCCCCCACGCCGGCGTGCAGCGCCCGCATGTGGTCCGCGTACACCGGGTACTTGCCCGCCTTGTCCGCGATGCCGGGGAAGTTCTCGATGTTGATCAGCGTCGGCACGAGCGCGATCCCGCGTTCGGCGAGGACACCCAGCTGGTCCGCCGAGAGTTCCGTGCCGTGTTCGAGGCAGTCGATCCCCGCGTCGATCAGACCCGGCATCGCGGCCTGGCCGAACACGTGCGCCGTCACCTTGGCGCCCTCGGCGTGCGCGACGGCGATGGCCTCGGCGAGGACGTCGTCGGGCCAGAGCGGCGCGAGGTCGCCGGCGCCGCGGTCGATCCAGTCGCCGACGAGTTTGACCCAGCCGTCACCGTCCCGGGCCTGCTCGGCGACCGCCTTCGGCAGCTCGGCAGGGTCTTCGAGTTCGATCCCGAGGCCGGGGATGTAGCGCTTGCGCAGGGCGATATGCCGTCCGGCGCGGATGATCCGCGGCAGATCGGCCCGTTCCTGCAACGGCCGGACGTCGATGGGCAGACCACAGTCGCGGATCAGCAGCGTCCCGGCGTCGCGATCCGTGATCGCCTGCTCGGTCGCCTCTTCGAGCGTGGTCGCGCCGCCGACACCGATCCCGGGGTGACAGTGCGCGTCGACCAGCCCGGGGACCAGAAAGCCTTCCCGGACCACGGTTTCCGCTCCGGCGACCGGTTCGGTCGTGATCCGGCCGCCGGTGACCCACAGCTCGCGACGCTCGCCGTCCGGCAGGACGACACCGGCCAGGTGCAGCGCCTCCACGGGCTACTTGTCCTTCGGCAGCTTGAACTTCTTCGGGTCGAACCCGGGTACGTCGTTCATGCCGCCGAGCTGCGAAAGGTCGGGCATCCCGCCACCGGGCATCCCGCCGCCCGGGGGCAGCATCGGCATACCGCCGGGGAAACCGCCGCGGACCTTGGGCTGCGTCGGGCCGCGCCCCTTGCCCTTCTTCCCCTTCTTGCCCTTGCGGTTCTTGCTGCCGCCGCCTCCGCCGCCGCCGAAGCCGAACCGTCCCGCCATCTGCGCCATCATCTTGCGCGCTTCGAAGAACCGGTTGACCAGGTCGTTGACGTCGCGGACGGCGACACCGGAGCCCTTCGAGATCCGGACCCGGCGCGAGGCGTTGATGATCTTCGGGTCGGCCCGCTCGGCGGGGGTCATCCCGCGGATGATCGCCTGCAGCTTGTCGAGCTGCTTGTCGTCGACCTGCGAGAGCTGGTCCTTCATCTGCCCGGCGCCGGGCAGCATGCCGAGCAGGTTGCCGATCGGGCCCATCTTGCGGACCGCGAGCATCTGCTCGAGGAAGTCTTCGAGGGTGAGCTGGCCGCTGCCGAGCTTGGCCGCGGTCTGCTCGGCCTTCTCCTGGTCGAAGTGCTCCTCGGCCTGCTCGATGAGGCTGAGCACGTCGCCCATGCCGAGGATCCGGCTGGCCATCCGGTCCGGGTGGAAGAGGTCGAAGTCTTCGAGCTTCTCACCGTTGGAGGCGAACAGGATCGGCTGGCCGGTGACCTGGCGGACCGACAGCGCGGCACCACCGCGGGCGTCACCGTCGAGCTTGGTGAGCACGACACCGGTGAAGCCGACGCCGTCGCGGAACGCCTCGGCCGTGGTGACCGCGTCCTGACCGATCATCGCGTCGACGACGAACAGCGTCTCGTCCGGCGAGACGGCGTCGCGGATGTCCGCGGCCTGCTTCATCAGCTCTTCGTCGACACCGAGACGGCCGGCCGTGTCGACCAGGACGATGTCGTGCTGGGCGCGCTTGGCCTCGTCGATGGCGCGGCGGGCGACGTCGACCGGGTCGCCGACGCCGTTGCCGGGCTCGGGCGCGAAGACCGCGACGCCTGCCCGCTCACCGACGACCTGCAGCTGCGTGACCGCGTTGGGGCGCTGGAGGTCGCAGGCGACCAGCATCGGCGCGTGGCCCTGCTTCTTCAGCCACATCGCGAGCTTGCCCGCGAGCGTCGTCTTACCGGCACCCTGCAGACCCGCGAGCATGATGACCGTCGGCGGGTTCTTCGCGAAGGTGAGCCGCCTGGTCTCGCCGCCGAGGATGGTGACGAGTTCCTCGTTGACGATCTTGATGACCTGCTGCGCCGGGTTCAGCGCGCCGTGCACCTCGGCGCCCTTGGCGCGCTCCTTGATCCGGGCGATGAAGTCCTTGACCACCGACAGCGCGACATCCGCCTCGAGCAGCGCGATACGGATCTCACGCGCGGTGGCGTCGATGTCGGCGTCGGAGAGCCTGCCCTTGCGAGACAGGGTCTGCAGGGCGGACGTGAGCCGATCGGAGAGGGTGTCGAACACGGGTGTGCACGCTCCAGCTGGGTCGTTGTGGCGTGCCGGTACGGACCGGCGGCTTTCCAGGGTAGTCGGTGTCCGAGGTCAGCGTTTGACGCGGTTGCGGACGGCCAGCAGGGCCAGGCCGAGCAGCAGCGGCCCGAGGACGCGCGTGACCAGCCGCAGGACCTCTCCGAGCGACGTAGATCAAGGTATCCCCGAAGGCGGGCGTGGTCCTAAAGCCGCCTAGCCACATGCTCGTGCCTACGACGGCGATGAGGACCGCCAGGGTCCTGAGGGCGCGAAGGCCGTAGCCGGAGACGAGCCAGTACAGGTGGAGGATGACGCGCTCGGACCACGGGGTGGCCGGGCTGTGGCGGCGCATCTCCATCTCGCCGGAGCAGAAGTCGGCGGCGCCGGCCACGGCTTGTCCATGTCCATACTTCTAGCGCACGAACACAAAACAGGGCTCCGGGACCGATCGCCCCTCGCAGACCGGTACCGGAGCCCCTACGGAAGGCTCGCCTCCCCGCGAGCCGACCGTAAGCACACTTGGCGAGCTTCGCGGGACTCGGTATCGCCGGACCCCCAGTACCAGGCGATTCGCTGCCCGCGCTCTCTCCGCGCGATGCCATAACCATGCCCGGTCACCCTGGGGTCACGGCAGCGTGAAGACCCCCAACTCCCCCTGAGTAGATCTACTCAACTGGACTTGGCCGACGACGCCGATGACCCCGACGACGCAGCCCGTTTCGCCCGCGTCCGCGCCTGGCGCGCCTTGTCCGCCGCTTCCTGGGCTTTCTCGACCGGGCCCTGCTGCAATGCCGCCAGCAGCCGCGTCACGCCTTCGGCCTGTTCGGCGGCGGTCGGCCGCAGGACGTCGTCGCCGTCCAGCTTGGCCTGGATGAGTGCTTCGAGCGCCTCGCGGTAGTGATCGGTGTACCGGCCGGGGTCGAAATCCTGGGTGAGGTCCTCGATCAGCGAGACCGCGTTCCGCAGTTCCCCGCGCCGCAGGTCGACGTCCTCGTGCAGGAACGGGAAGTCGGGACGCCGGATCTCGCCGGGCCACAGCATCGTCTCGAGCAGGATCACCTGGTCCCGCACACGGAGCGCGCCGAGCGTTTCGCGCTGCCGCAAGGTCACCTTCACGATCGCGATCCGCCCGGACTGCTGCAGCGCCTCGCTCAACAGCACGTACGGCTTGGTGCCTGACGGCTCCGGTTCGAGGTAGTAGCTGCGCGCGAAGTACATCGGGTCGACCTGCTCGGCCGGGGTGAAGCCGACGACGTCCATCGACTGGGTGGTCGGCGGGAGCAGCGACGCGAAATCCCCGGCGGCCAGCAGGACGACGTCGCCGTTGGGGACGGGATATCCCTTGGCGATCTCGGCCGTGGGCACCTCGGCGCCGTCGACCTCGCAGACCCACTTCACCCGCACCCTGCCGCCGTCGGGCTCGTGCACCTGATGGAGGGGGATGTCGTGCGCCTCGGTCGCGCTGTACGCCTTCACCGGAATGGCGTAGGTCCCGAATCCGATCGTGCCTTTCCACACCGCTCGCATCGCCCACCTCCGCCTGGTCAGCGTATCGACGCGCCGAAGGGGCGGGACAGCTACAAACGGGTGTCAGGGGCGACGGATTCGCTCACACATTCGAATGACGGGCGGGATTCGGCCAGTGCCTCGGCCGAACAGTCGACAGCGGTGGCCGCCGCACGGAGTACTTCGGCGACGACCTCGACGTCGATCATCGGAGCGGTGGCCAGCGCGCCTTCGCCGCCTACTTCGACCCTGCCTGCCATGCCTTCGAGCGCGATGGCGAGCGCCTGCTGACCCGCGACGAGGTGCCGGACCACCTTGAGCAGTTCGGGCACGGTCGCGGCGGGACCGGACGCGGTGAGGGAGACGGCGAGGTCGTCCGCGCACGCACGGAGATGGGAGGCCACGACCGTCGGCGGAAGCGTGATCCGCTGCGGTCCGGGCGGGTCCTGCTCGTGGTCGAGCACGTGCTCACCGCCCCTCCGGCTCCTTCGGGTCTCGACCGCGCACATCCTGCCACCGCTACCCTCCGCGATTCGCGCGACACCCCGGTCCCCGGTCAGCCGTAGCCGAGCAGCACCACCGCGGCCGCCGCCAGGACCAATCCCGCGGATCGCACCGGCCCCGGCCGCTCACGCAGTGCCACGATGCCGAGGACGACCGGCACGACCGGATAGAACGACGCCAGCACCACCGCGATCGTGGTCAGCCCCTGACGAGTGGCGAGGAGATACAGAACCAGCGACAACGCGGCGAAGCAGCCATTCGCCGCCGAGCCGGCGGCGAAGCGCCACGGCAGCCGCACACCGTTCCCCCTCCGGATGACGATCGCGAGGATCGCCGCGGTCGCCGCCAGCCTGCTCGCCACTACCGGCCAGAGACCGGCTTCCGGTGCCGCCTGCGCCAGCGCGAGATACTAGACGGCGAATCCGGCGCTGGCGATCAGCGCGTCCCGGACCGCGGGCTTCGCGCCTTCCGCGTCGCCCGCGCCGGAACGCGAAACGGCCCCCAGCGCTATGACCGCCAGCCCGATCCCGGCGAACCGGGCACCGAGGGACGCTCGCCAAGCAGGGTCACGCCGACGAGTACGGGCAGCGTCACGCTGCCCACCGCGCTGATCGGCACCACGATGCTCATCGCCCCGCCGATCAGCCCGCGATAGAGGAAGACCATGCCGACGGCCGTGCCGAAGCCGGAGGCCGCGCCCCACCCGAGGTCCGGCAGCGACGGATCCGCCGTCGGGAGCAGCAGTACGGTGCCGAGCATGAACACGAAACCGCCCACCTGGCCGGCGAACGCGACGGCGGCGAAGTCGGCCCGCCTGGCCAGGAGCCCGCCCGTGAAGTCGACGAATCCGTAACAGAGGGCGGATCCCAGCGCGAGCAGGGTGGGATCGGGCATGACTCGGCTTACCCGGCGCCCGACGTCACCAAACGATCAAGAAGCGGCCGCCAGCAGCGCGGCTTCGATCTTCGACCGCCACTCCTGGTCGACGCGGCCCGTCCGCGGCGCGACGGCGAACGAGTCGACGACGGCGCCACCGAGCGTGGCCACCTTCGCCCAGCGCACCTCGGCCTCGCACCGGCGCAGCGCGCCCGCGACCCGGTACAGCAGCCCGATCCGGTTCGCGGCCCGTAGTTCGACCACGACCGTGTCGTGCCCGCTGGTCTCTTCGTCGAACCAGATCACCTTCGCTCCCGCCGACGGCGTCTCCCCTCCGCCGTAGTCGCGTTCCTTCGCCGCGAGCCGCTGGGTGAGCGGCAACGTCCCGGCCACCGCCCGCGCGAACTGCTCACGCAGCAGGGTGACGTCGGGCAGCGAGCCGAACTTCGGCGACGCCGTGAACACGCCCGCCCGTCCCCCGTCGTGCCCGCGCAGCACCGCCGCGTGGACCTCGAGCGAGTTCAGCGCGAGCACGCCTGCCGCGGGTGCCAGCAGTTCCGCACGGGCCGGGACCGCCAGCACCACGGTCACGACCTTGCCCGCAGCGGTGATGCGCACCTCGCCACGGCCGGAAGCGACGGCCTCGGCGACGAGTTCCCGCTGTTCGGCACCCATCGGCTCCGGCGGCACGAAACCCTTGCCGTGCAACGCTTCTTCGCAACCGGACACGAGTTCGGCGAGCAGGCGCGCCTTCCAGTCGGTCCACACGCCCGGTCCGGTGGCCAGTGAATCGGCCGTCGTCAGGGCGTGCAGCAGTTCCAGCAGGACGAGGTTCTCGTCGAGGGTCTTCGTCACCCGCTGGATCGTGGCGGAATCGCTGATGTCCCGCCGCGTCGCGGTGTGCGGCAGCAGCAGGTGATGCCGGACCATGGCCGCGACCAGCGCCGAATCGGCGTCCGTCAGCCCGAGCCGGGCCGCCACCTGGGCGCTGATCTTGGCGCCGAGTTCGGAATGGTCCGCGTCGCGTCCCTTGCCGATGTCGTGCAGCAGCGCACCGATCAGCAGCAGATCCGGCCGCGACACGGTGGTCGTCAGTTTCGACGCCTCGACCGCGGCACGCACGAGATGCCGGTCGACGGTCCAGGAATGCACCGGCGACCTCGGCGGGAGATCCCGCACCGCCCCCCATTCGGGGAACAGGCGCGCCCACAGGCCGGTGCGGTCCAGCGCCTCCACGGCGTCGACGAGTCCCTCGCCCGCGCCGAGCAGTTCCACCAGTGCCTTGAGGGCGTCGGCGGGCCAGGGCGCACGCAGTTCCGGCGCGGTTTCGGCGAGCGCCCGCAGGGTCCCGTGCGCGATGGGCTTCCGGACCCGCGCCGACGCCGCGGCCACCCGCAGCAGCAAGGCCGGGTCCTTGGCGGGCACCGCGTCCCGCGCCAGCGCGACCTCGTTCCCGTGCAGGACGACACCCTCGTCGAGTGGCGTCCGCACCGGCCGCCGCCCGAACCGCGCCTTCGGCGGTTCCACAGTGGACCGGAGCGCCACGTCCACCGCGTACGCGATCGTCCTGCCGACACCGGAAAGCTTGCGTGCCAAGGTGAACCGGTCACCGAACCCGAGCTCGGCCGCGACCGTCTCCGCCTCCGGCGCGCTGAGGATGTCGCGCTCACGGCGCAGTTCCCGGCGCAGTTCCGTCCGGACGTCGAGCAGCAGGCTCTTCGCCGCCAGTAGTTCCTCGCCGGGTCTCGCCGTCAGCTGTGCCGCCGCCAGCGCTTCCAAGACGGCGAAATCGCGAAGCCCGCCCCGGCCGTGCTTGAGATCCGGCTCGGCGGATTGCGCGATCTCGCCACTGCGGGCCCAGCGCTGACGCACCGCGTCAAACAGTTCGTCCATCCGTTTCCGGGCGGTCCGCCGCCACTGCTCCCGCGCCGCGGCCGCCAGCCTGGCGGTGATCTCGGCGTCCCCGGCGATGTGGCGGATGTCGAGCAGCCCCATCGCAGTCCGCAGATCCTCGGACGCCACCTTCAGCGCCTCACCCGGAGTGCGCACCGAGTGGTCGAGGCCGATCTTGGCGTCCCACAACGGGTACCAGATCGCGTCGGCGATCTCGCCGACCCGCGAGTTTCCGTTGTGCAGCAACAAAAGGTCGAGATCGGAGAAGGGCACCAGCTCGCTGCGCCCCAGGCCGCCGACGGCGGCCAGCGCGACACCGGGTTCAGCGGTGTCGACGCCGGCCGCCGAAGCGCCCTTGCCCAACCAGAATTCGTAGAGGTCGACCAGGGCCGCCCGCAACGCGGACGCTCCCAGCCTTCCGTGCCTGCCCTCGAGCAACCGCTCGGTGGCCTTGACCAGTTCACCCCCGTCGGCCATCCGTGACGCCTATAGGGCGTCCGAGCCGCGCTCGCCGGTACGTACCCGGATGACCGTCTCCACCGGCGTCACCCAGATCTTGCCGTCACCGATCTTGCCGGTGTGGGCGGCCGTGGTGATCGCGTCGAGCACCTTCTCGACGTTGGAATCGTCGGTGACGACCTCGACCCGCAGCTTCGCCACGAAGTCCACGGAGTACTCGGCACCCCGGTAGACCTCGGTGTGGCCCTTCTGCCTGCCGTAGCCCTGCACCTCGCTGACCGTCATGCCGAGCACGCCCAGCTGCTCCAGCGCGGAGCGGACGTCGTCGAGCGTGAACGGCTTCACGATCGCGGTGATCAGCTTCATGCCTTGCTCTCCTCGAGTTTCGTGGCCGCGTTTCCGGTGGACGCCTTGACCGGGATGGAGCTCGGCTGGCCGAGACCACCGCCCGAACCGGTGAAGTCGTACGCACTCTCCGCGTGCTGGGCCTCATCGATACCACTGACCTCGTCCTCCGCGCTGACACGGAACCCGCCGAGTTTCTTGATCACCCAGCCGATGACGAAGGTCAGCACGAACGAGTAGGCGAGCACGACACCGGCCGCGGCGGCCTGGATGCCGAGCTGCCCGATGCCGCCACCGTAGAAGAGGCCGTCGACACCGGCCGAGTTGACGCTGGTGGTGCCGAAGAAACCGATGAGCAGCGTGCCGACGAGACCACCCACGAGGTGGACACCGACGACGTCGAGGGAGTCGTCGAAACCGAAGCGGAACTTGAGGCCGATCGCCAGCGCGCACAGGACGCCGGCGATGAGACCGATGGCGATGGAGCCCAGCGGGCTGACGAAGCCGGCCGCGGGAGTGATCGCGACGAGACCGCCGATGGCACCGGAGGCGGCACCGAGCATGGTCGGCTTGCCGATCTTGATCTGCTCGACGATCAGCCAGCCCAGCACCGCGGCCCCGGTCGCGACGGTGGTGTTGGTGAACGCCACCGCGGCGAGGTCGTTGGCGCCCAGTGCCGAACCGGCGTTGAAGCCGTACCAGCCGAACCACAGGAGCGCGGCACCCAGCATGACGAACGGCACGTTGTGCGGACGTCCGGTGCCCTTCGGCCAGCCCTTGCGCTTGCCGAGCACGATCGCGAGCGCCAGGCCCGCCGCACCGGCGTTGATGTGGACCGCGGTACCACCGGCGAAGTCGAGCGCCTTGAGCTGGTTGGCGATCCAGCCGCCGACCGAGTCGGGGCCGATGAAGCCGTCGAACGAGAACACCCAGTGCGCGACCGGGAAGTACACGATGGTCACCCACACCGCGACGAACAGCGTCCAGCCCCAGAACTTGGCGCGGTCGGCGATGGCACCGGAGATCAGCGCGGGCGTGATGATCGCGAACATCAGCTGGAACATCACGAAGGCGAACAGCGGCAGCGCGGAACCGCCCGGCCAGGCGACCTCGGGCGCGGTGTCGGTCGCCGCCGTCGCGAACCCGGCGAGTTTGCCGGAGATGGTCGAGAGACCGGCGAAGTCGAAGTTACCGAGCAATCCTCCGCCGATGTCGTTGCCGAACGCCATCGTGAAGCCGTACAGCGTCCAGAGGACACCGACTACGGCGAGCGCGATGAAGTTCATCATCAACATGTTCAGGACGCTCTTCGCGCGGACCATGCCGCCGTAGAAGAACGCCAGTCCCGGTGTCATGAGCATGACCAGCGCGGCGCTGATCAACACCCATGCGGTGTCTCCTGCGTTCAGCACAATCTTCCTCCCGTGCCTGGGGTGTACTGCGCAGGAATTTTTGGACCGCGGTGTTTCCTCGGGCGGCGATTCAGGTTTCACCCGCGTGAACTGTCGGTACGGCGTTGTTACGGCCAGGTTTCCGGTGACCTGGTGCGTTCTGTCCGGTTGCGAAACCTCGTGGTCGAATAGATCCATGAACGCGCGAGTTTCCGGCCATGACCCCCTGCCACCGGCGATCGTCCGGTCCTTGCGGTGTTCGGTCTGCGGTGACCCGGTCGGGTCAACCGAGCGCACGGTGCGTTGCGACCGGGGCCACTCGTTCGACGTAGCGAAGCAGGGTTACGTCAATCTTCTGCATGCGCGCATCCCGGCCGGCACGGCGGACACCGCGCCGATGGTCGCGGCCCGCGTCGACCTCCTTGCTTCCGGTGCTTATCTGCCTCTCGCCGACGCCCTCGCGAAGGTGGCTTCGGAGCACGTCGAGAACGGGTTGGTCATCGATGCCGGGGCGGGCACGGGGTACTACCTCGCGCATGTGCTCGACGCCGTCCCCGACGCGTACGGACTGGCGCTCGACGTCTCCGCCGTCGCCCTGCGCCGGGCCGCCCGCGCGCACGCGCGCGCGGGCGCGGCCGTGTGGAATCTGTGGGAACCCTGGCCGGTGGCGGATTCGAGCGCGTCACTCGTCCTCAACGTCTTCGCGCCCCGCAACGCCCCGGAGTTCCACCGGGTCCTGACCGCGGACGGGCTGCTGGTCGTCGCGACACCGAACCCGGGACACCTCCGGGAACTGGGCGACCTGGTGATCTCCGTCGACGGCGGCAAGGACGCGCGACTGGAGGACACCCTCGGCGAACGTTTCACCCGGGCGGACCGGCACGAGGTCACCCAGCGGGTGACGTTGGCGCCCGCCCGGATCCGCCAGGTGGTCGAGATGGGGCCGAGCGCGCACCACCTGCACCGCGACGGCCGCCGTGAACGCCTCGACGCGATCGTCGCGCCGATGGACGTCACCACCTCGTTCAGTGTCACGCTGTACCGGCCGGTGCCCTGATGGAGGCACCCGCGACCCTGCTCGCCGACGCCGCATGGGTCGGCGCCCGCATCGGCGGCGCCGCGAAACTCTACGGCTGCTCACGGCCCGAAGTGCTCGGCACGATCTGGTGGTACTCGCTGTCTTCCGTGCTCGTCGCGCCCTCCGTCGAGTCGCTCGTCCGTGGTGAGCCGCTGGATCCGTCGCTCGACGCCGTCACGATCGACCTCGTCCCGGACGGCCGTTTCACCGGCGCCCGGTCGTCACGGGTGCTCGACGGCGGCCTCGCCGAACTCGGTGCGGCGTTCGCCGGGACGCTCAGCACGGCGATCGGCACCATTTCGGCCGTCACGGGGGCGAATCCGCGCGCGCTGGGCGCGATCGCGACCGATTCGATCGGCAACCGCCTGCTGTGGACCGGCGACACCGCCCGAGCGCTCGAGCTGGCGGCACCGCTCGTGGCCGCGATCGGGCTCGGGATGCCGGAGCCGCGGTTCTCCCGGATCGGGCGGAACACCGTGGTGCGCCGTGCTTCCTGTTGCCTGATCTACGAAGCGGGCAACCCGAAGTGCACCAGCTGCCCGCGGCAGACCCCGGCCGAGCGGGACCGGCGGCTGCGCGCCGCGCTCGGCTAGTGCGCCGCGTTTCGTCCTCTGAGTGCGGTCCTTGCGCGTGCAAGGACCGCACTCAGAGGACGAAACGCTCTGGCCGCAGGCCGGGGTGGACTCCGCCCCCCGGCCAGCGCGACCGCGGCCCGTGAGAGGGTGGCGGTATGGCCAAACCGACACCGCTGCAGATCAGGAACATCGTCATGGCGGTGCTCATGGTGGGTGCCCTGGTGTGGAACCTGTCCATCGGCGGCGCTTGGTGGCTCACCGCGATCTTCTCGGTCGGCACCGTCCTCTCGTTGTTCTCCGCGTACCTGAACCGGCCCGGCGCTCAGCGCTGAGCCGCATTTCGTCCTCTGAATGCGGTAGTTCTCGATGCCAACTACCGCATTCAGAGGACGAAACGCGTCAGGAGCGCGCCGCCTCGAAACGCGAAGTGAGATCGGCGCGGCCCCGCTCGGAAAGCGCCCCGAAGAGCCTTAGGCGCGCCATCCCGCCGTCGGGGTAGATGTCGAGACGGACCTCGGTCACCTCAGGCCCCTCGGCGAGGGCGAACCGGTGCCGTGTGTCGGGCTGCAAGCGGGTCTTCGGCAGCAGTTCGACCCATTCGCCGTCACCGTCCCGGCCGCTCAGCGACGCCCAGCCCGGCGCGTTGCCCTTGAGGTTGCTGTTGTCGAACTCGGCGAACCGGACGACGCCCGCGCCGGCGAGGCGCACCGTGACCCAGTCGTTCCCGTCGTCCCGGCGCCGCGCCGTCTCCCAGCCCTCGGCCTGATGCGCGGCGAGCCCTGGCGAGAAGAGGTTGTTGGGCGAGGAATAGAACATGTTGCTGCAGCCGGTGACCACCGCGCCGTTCTCCAGCGCGGCGAGGTCGAGCGCGCCGAGGTCGAGCAGGCGCGGATCCGGGATCGGCGTGCCGTGCACCCGCAGCCGGGCCACCCCGCCGTCCGGATGCATGGTCAGCCGGACGTGCGTGTAGCGCTTGCTCCCGCCGATGTCGAAGAAGTTCTCCGTGTGCCCCGCCGCCGCGCCGCGTTTCACCAGCACGTCCCAATCCGCTTCGGCCAGTTCGGCGGCGTTGGGATAACCGTCGACGGCGCAGGCCTCGACCGAAACGAACGGCGGGTAGTTGCCCTTGAAGAACGCGGTGTCCACGACGACGCCGGTGATCGCGCCCGCCAGGCCGAGCCGGACGACGGCCTGGTCGTCGCCGGGCTCGCGGTGCCGCCGGGTCTCCCAGCCGTCGTAGACCTGCCCCTTGGGACCGAAGGTCTCCGTCTGATGCGCGGGAACCCAGGGATTGACCAGGTTCTCCTTCTCGGCGAACAACTCGTCCGTCGCCCACATCACGGTCCCGCCGAACTTGCGCGAGGCCAGATCGGGCCGGGCTGTCCACTCAGGACGGTCGTTCACGGCATCCTCCATTTCAGCAGTCTCCCCGGGTCAGCAGAACGCCTGCCGGGTCTTCACCGGTGATCTCCTCGCCGCGCAGCCACGTGCTCCGGACGACACCGGCGAGCGGCCGTCCGTGATAGGCGCTGACCGGGTTGCGGTGCTTCAACTTCGCGACGTCGACGACGAAAGCCTCGTCGGGTGCGAACACGCTGAAGTCGGCGTCGTAGCCCGGCGCGAGATGTCCTTTGCGCTTCATCCCCGCCTGCGCGGCCGGATGTTCGGCCATCCAGCGGACGACGTCGGTGAGCGCGAAACCGCGCTGCCGCGCCTGGGTCCAGACGGCGGGCAGGCCGAGCTGCAACCCGGCGATCCCGCCCCACGCGAGCCCGAAATCGCCGCTGTCGAAGCGTTTCAGCTCGGGCGTGCATGGCGAATGGTCGGTCACCACACAGTCGATGACCCCGTCCGCGAGGCCTTTCCACAGCAGTTCCCGGTTCCCGGCCTCGCGGATCGGCGGACAGCATTTGAACTGCGTGGCGCCGTCGCCGATCTCCTCCGCGGTGAAGCTCAGGTAGTGCGGGCAGGTCTCGGCGGTCAGCCGGACACCGTCGCGCCGCGCGCTCTCGACCATCGGCAGCGCGTCCGAAGAGGACAGATGCAGGATATGCGCACGGACGCCGGTCTTCCTGGCCAGCTCGATGACCTGCGCGATCGCCACGTTCTCCGCGCCGCGCGGCCGCGAGTGAAGGAAGTCTTCGTACTTCTCGCCGTGTGGATCGGGCGCGTGGTCGATCGCGTCGGAGTCCTCCGCGTGCACGATGATCATGCCGTCGAAGGTCCTCAGTTCGGTCATCGCCTCTTCGAGCCCGCGCGCGTCCAGCGGCGGGAACTCGTCGACCCCGGAGTGCAGCAGGAACGACTTGAAACCGAAGACTCCGGCCTCGTGAAGGCCGCGCAGGTCCGCGAGGTTGCCGGGGATCGCGCCACCCCAGAACCCGACGTCGACGTGCACCCGCCCCTCGGCGGTCTTGCGCTTCACCTCCAGCGACGCGACGTCGACCGTCGGCGGCAGGCTGTTCAGCGGCATGTCCACGATCGTGGTGACCCCGCCCGCCGCGGCCGCGCGGGTCGCCGAGGCGAACCCCTCCCATTCGGTGCGGCCAGGGTCGTTGACGTGCACATGCGTGTCCACGAGACCCGGCAGCAGGACCACGTCCTCAGCGAGTTCGAGCACCCGGTCGCCGTCCAGATCGGCTCCGGCGGGCTCCACCGCGACGATGCGGCCCCCGTCGACACCGACGGTCGCGGGTACCTCTCCGGCGGCCGTCACCGCCCGGGCGGCCTTGATCACCAGGTCCATCTCAAGCCTCCAACTTCCACTGAGTGGAATCGAGGTTTCGCACTCCGACATTAACTCCGGCCACCCTGCTCGTCAACGAGCCCGGGCGGCGCTACCTTCGCTGGGTGCAGTTAGAAGCCGAGTTCACCAGCGAACCGTTCCACGGCGAGGGTCCGCCACCCGAACACGCCGTCAAAGCCCGCGACACCGCGGAGGACGCGGGCCTGTCCGCCGACTTCGGCCCGCTCGGCACCCTCGTCCGCGGCGACGCCGACACCCTCCTCGACGCGCTCCCCGCCATCGCCAGGGCGGCCCTGGACGGCGGCGCCACCCGCGTGACCCTCCAGCTCCGGCAGGTCGGCGACGACGCGGGCGAACCCGCGGTCGAACTGCACAGCGCGCTGGCCCGGCTCATCGGTGACGTCGAACGCGAACTCGGCGGCAAACTCGACACTCTCGACCGCGCCTCGAAGCAGCGCGCGGTGCGGCTGCTCAAGGAACGCGGTGCGTTCGGCCTCCGCAAGTCGGTGTCGACCGTCGCCGAGGCGCTGGGGGTCACGAGGTTCACGGTCTACAACTACCTCAACCGGGACCAAGACTGAAGAGCTCTTTCAACAAAATGTTGACGACGGCCGAATCGTCGCCGTACCGTCAGTTCCCGTGCCGCTCACCATCCGAGAGTTCAACGAGGCCCCCGCACAGGACGTCCGGCCGGCGCTGACCGCCTGTCTCGACGTCCCGCGCTGGGTGGAGACCCTGCTGGCCAGGCGCCCGTACGCCGGCCTCGCCGCACTGCTCGCCGCGTCCGAGGCGCTCACCCCGTTGCGCCCCGAAGAGGTCCGGCGCGCCATGGCCGCCCATCCCCGCATCGGGGAGAAAGCGGACGGGAGGAGCACCGAAGCGGGCTGGTCCCGCTCGGAACAGTCCGGTGTGGACGGTGAAGCGGCGCGCGAGTTCGCCGCGGCCAACGCCGAATACGAAGCGACGTTCGGGCATGTCTTCCTGGTCTGCGCGAGCGGCCGGAGCGGTGCCGAACTGCTGGAAAACCTGCGTTCGAGGCTCTCGAACGACCCCGAGAAGGAACTCGAAGTGGCCGGCCAAGAGCTGGCCATGATCGCCGCGCTGCGGCTGGAGAAGGCGGTGACGGCATGAGCCTCGTGACCACGCACATCCTCGACACCGCCGCGGGACGGCCCGCAGCGGACGTCGGCGTCCGGCTCGAAACCGGCGCGGGCGAACCCGTCGCCGAAGGGCGGACCGACGCCGACGGCCGGATCCGCGACCTCGGCCCGGACACCCTGGACCCCGGGGTCTACCGGCTGGTCTTCGACACCGGCGCCCACCTCGGCCCGGACTCCTTCTTCCCCGAAGTCACTTTGACCTTCCGCATCGCCGACGGGACCGAGCACCACCACGTGCCGTTGCTGCTGAGCCCGTTCGCCTATTCCACCTATCGAGGGAGCTGATCGCCCGTGGCCATCACCCTGGGCCCCAACCAGTACGGCAAGGCCGAAGTCCGGCTCGTCACCGTCCAGCGCGAAGGCACCGTCCACCACCTCAAGGACCTCACCGTTTCGACGTCGCTACGCGGCGATCTCGCGGCCACGCATCTCACCGGCGACAACGCCGACGTCGTCGCGACCGACACCCAGAAGAACACCGTCTACGCCTTCGCCAAGGAAGCCCCGGTCGGCGAGATCGAGGACTTCGCGCTGCGGCTCGGACGGCATTTCGTGGGCTCGTTCGAGCACATCACCGGCGCCCGGATCCTGATCGACGAACACGGCTGGAACCGCATCTCCGGTCACGACCACGCGTTCTCCCAGGCGGGCAGCGAAAAGCGGACGACCGCCGTGACCGTCCAGGGCGACCAGGCCTGGGTGGTGTCCGGTTTGGACGATCTCGTGGTGCTCAAGTCGACCGGTTCGGAGTTCCACGGCTTCCCGCGCGACGAGTACACGACGCTGGCGGAGACGAACGACCGGATCCTCGCCACCGCCGTGACCGCGCGCTGGCGCTATCAAGGCGACGGGATCGACTGGGCCACGAGCCACGCGGAGGTCCGGCGGATCCTGCTGGAGACCTTCGCGGACAAGCACAGCCTCTCCCTGCAGCAGACGCTGTACGCCATGGGAGAGGCTGTGCTCAAGGAACGCGAAGAGGTCGCCGAAGTCCGGCTCTCACTGCCGAACAAGCACCACTTCCTGGTCGACCTGTCACCGTTCGGGCTGAAGAACGACAACGAGGTCTTCTACGCCGCCGACCGCCCGTACGGCCTGATCGAAGGGGTCGTCCTCCGCGACGACGCCGAGGACGCCGGCTTGGCCTGGCACACCCTCGCCGCCTTCTAGGGCACCGGCAGCGGCATACCGGGGACGCTCTGGTCGGCGGGAACGACCCCGTCGACCAGGTAGGCGTTCACGATCTCGTCCAGCTTGGGGTTCCCGTCCGCGTAGAGCCCGTGGTCACCCTCACCGGTCACGGTCAGCATGCGCGAGTTCGCGAACCCCGCGTGCGCCTTGCGGGCGCCTTCGATCGCCGTGGCCGGGTCGTGCTCGGAGTGCACGATCAGCACCGGCGGGACCCCCTTGCCGTCCATTTTCGGCAGCGGACGGGGTTCCTTGTCCCAGAACAGGCAGACCGAGGCGTTCAGGGTGCCACCACCCGCCAGGAGCAGACCGCGGTCGAGGTTCCGCTGCGAAGCGCGGATCAGCGACTCGCGGGTGCCGGTGAACCGTCCCTCACCGCAGAGGGTGTTCCAGAAGGTGGCGTCCTGCGCGTCGGGGTGGTCACCCGCCGCCTCGACGGCGGCCTCGGCCTCGGCCCTGGCCTGCGGATTCTCCATCGCGTCCCGGATCTTGACCAGCAGATCGGCCAGCGCCGGGAAGGTCGCCTTCTTGTAGAGCAGGTAGATGATGGAGGTGTCGAGTTCCATCGGCCCGCTCCCGTTCAGCGGGTTGCGGGACAAGGCGTAGCGGACCCGCTCGTAGGTCTGCCGGACCTCTTCGCCGTTCGTGCCGAAGTGGTACTTCGCGTCGTACCGCGCCATCCACGGCAGGAAGTCCTGCCGCCAGCGCCGTTCGAAACCGACCGGCTGCCGGTCGAACGTCTTCTGCCAGTCCGTGGTGAACTCCGTCGAGGAGTCCAGCACGAACCGCCCGGTCCGCTGCGGAAACCGCTGGGCGTAGTGCGCGCCCAGCCAAGTGCCGCCCGAGTAGCCGACCCAGTTGATCTTCTCGCGGCCGAGCAGGTCGCGAAGCAGATCGAAGTCCCTGATCGTCTGGTACGTGGTGATCAGCGGCCCGAGCTCGCCGCCCGCACTCTGGCAGGACTTGGCCACGTGTTCGGCGTTGGCCAGGATCTGGTCCAGATTGCGCGGATCACGGTCGCGCGGATCCAGCTGCCGGATGAGATCGGCCGTGCCCCGGCAGGTGACGTTGGTGCTCTTGCCGGTCCCGCGGACGTCGATACCGATGATGTCCTGGTGCTCGCGCAGTTTCTCCTGCCCGCGGAACATCGTCGGCTGCCAGCGGCCCGCACCGCCCGGCCCGCCCGGGTTGGTGAGCAGCGACGCCGTCGACGGCCCGGTGGACTTCAGCCTGCTGACCGCGATGGTCAGGTCCTGCCGCTCGTCCGCACGATCCCAGTCCCGGGGCGTGCGGAACGTCGCGCATTCGAGCCCGCTGATATCGGTGCCCGGCGGCAACGAGATCAGGTCCGATTCGGCGCAGGGTTGCCAGGCCAGCTTCTGCTCGGCGTAGTGAGCCGGGACGCTCGCCGAAGCCGTCGTGGCTCCGGCGAGCAATCCGCCCACGATCACCGGGAGCAACCCGACGGCCAATAGCCGCTTCATGTTCTTCCCCCTTCTTCCTTGGTTTCCCAACGGATCACGACGCTAGGGCCGGACACATCAGGCGAACATCGACCGCAGGTAGCGCCGGAAGGTGAACCAAGGTCGAAGGGAGCACCGGAACTTGATAGAACGCTCTATCATGGGGGGCGTGACTGGAACGCGGGAACGCATCGTGAACGCCGGCGCCGCGCTGCTCCGGCGCAACGGGTACACCGGCACCGGGGTGAAGCAGATCGTCGAGGCGGCGAACGCGCCGTTCGGCTCGCTGTACCACTTCTTCCCCGGCGGCAAGGAACAGCTCGGCGAGGAGGTCATCCGCACTTCGGGGATGATGTACCTCGCGCTGTTCGAGATCTTCTTCGCCGACGAACCGGACCTCGTCCACGGTATCGAGGCGTGTTTCGCCAGCGCCGCCGAGACGCTGAAGGCGACCGATTACGCCGACGCCTGCCCCATCGCGACGGTCGCGCTGGAGGTCGCCAGCACCAACGAGAAGCTGCGGATCGCGACGGCCGACGTCTTCACGGCGTGGATCGAGACCGGTGCCGAGAAGCTGGGCAAGTACGGCCTCGAACCCGAAGCCGCGCGGCGCCTCACGATCGCTTTGGTGAACAGTCTCGAAGGAGCGTTCGTGTTGAGCCGTTCGCTGCGTGACACCGAAGCGCTCGAGGTCGCGGGGGCCTCGTCGGTGGCATACGCGCGCACGTTGCTCCCCGATGCGTGAAGCACCGACGGCGGAATCCTGAACACCGGGATTTTCCCGCAACGCACCGCGGCTTCCGGCCGACCTAGCCGTCGCCAACACCGGAATCCGTTTGGGGAGCCCATGATCATCAGGAAGCTCGTGATCGGCACCATCGCCGCGGCCGCGCTGCTCACCGCCGGCGCGGTACCCGCGACCGCCGCCGAGGTCCAGCCGTCCACCCTCACCACGACCACCAGCAGCACGAGGATCGACGCCGGGCAGACCGTCACGATCTCCGGCAAGCTCGCCAAGGCCGACGCCACGCCGATCGCGGGCGCCGAGGTGGGTATCTCGTTCTGTTTCAACGGCTTTTGCGGTGAGGCGCAGGCCAAGCCGGTCACCGACGCCGCCGGTGCCTACAGTGCGACGCTGACCCCGATCCGCACCGGCAACTACCGCGCCGACTTCTTCTCCACCGACCCGTCGATCGCGAACTCGGGCGCCGACACCGCGAAGATCGTCGTGCTCCACCCGGCGAAGATCACGTCGTTCGCGGCGGGCCGGGACGCGGCCAAGGCGGTGACCGGCTCCGGCACGATCGAGTTCCCCGGCCGGTACACCGCGAACCCGATCCCGGTCGAACTCCAGTACTTCTCGTTCAGCACCTACCGCTGGACCACGGCGGCGACGGTCACCGCCACCTGGAACGGCACCACCTGGGCCTTCGCGGCTTCGGCCGAGCACCGTAAGCCCAGTGCCTGGCGGGCCTTCTACGCGGGCTCGCCCGAGATGTTCCACGCGGCGGCGAGCGACCTCGTCTTCGTGCTCTGACGTTCCGTGAAGGCCTCCTTCCCTACTCTCAAGGTAGGGAAGGAGGCCTTCACGGACCACTAGCGGGACGCGAGGTAGGCCCGCCAATCGCCGACGGAGGAGATGTCGGTCAGTTCCGGTGAGTCCACACAGGACGAACGCAGGACCGTGGCGAGGCAGGCCGCGCCGTCCTCCAGTTCGATGACGCCCAGCTCCAGCTCGGGCGGCTCGGCCGGGACGAGGTGGTCCCGCAGCACCGTGAGCGGCAGGTCGTAGACCTCGCCCACGACGGACGCGGAACCGCCCTCGTGCATCGCCGGGAACCGGTCGCCCACCGAGTAGTAGTGGTACTTGGGAGCGGATCGGGCCACGCAGCACAAGGGCGCGCCCTGCAACTGTTCGTGCAGCGGTCCGCCGCGCATCCCGCCACCGTTGAGGAACATCAGAACCACGACATGATCCCTTCGATCCCGAAGTAAACCCCGAACACCGCGGCGAGGATCCCGAGGATCCAGCCGATCTCGCGGATCTTGCCCTTGCAGATCTTGATCAGCACGTAGGCGACCAGCCCGGCGCCGATCCCGTTGGTGATCGAGTAGGTGAACGGGATCAGCGCGATGGTCAGGAACACCGGGATCGCGAAATCCAGGTCCCGCCAAGGAATCCGCGCGCATTGCGCCATCATCATCCCGCCGATGACCACCAGCGCGGGCGCCGCGGCCTGCGCCGGGACGATGGCCGCGATCGGGGTCAGGAACAGCGTGGCGGTGAACAACCCGCCGGTGACGATGCTCGCCAGCCCGGTCCGCGCGCCCTCGCCGACGCCGGCGGCCGATTCGAGGAACACGGTGTTCGGCGCCGATCCGGTGACCCCGCCCGCCAGCGCGCCCGCGCCGTCGACGAGCAGGATGCGGCCCATCCCCTCGACCTTGCCGTTCTTCACCAGTCCCGCCTCCTCCGAGACGGACGTGATCGTGCCCATCGCGTCGAAGAATCCGGACAGCACCAGCGTGAACAGGAACACCGCCGCCGTCACCGCGCCCGCCGAACCGAATCCGCCGAAGAGATCGATGTCGCCCAGCAGGCTGAAGTCCGGGTGCGCCACGACCTGGTCGGGCACCTTGGGTTCGACCAGCCCCCAGCCTTCGACGTGGAACACGCTGTTGACCAGCACGGCGAGCCCGGTCGCGACCGCGATGCTGATCAGCACCGCGCCCGGCACCCCGCGGCTCACGAGCACGATCATCAGCAGCAGCCCGAGGCAGAAGATCGCGATCGGCCAGCCTTCGAGATGGCCGGCGATCCCCATCCGCACCGGTACCGTCGACTGCGCCGAATCCGGTGTCCTGGTCACGAAACCCGCGCTGACCAGGCCGACCAGCGCGATGTAGAGGCCGATGCCGACGGTGATCGCGACCTTGAGCGCCATCGGGATCGCGTTGATGATCCGTTCCCGGACGCCGGAAACGGCCATCAGCACGATGCAGAAGCCTTCGAGGACGACGAGGCCGAAGGCCTGCGCCCACGTCATGGCCGGAGCCATCTGGAAGGCGACGACACCGTTGACGCCGAGACCGGCCGCGAGCGCCAGCGGCGCGTTGCCGACCAGTCCCATCAGGATCGTGGTGACGCCCGCGGCCAGCGCGGTCGCGGTGGTGATCGCCTCGGTGGTCAGCTTCGCGCCGGTGATGTCGGCCGAAGCGCCGAGGATGAGCGGGTTGAGCAACACGATGTAGCACATCGCGACGAACGTGGTGATCCCGCCGCGCACCTCGCGGCCGACCGTGCTGCCGCGATGGGAGATCTTGAACCAGCGGTCGAGCCCGGACAGCCGCCCCGGCTCGGGTGAGGGCAGGTGGGGACGCTCAGTACCTAATTGGGTCATGCCTACTCCACAACGTTGTGGGGCGGGAAGAACTTCAGTAAGCCTTCTTGTCGGGTTTCGACAGCCAGGCTTGGAAAGGCGCGAAAGAGTCCGGAAGGGACAGTTGGCCGACGGGTAGTGACCAGGTCTCGCGCGGGCGGGAAAAGAGGTCGTAGAACTCGCGGTCGTCGAAGCCCGCCTCGGCCGCGTCGTGGCGGTCCGCGGCGTAGACGACCTTGCCGACACGCGCCCAGAGCGCGGCGGAAAGGCAGAGCGGGCAAGGCTCGCAGGAGGTCACGAGGACGCAGCCGTCGAGTTTGTAGTCGCCGATCGCCTGGCAGGCCGCGCGGATCGCGACCACCTCGGCGTGCGCCGTAGGGTCCAGCGTCGGCGTCACCTGGTTCGTCCCGGTGGCCAGCACGGAACCGTCCCGGACGATCATCGCGCCGAACGGGCCGCCGCCGCGCTCGACGTTCGAGGTGGCCAGCTGAACGGCTTCGGCGAGCCATTTCTGCTCGTCGGACTCCGAAATGGACAGACGGGTACCCACGGATGTGCTCCTAGCTCGGAAAAGTACGGATTTCTCAGGTGCCGGTCGGCGGAGCTGAAGGTGGATCCGAAAGCCGACCAACGCGTGAACCCGCCCCGGCCGAAGGCCCCGCTATCGCGGTGGCAGGGCGCCTTGTCCGCCATCGTGAGAGGGATGACCAGGCGGCGCCCTGCCGACGTCGATCGCGGACGCGGGTTCACCAACAGACAATCAGGTGCCGGTGAGGTGTTCGGGACGCACCGGGACACGGGGCAGCGCGAGCCCGGTGGCCGCGCGGATGGCCGCGACGATCGCCGGGGTGGACGAGATCGTCGGCGGTTCGCCGACCCCGCGCAGACCATACGGCGCGTTGGGGTCGGGCCGTTCGAGGACGTCGATGTCCATCGGCGGCATGTCCAGCACGGTCGGGATCAGGTAGTCGGTGAACGACGGGTTGCGGATCTTCCCGTCGGCGGTCTGGATCTCCTCCATCACCGCGAGCCCGAGCCCTTGTGCGGACCCGCCCTGGATCTGGCCGAGGACCGCCTGCGGGTTCAGCGCCTTGCCGACGTCCTGCGCGCAGTCGAGCGCGACGACCTTGATCAGGCCGAGTTCGGTGTCGACGTCCACGACCGCGCGGTGTGCCGCGAAACCGTACTGGACGTGCGCGTTTCCTTGCCCCGTCTCGGGATCGATGGGCACCGTCGGCCGGTGACGCCATTCCACGGTCTCGTCGAAGACCTCGTCGCCGAGGACGTCGGCGAGGTCCGCGAGCACGCTGCCGTCGGCGGAGACGACCTTGTTCGCGACGACGTTCACCTTCCCGTCCGCGGCGAGTTTGCCCGCCAGGTGCTTGTGCAGCCCCGAACGCACCGCGACGCATGCCGCCTGCACGGCGCCACCGGTGACGTAGCTCTGCCGGGAGGCGGACGTCGAGCCGCCGTTGCCGATGTTGGTGTCCATCGGCAGGATCGTCACCTGCTCGATGCCGAGTTCGGTCCGCACGATCTGCTGCATGATCGTGACCAGGCCCTGGCCGACCTCGCAGGCGGCGGTGTGCACGGTCGCCGCCGGTTCGCCGCCGACGAGCTGCAACCGCACGCGGGCGGTCGAGTAGTCGTCGAAACCCTCGGAGAAACAGATGTTCTTGATGCCGACCGCGTATCCGACACCCCGGACGACGCCCTCGCCGTGCGTGGTGTTGGAGACGCCGCCGGGCATGCGGCGCAGGTCGAGTTCCTGGTGCGTGACCGGCAACGGCTTGGCGCGCAGGCGTTCCAGCAGTTCGGCGACCGGGGCGGCCGAGTCGACCACCTGCCCGGTGGGCATGACGCTACCTTCGGCCATCGCGTTGCGGATCCGGATGTCGACCGGGTCGATCCCGCACGCCTCGGCGAGTTTGTCCATTTGGGACTCGTAGGCGAAACCCGCCTGCACCGCGCCGAAGCCGCGCATCGCGCCACAAGGCGGGTTGTTGGTGTACACACCCCAGCAATCGACCGAAGCACTGTCCACATTGTACGGTCCGACGCCGAGGGTGGCGGCGTTCGCGACCACCGCGCCGGTGGACGACGCGTACGCGCCGCCGTCCAGGTACAGCTTCGCCTTCACGTAGACGAGCCGGCCGTCCTTGTCGGCACCGTGCTCGTAGTACATTTTCGCCGGGTGGCGGTGCACGTGACCGTAGAAGGATTCCTCGCGGTTGTAGACCATCTTGACCGGCTTGCCGGTGTGCAGCGCCAGCAAACACGCGTGGACCTGGATCGAGAGGTCCTCGCGGCCGCCGAACGCGCCGCCGACCCCGCCCAGCGTCAGCCGCACCTTGTCCTTGGGCAGGCCGAGCGCGGCGACGATCTGCTGCTGGTCGACGTGAAGCCACTGCGTGGCCACGTAAAGGTCGACGCCGCCTTCGGTGTCCGGGATCGCCATACCCGACTCCGGCCCGAGGAAGGCCTGGTCCTGCATGCCGACCTCGTAGACCCCGGACACCACGACGTCGGCCTTCACCGACTGGTCGCCGTGCCGGATCTTCGCGTGGCGCACGACGTTCCCGCCGGGGTGCAGTTCGGCTCCCTCGCCGGCGGCGGCCTTCTCGGAGTCGGTCACCGGTTCGAGGACCTCGTAGGAGACCTTGATCCGCTTCATCGCCCGGCGCGCGGTCTCGGGGTGGTCCGCGGCGACGAGCGCGACGGGCTCGCCCTGGTAGCGCACGACATCGACGGCGAGCACCGGCTGATCCGCGTGCTCCAGGCCGTACTTGTTCACGCCCGGCACGTCTTCGTGCGTCAGCACCGCGTACACCCCTTGCACCGCAAGGGCTTCGGTGATGTCGATGCCGGTGATCCGCGCGTACGGATGCGGGCTGCGCAACGTCGCGCCCCACAACATGTCCTCGTGCCACAGGTCCGAGGAGTAGGCGAATTCGCCGCGGACCTTGACCGTTCCGTCGGGTCGCTGCGGGCTCGTCCCCACCCCGTTGCCGGTGGTCTGCCTGGAGACTTCCGTGGTGGTCATACCGTCTCCCTCAGCCGCGCACTGGCCACGGCCAGCTCACGGGCGATCTCGTCTTCGGATTCCTCGCGCAGTGTTCCGCCTTCGACGACGGTCGCGCCGCCGACGTACAGCCGCTCGACCGGCGGGGTCGTGCCGAGCACCAGGGCGGCGACCGGGTCGGTGATCCCGGCGTGGTTCAGGCCGTTCAGATTCCAGACCGCGAGGTCGGCGAGCTTGCCGACCTCGATCGAGCCCAGATCCTTTTGGCGGCCGAGGCAGCGCGCGCCGCCCATCGTGCCCATCCACAACGCCTCCCGCGTGGTCAGCGCGCGGGGCCCGCCGCGTTGACGGGCCAGGAGCAGCGACTGGTGCAGTTCTTCGCCGAGGCCACCGGATTCGTTGGACGCGGCGCCGTCGACGCCGAGCCCCACCGGCACCCCGGCGTCGAGCAGCTGCCGGACCGGGGCGATCCCGGCGCCGAGGCGCCCGTTGGACGTCGGGCAGTGGGCCGCGCCGGTGCCGGTCGCGCCCATCCGCCGGATCGCCTCCGGGGCGAGATGGACCGAGTGCGCGAGCCAGACGTCGTCGGCGAGCCAGCCGAGTTTGTCGGCGTACTCGGCCGGAGTGCAGCCGACTTCGGCTAGGCACTGCTTCTCCTCGTCGACCGTCTCGGCGAGATGCGTGTGGAGCCGGACGCCCTTGCGGCGCGCCAGTTCCGCCGCGCCGCTCATCAGCCGCTCGCTCACCGAGAACGGCGAACACGGGCCGGCCGCGATCTGCAGGTGGGCACCCGCGGAGTCGTCGTGGAACCGCTCGATCGCGGCCTCGGTGCCGAGCAGCGCGGCCTCGGTCTCCTCGACGAGGTTGTCCGGCGGGAGCCCACCCTGTGACTCGCCCCGGTCCATCGAGCCACGCACGACGTGCAGCCGCACGCCGACCCGGATCCGGGCGGCGGCGAGGGCCTCGACCTGGTCGCCGCCGTCGCGCGGGAAGACGTAGTGGTGGTCGGCGACCGTGGTGCAGCCGGTGGTCGCGAGCCGGGTGAGCCCGGCCGTGGCCGCCGCGTGCGTGATCTCGGCATCGAGCCTGCCCCAGACCGGGTACAGCGCGACAAGCCATTCGAAGAGCGTGTGGTCGGCGGCGAGGCCGCGCGTGGCCCACTGATAGAGGTGGTGGTGGGTGTTGATCAGTCCAGGGGTGACCAGGCAGCCGGAGCCGTCGACGCGTTCGTCGTACTCGTCGTCGGGCGCCTTCCCCGCGCCGACCGCCGCGATCCGGTCGTTCTCGATGACGACGTGACCCGAGGCGTGTTCGGTGCCCGCTCCGTCGACGGTCGCGATCGCGGCGTTCTCGATGACGGTCTTCACGTGGCTTCTCCCCTGGTCGCGGCCAGCCGGACGGCGTCGAGGATCTTCTCGTATCCGGTACACCGGCAGAGGTTCCCCGCCAGCGCCTCGCGAATCTCCTCGTCGGCGGGGTTTTCGACGCGGTTCAGCAGATCGTGCGCCGCCACCACGAGACCGGGGGTGCAGAAGCCACATTGGACGGCTCCCGCGTCCACAAAGGACTGCTGGACCCGATCCAGCTTGTCCCCCTCGGCGAGCCCTTCGACCGTACGGACCTCACGGCCCTCGACCTGACCGGCCGCGACCAGGCAGGAGCACACCGGGACGTCGTCGAGATACACCGTGCAGGAGCCGCATTCGCCCTGTTCACAGGCATTCTTGGAGCCCGGGAGACCGAGCCGCTCGCGGAGGACGTAGAGCAGGCTTTCCCCCTCCCAGACGTCGTCGGCCTGGCGGGACTCGCCGTTGATCGTCACGTTCACGCGCACTCGCGTTCACCCTTCTGGAAGTCGTTCCACGCCCAGGTCAGCGTTCGTCGCGCCAGGACGGACAGCGCGTGCCTGCGGTAGTCGGCGCTGCCACGGACGTCGTCGATCGGCGACGCCGCCTCCGACACCAGCTCACCGAACCGGCGTTTGACGGAATCCGTGATCGAAGCCTTGGTGGACCAGGGAAGTTCGTCGCCGAGGAACTCTTCGGCGGCGGTCGCGCGACGCGGGGTCGGCGCCGCCGAACCGACGGCCGCGCGGATCTCGCGCGTGTCCAGGTGCAGCGCCAGCGCGAACGAGCAGACCGCGATGACCATCGCGTTGCGCGTCCCGACCTTGGCGAACTGCTGCGGGCCGGCCTCGGCGGGCAGGTGCACCGCGGTGATCAGCTCGTCGGGTTCGAGGGCGTTGCGTTTGACGCCGAGGTAGAACTCCTCGGCCGGGATCAGCCGGGTGCCGCGGACGGAGGCGACCTCGACCTCGGCACCGAGCACGAGCAGGACGGGATGCGTGTCGCCGGCCGGCGAAGCGGCGCCGAGGTTGCCGCCGACGGTGCCCCGGTTGCGGATCTGGGGTGAGCCGACGGTGCGCGAGGCCATGGCCAGCGCGGGCAGAACTTCACCCAGCTCAGCGATCACCCGGACGTAGGGCACCGAGGCGCCGAGCCGGATCTTGCCGTCGCTCTCACTCCACTCGGCGAGTTCGGTGACACGGTTGAGGTCGAGCAGCGCACCGGGGCGGCGGTGGTCGAAGTTGAGCTCCACCATGACGTCCGTACCGCCCGCGATGGGCACCGCGTCGGGTCGCTCGGCCTTGACGGCGAGCGCCTCGGTCAGCGAGCTGGGGCGCAGGAAATCCACTCTCGGGCTCCTCGGTTCGGCGGCGTTGTGTGACGGCTGACTCAGTAGACGCCCTGCGCCCATACGGCGGCAACGGTGCCGAAGCATGAAATCTCCCCTGCACGCACCGGTCGTTTTGTGCTTTCCTACAAACCTGATGACGACCGTGAAAACTCTGCTGGCGCTCCCCGGGCTGCGCTTGCGCGTACGCGCCGGGACGGCCTTGCTCGACCGTCCGGTGTCCAGGATCTACGTCACGGAGCTGCCCGATCCCGGGCGGTACGTGTCGGCGGGCGAACTCGTCCTGAGCGGGTTGCTGTGGTGGCGCGGGCCGGGTGATTCCGAGGCCTTCGTCGCCGCGCTGGCGAAGGCCGGTGCGGCGGCGCTGGCGGCGTCCGGGGCGGATTCCGACGGCATTCCCGAAGACCTCGTCGAAGCCTGTACGCGCCATGGGATCCCGTTGCTGGAAGTGCCGGCGGATCTGTCGTTCTCGGTCGTCACCGAACGGGTCGTGCTGGCCTTGGCCGCGGCCGCGGAAGGCGCCCGCAAACGTTTGCTTTCGGCGGCGACGGAGGACTCTTCGGTCGAGGCCCTCCTGGAACGAGCACGCGGCGAGATCGGCCTCCCCTGCTGGGTGGTGCCCGTCGGCACCCCGTCGGATCTGGTGCGCCGGTTCGTCGCCGCGGGCGGGCGGTCCCTGGAAGCCGACGACGTCTCTGTCCGGCCTGTCGGCGGCAGGCACGCGTTGCCATGGCTGCTCGCGATCGGCGGCACACTGACCGCCGCCCAGGCGGAGATCGCCGAAGAACTCGCCGGGCTGATCGGCCTCGCGCGCACGCGGGCGGACGAGGTGCGCGCCGTCACCGACCGGGTGCTCGAACCGTTGCTCGCCGCGCTCGGCGAGGGAAGCGATCCGCACGCGGCGCTGGCCGCGACCGGGTTGCGCGGCGACCTGAGGTTCGTCGTCGCGCGCACCGAAGGATCCGAAGCGGCGCGCGGCATCCTGACGGAACTCCTGCCGACGGGCGCACTGGTCGGCCCCGCCGGGGAAACCACCTGGGCGGTGGCCGAGGACGACGGCGAGTGGCCGGAAGAGTGGCCGGCCACGGTGACCGCCGCACTGTCCACAGTGGAGCCGCTGTTGCCGTGCCGCCGGGTGCTGATCGGCATCAGCGACCGCTCCCCGGTCTCCGTGCTCCGGGGCGCGAAGGAGGTCGCGCGGTACGCGCTGGCCGTGGCGGCGGAACGGCCCGGCACGATCGAGGTCGTCCCCGGCGGCGAGATCGGCATGCACCGGCTGCTGCTGGCGGGCACACCCGACGACCTGCGGGCGGCGTTGCGGCGCCGGGTGCTGGGCCCGCTGCTGAGCTACGACGCCGAGCAGGGCACCGATCTGGTGCACACCCTGCGCGTCTTCCTCGAATGTTCCGGCTCGCCGACGCGGGCCGCGCGGGCGCTGCACGTCCACGTCAACACGTTGCGGTACCGGATCGGGCGCGCGAGCGAACTGCTCGGCACCGACCTGACCGAGTTCACCGAACAGCTCGACGTCTATTTGGCCTTGTCGGCAGGGAGCTGAAATGGGCATCACCACGGCGAAAGAAGCCGCCTACGACCCGCGCGTGGTCGCCTTCGGCCGGATGATGGGCGCCGCGAACCGGCTCGAATACCTGCTCGGCCGCGCGCTGGAGGCCGAATGCGGGATCTCGCATCTGATGTTCGAGGTCCTGCTCATCGTCGGGAGGTCGGGGGCCGCCGGGATGAGCATGCGGGCGATCGCGCAGGAACAGGTGCTGACCACCGGCGGCGCGACCAGGCTGGTCGACCGGATGACCACCCTCGGTCTTGTCGTCCGTGCGTCCGATCCCCAGGACCGTCGCGTGCAGCTCGTGCGGCTGACCGCGCAGGGCGAGGAGACGACGGTGCGGGCGGCGCGGGTGCACGTCGAGAACATCCAGCGGCTCTTCCTCGATCCGCTGCCCGCCGACCACCGTGAACGGTTCGCGCAGGACCTCCGGACGCTGAGCCACTCGGCACGTGACGCACTCCCCAAGCTCCGATAGGAATATCTGACCAGTCAGACATCGTTGGGTCTCGTCATGAAGCTCATCTATGTCTTCGACGCGTATTGCGGCTGGTCGTACGGGTTCGCCCGCACCATGGCCGACGTCGCGCACCGGCATCCGGACCTGCCGGTCGAGGTGGTGTCCGGCGGTCTGTTCCTCGGCGGGCGCCGCGTCCCGATCCGGCAGTTCGGCTACGTCCAGGGAGCCAACGCCGAGATCACCCGCCGGACCGGCGCGCCGTTCGGGGAGAGCTACGAACGGCTCATCTCGGACGGGGAGTTCGTCATGGACTCCGAAGCCGCCGCCTGCGGGATGGCGGCGTTGCGCGAGGTCGGGCCGGACCGCGCGGTACGGCTCGCGGCGCTCCTGCAGGAGGCGTTCTACCTGGATGGGCTGAGCCTGTCCGAGGTCTCGACCTATCGCGTGGTCGCGCAGCGGGCAGGCCTGGACGCGGACGCCGTCGAGGCCGCGCTGGACCGCGTTTCCGCGGCGGACGACTTCCGGCGGGCGCGGGAACTGGGCGTCACCGGCTATCCGACTCTTTTGGCCTCCTTGCCGTCGGAGCAGGTGGTGACGCTGGTCGCCGGGAACGCGAGCGCGGACGAGGTGGAACGGCGCATCGGCGCGCTGGTTTCCTAGACTCGGCGCCATGTCTCCTTCTTCGGTGTTGCGCCAGGCGATGCCCTCGGACGCCGACGCGGTCGCGAAGATCTGGTACCAGGGCTGGCAGGACGGCCATCTCGGCCACGTGCCCGACTCACTCGTCCGGATCCGCACCCGCGATTCGTTCTGGACACGGGCCGCGGACCGCGTCGGCGACACCACCGTCGCCGTGCTGGACGGTGAGGTGGCGGGTTTCGTGATGGTCGTCGGCGACGAGGTCGAACAGGTCTACGTTTCGCCGGACCATCGCGGTAGCGGAGTGGCAGGCGTGCTGCTCGCGGAGGCCGAACGGTTGGTGAGCGCGGGCGGACATTCGCGCGCTTGGCTCGCGGTGGCGCCGGGGAACGCGCGGGCGCGGCGATTCTACGAGCGCTGCGGATGGGCCGACGAGGGCGAGTTCGACAATCGGGTCGACGGCCCCGACGGACTGGTCTCGGTGCCCTGCCTGCGCTACGTGAAGCCGGTTTGAGTTCCGCATTCAGCCGACTAATTGCGGCGCTCTTTCAATGCGCAGCTTCAGGCTGGACGCCGCCGGTCGGGGCCGGGCGCATTTAGCCGACTAAATGCGACGCGGTTTCCTTGCGTGATCTCCAGGCTGGTTCATCACGGTGATTGGGCAGTACGGATGGCGGCCGATGGGTTACCGGAGTTCATCCCGCCCCAGTACCGGGATCCGCTCCGACACCCCCGCCGCAACACCCTGCACCACCCCTGAACCCCTAGGAGCCCGTCGCCGGCGGACGCGCCTCGGTCGTTGATGAAGGATTCGGGACGCTCAACGTCCCAAATGCTTCATCAACGATGGAGGCGGGCTTCGTGGATGCGCGGCTGGCTCAGAGGAAGATCTTGACCAGCTGATCCTGACCGTCCGGATCCCTCAGCACGACCTGTTTGCCCGCGCGGAGTTCCGCGTCGACGAACTCGTAGATCAGCAGCGCACGGTTGACCAGGTCGACCTTTTTCAACCCGGTGCGCTCCTGCAGTTTGCCCAGCGCGTCGACCGCCTCGGCGATCAGCGCGACGTTGACGCGATCGACCACCGCGGGGCGGCCGGTCGCGGTCTCCTCGACCGATGGCATACCCGCTCCCTTCCCCTGCGGCCGTTGGGCCGCCTGTCCATGCTGACACAGAAGGTGCGCGTTAACCACATTTTCCACACTGAAAATGTGCTAGATGGGTTGCGATCTTCCACACGACGGTCCTACAGTGGGTCTCGGCCCTTCGGGGCCGAGCCGGACCGGCATCCGTCCCATGCGACGGACGGCAAGTGCGACCACTCACTTCGTCGGTCTGGAAGGAGGAACGCGGTACGCGGGTTGGAGAGGGGAAATCCGCGAGCCGCAGTTTCTGGAGGGAGACGGAGGCGATCCGAGTCGCCTCCGGGCAAAGTGGTCCCCAGCGTGATGGGCCAATCCCGGCCCGCCCGACTGGGTCGGAAAGGGCATGCGCATGGCTGCCGAACTCGAGGGCCCGGGAGAGACCGCGCCCGTGGAAGCAGTACCGAGCTGGGCCGAGACACCGAGCCCGCTCGCCAGGGTCAGGATCGAAACGACCGAACTGAGGGCCGAAGCGGCGGTGCCCGCCGCTGAAACCCCTCGATTCCTCGCGACGATCCTGAACACGTCGTTGGTGCTCGGAGCCGTACTCGGCCCGGCGCTCACGTTGCAGGTGGTTCCGGCCGCCTTTCCGGTGTGGGCGACGGCTGGAACGATCGCAGCCCAGCTCGCCATGCTGGCGCTGGTCGCGAAGTCCGCCTAACGCCGCCGAGCGAGCAGCGGTTGAGTGAGCGCCTGCCACGAAAGGCGCTCACTCAACCGCTACTCACGGAGTTCGACGCGCGTAGCCGTCCAGTTCCGCCCGCGAGAACGAAAGCTCCCCCACGTCCACGGCTCCACAATCCAGCCCGCGCACCAAGAAGTTCGCCAGAGCCTGAGCGGTCGCCGGCTCGTCCAGCACGCCACGACCAGTCTGGTCCGCATAGTCCCGCAACCGGCCCAGCGCGGCCGGGAAACCTTCACGGAAGAACGCGTACGTGGCGGCGAACCGGGTCGGCAGTTGATGCGGATGCAGATCCCAGCCCTGATAGAAGCCGCGTTCGAGGGATCGCCGCACGAGCCGCAGATGTTCGCGCCAGGCCGGGAGGATCGCGTCGCCGACGGGCAGCTTGTTCGTCGAACCGTCGGAAAGCCGGACGCCGGTGCCCGCGGCCGAAACCTGCATGAGCTGCTTGGCGAAGTCGGCAGCCGGATGTTCCATGCTCTGGTACTCGGCGCTGATCCCGAGCCCGGCGCTGTAGTCGTAGGTTCCGTAGTGCAGGCCCGAACACCGGCCGCGCGCGGCTTCGATGATCCGCGGCACCGCCACCGTCCCATCGATGTCCACAATGGACTGGGCGGTCTCGATCTGGACTTCGAACCGCAGCGCGCCGTCGGGCAGCCCGTACGCGGATTCGAGGCGCTCCAGGACGTCCGCCGCCACTTCGACCTGCTCGACGGCGGTCACCTTCGGCAGCGTGACGACGAAACCGTCCGGCAGCGGGCCGCTTTCCAGCAACCCGGCCAGGAAGAGGTCGAGAGTGCGGATGCCGCGGCGGCGGGTCGCCTGCTCGAAACTCTTGAACCGGATGCCCACGAACGGCGTGCCGCCCGTGACGGCCAGGGTCCGCCCGGCGGCGAGCGCGATGGCGTCCTCTTCGTCGTCGCCCGGCCTGCCGAGGCCGTCTTCGAAGTCGATCCGCAGATCCTCGATCGGCTCGGTCAGCAGTTTGGTCCGGACCCGGTCGGCGATGTCCGCGTCCAGGCCCAGCTTGTCGGCGTGCTCGCCGAAGACCCGCAGGGCCTGTTTGCCCCAGTCCGCCACGAGCCGCGTCTTGTACTGCGACGCGGGCACGTACACGGTGTGCACGGGCTGGCGGCCGGGCGGCTCGCCGGGGTACTTGGCCGTGACGCGCGCGTCGGCCTCGGCGAGGCGCGCGTCAGCGGCGGTGTAGACGTCCTCGGTGAGCCGCCCGTTCCCCATCTGTCTACTTGATCCGTTCGTAGGCGGGCAGGGTCAGGAAGTCCGGGAACTCGTCGGCGAGCGCGACCTGCTCGAACAGCTCGACGGCGGGCTCCAGCAGTTCCGGCTTGATCTCGGCGGTGAGTTCACCGCGGACTTCGGCCAGCACGCCGCGCACCAGTTCGGCCGTGACCTTGTCGCCGGTGTCGAGCTGAGTGCCGTTGCGCACCCACTGCCACACCTGCGAACGCGAGATCTCCGCGGTGGCCGCGTCCTCCATCAGGTTGTGGATGGCCGCCGCGCCGTTTCCGCTCAGCCACGAGGCGATGTAGCGGATGCCGACGTCGACGGCGGCACGAAGCCCGGCCGCGGTGGCGCCGCCCGGCGTCGAAGCCGCGTCGAGCAGCTGGTCGGCGGTGACGGACACCTCGTCGCGGGTGCGGTCGAGCTGGTTCGGCTTGTCGCCGAGGACCTTGTCGAACTCCTCACGGCAGATGTCCACCATGCCGGGGTGCGCGACCCAGGAACCGTCGAAGCCGTCGCCCGCTTCACGGCTCTTGTCGGCGCGGACCTTGTCGAGCGCCGCCGCGGTGACCTCCGGGTCCTTGCGGTTCGGGATGAACGCGGCCATACCGCCGATCGCGAACGCGCCGCGCTTGTGGCAGGTGCGCACCAGCAGCTCGGTGTACGCGCGCATGAACGGCGCGGTCATGGTGACCGAGTTGCGGTCCGGCAGCACGAACTTCTCGCCCGCGTCGCGGAAGTACTTGATGACGCTGAACAGGTAGTCCCAGCGGCCGGCGTTGAGGCCGGAGGCGTGCTCGCGCAGCTCGTAGAGGATCTCCTCCATCTCGAACGCGGCCGGGATGGTCTCGATCAACACGGTCGCGCGGACGGTGCCGTGCTCGATGCCGAGCGTCTTCTCCGCGTGGGTGAAGACGTCGTTCCAGAGCCGGGCTTCGAGGTGGCTCTCCATCTTCGGCAGGTAGAAGTACGGACCCTTGCCGCGATTGAGCAGCTCCTGCGCGTTGTGGAAGAAGTGCAGCCCGAAGTCGACCAGCGCGCCGACGGCCTGACGCCCGCCGAAGGACAGACCGCGCTCGTCGAGGTGCCAGCCGCGCGGGCGGACGACGATGGTCGCGTGCTCGACGTCGTCCTTCAGCGCGTAGCTCTTGCCACCGCTTTCCAGCGTGATGGTCTCGCGGACCGCGTCGTACAGGTTGACCTGGCCGGAGACGACGTTCGCCCAGTGCGGCGTGTTGGCGTCCTCGAGGTCGGCCAGCCAGACCTTCGCGCCGGAGTTCAGCGCGTTGATGGTCATCTTGCGGTCGGTCGGGCCGGTGATCTCGACACGACGGTCACGCAGGGCGGGCGGCGCCTCGGCGACCTTCCAGTCGCCCTCGCGGATCTCCTTGGTCTCGGGCAGGAAGTCGAGCTTGCCGGTGGTCCTGGCCTCCTCGCGGCGCTTGCTCCTGGCCTGCAGCAGCTCGTCACGGCGGGCGGCGAAGGCCTCGTGCAGGCCGGCGAGGAAGGCGAGGGCCTCCGGCGTGAGGATTTCGTCCCCGCGCTCGACCGGATCGCCGAGCACCTGAGCTTCAGACATGAGTAACACCCCGAGTTCGGATAAATAACGTCCCTACGGTTTTACATGACGGACTATAGTTTCTGCATAGCGGAACATCAACGCCGACGTAAGGAGTACCACGATGGCGGCGGAGAAGAACGGGCGCGACGGCGGCGTCCAGTCCCTTCAGCGGGCCTTCGAGCTCCTCGAGCATCTCGCGGACACCGGCGGTGAGGCCAGTCTTTCGGAGCTGGCGACGCTGTCCGGGTTGCCGATGCCGACCATCCACCGGCTGATCAGGACGCTGGTGGATCTGGGTTACGTCCGGCAGAACACCAACCGCCGGTACGCGCTGGGCGCCCGCCTCATCCGGCTGGGTGAGAACGCCAGCATGCAGTTCGGCTCGTGGGCCCGCCCGCTGCTCGCGGAGCTGGTCGACGAGGTCGGCGAGACCGCGAACCTCGCCGTCCTGGAGCGGGACGAGGTCGTCTACGTCGCCCAGGTGCCCTCGAAGCACTCGATGCGGATGTTCACCGAGGTCGGACGGCGTCTCCTGCCGCACGGCACCGGTGTGGGGAAGGCGATGCTGGCGCATCTGCCGTCCGACGACGTCACGGCGCTGCTCGCCCGGACGGGCATGCCCTCCTACACCGAGCACACCTTCACCGACCAGGACGCGCTTCTGCGCGAGCTGGCGAAAATCGCCCAGCAGGGTTACGCGCTCGACGAAGCGGAGCAGGAGCTGGGCGTCCGTTGCGTCGCCGTCGCGGTCCCGGGGGCGCCGGTGCCGGCGGCCGTCTCGGTGTCCGGGCCGTCGGGACGGCTCACGATGGAGGCCGTCGAGCGGATCGCGCCCGTCGTCCAGCGGATCGCGACCTCGCTCGGTTCGACCCTTTCGAAGGACGGGGTCACCGTTTGAGCCTGACCTGCAGGCCGTCCAGCCCGTAGCGGAACTTCACGTCACGGGCCGCGGCGGGCTCCTGGTGCCTCGCAGTCCGCTAGCTGCTGAGCAGGGCCTCGACGAACGCGCCCGGCTCGAACGGCGCCAGATCGTCCGGCCCCTCCCCGAGGCCGACCAGCTTGACCGGCACCCCGAGTTCGCGCTGCACCTGGAAGACGATGCCGCCCTTCGCGGTGCCGTCCAGTTTGGTCAGCACGATGCCGGTGACGTCGATGACCTCCGAGAACACGCGGGCCTGCATCAGCCCGTTCTGCCCGGTGGTGGCGTCGAGCACCAGCAGCACCTCGTCGACCTTCGCCTGCTTCTCGACGACTCGCTTGACCTTGCCCAGCTCGTCCATCAGGCCGGTCTTGGTGTGCAGACGGCCGGCCGTGTCGACCAGGACCGCGTCCACCCCCGCCTCGGTGCCGCGTTTCACGGCGTCGAAGGCGACCGCCGCCGGGTCCGCGCCTTCCTTGCCGCGCACGACCTCCGCGCCGACCCGCTCGGCCCACGTCTGGAGCTGGTCCGCCGCGGCGGCACGGAAGGTGTCGGCCGCGCCGAGCACCACGGTGCTCCCCTGCGCGACGAGCACCCGGGCGAGTTTGCCGGTGGTGGTGGTCTTGCCGGTGCCGTTGACCCCGGCGACCAGCACCACGGCCGGCTGCTTCTTGCCGTCGACGGTATGCGGCAGCGCGCGGACGGCCCGGACCGCGTCGGTCGACAGGGCGGCGGTCAGCACCTCCTGCAAGACCGTGCGCGCCTCCTCGGACGTCCGCACGGCGCGTCGCTTCAGCTCGTCACGAAGACGTTCGACGATCTCGGTGGTCGTCGCGGCACCCAGGTCCGCCATGAGCAGCGTGTCTTCGACGTCCTGCCAGGAGTCCTCGTCCAGGTCGCCGGCGCCCAGCAGGCCGAGCAGGCTCTGCCCGAACACCGAACGGGACTTGCCGAGCCTGCCGCGCAGCCGCTCCAGGCGACCGGTGGCCGGGGCGATCTCCTCGGCGGGTGCCGGGGCCGCTTCCTCAGTGGCTTCGGGGGCTTCGACGGGTTCGGGAAGTTCGACGTCGCGCACCGTGCGCTGCGCGGAATCCCTCGGCACCGCGGCGTCGTCCCCGACCGCGGGCTGCCCATCGGTCTCCGGACGATCCTCGACCGGGTGTTCCGGTTCTTCCTCGGTCTTCTCGCCGCCGGGAGCGAGAGCGATCCCGCCTGTCGCGGTATAACCGCCGCCCTTCGGCTTCTCGACGACGTCGGCAGCCTTGGACTCGTCCAGGCTGATCCGGCGGCGGCGCGCGATGAGCAGCCCGGCCACCAGTACGGCGACCAGGACCACGACGGCAACGACAACGATCCAGAACCAGGGGGTACTCGACACGGCGCCATCCTCGCATCCGCACCCCGTCGCGCTCAGACGCCCCACGGGAAGGAAGCCGATCTTGTCAAGCATCCACTGGATAGGACTCATTTCGGACAAGAAGAAACGGTCCGGCTTGCGCGAGATCCGGAACGACGGCTAGACCACTCCGAATGACGGTTTCTTCCGGCACTGGGGTCCGGGTGATCGGGCTCATCTCCGGCACATCGATCGACGGGATCGACGTGGCGGCCGCCGAACTGCGCGCCGACGGGGACACGGTGGTGCTCTCGCCGCTCGGCCAGCTCGAAATCCCTTATCCCGAAGCGCTCCGCGAGGCGTTGCTCGCCGCCCTGCCGCCGAATCCCTGCGACGCCGAACAGCTCACGAAACTCGACACCCTGGTCGGCCAGGCCTTCGCCGAGGCGGCCGCGCGCGGCGTCGAGGAGCTGGCGGGTGGCGAGGCGGACGTCGTCGCCTCGCTGGGCCAGACGGTGTTCCACTGGGTCGAAGACGGCATCGCGCGCGGCACGCTGCAACTGGGGAACCCGGCGTGGATCGCCGAACGCACCGGACTGCCGGTGGTGGCCGACCTGCGCGTCCGCGACGTCGCCGCCGGCGGGCACGGCGCGCCGCTCGCCAGCACGCTGGACGCGTTGTGGCTCCGTGACATGGCCGCCTCCGGCCCGGTCGCGGCACTGAACGTCGGCGGCATCGCGAACATCACCGTGGTCCCCGCGAACGGTGCCGTTCTCGCCTACGACACCGGCCCCGGCAACGCGTTGATGGACATCGCCGCGCACCGCGTCACCGGACGGCGTGCCGACATCGACGGAGCGCTCGCCCTCCGCGGCACCGTCCGGCCCGATCTGCTGGCGAAACTCCTGCTCGATCCCTACTACGCGGCCGCGCCGCCGAAGTCGACCGGCAAGGAACTGTTCCACGCCACGTATCTCGACGAAGCGCTCGACGGGCTCCCGCCGGTCGGCGCGGAAGATCTCCTGGCGACGCTGACCGAACTGACCGCGGTGACGATCGCCGCGGAATGCCGTCGCCACAGCATCGCCACGGTGATCGTCTCCGGCGGCGGCGCCGACAACCCGGCGCTGATGGCCGCGCTCGCCAGGAACCTGCCGGATACGGCGCTGAAGACCAGCGACGACCACGGGCTGCCGCGCGCGGGCAAAGAGGCATACCTGACCATTCTGCTGGGCTGGCTCACCTGGTCCGGCGTCCCGGGGAACCTCCCGTCGGCGACCGGAGCCCGCGGCGACCGGCTGCTCGGCAGCATCACCCCGGGCGCGGGACCCCTGCGGCTCCCCGCCCCGCACAACTCAACCGTGACCCGGTTACGGGTAGCGGCGAAGACCGGCGAGCGATAGGAGATACGGATGCGCGCACTTGACCTCGCGATCATCGGGATTTTTCTGGTCGGCATGCCCCTGCTGGGCGTCTGGATCGGCGGCAAACAGAAATCCGGCTCCGACTACTTCGTCGGCGAAGGCAAGATCTCCTGGTGGGTGGCCTGTCTCTCGGTGGTCTCCGCGGAGACGTCCACCCTCACCGTGCTCTCCGTGCCGACGGTGGCCTACATCGCCACCCCCGGCGACGGCGGGATGACGTACCTGGCACTGGCGATCGGCTACATAGCGGGCCGGATAGTGGTGTCGATGGTGCTGTTGCCGCGCTACGTGGCGGGCAACCTGGTCACCGCGTACGCCTTCCTCGGCAAACGCTTCGGCAGCGGGTTGCAGGGCACCGCGTCGGTGACCTTCCTGCTCACCCGGACGCTGGCGGACGGCATCCGGCTCTTCGCCACCGCGATCCCGATCAAGGTGGTGATGGCGGCCTACGGCCTGAACGTCTCGTACTGGACCATCGTGATCGGCCTCGGCATCGCGATGGTGCTCTACAGCTTCTTCGGCGGGGTCCGCGCGGTCGTCTGGGTCGACGCGATCCAGATGCTCTGGTACGTCCTCGGCGCGGTCGTGGTGATCTGGGTGATCTCCGGCAGGCTGCCCGACGGCTGGTTCGGCAAGGCCGTGGACGCCGACAAGTTCCAGATCTTCGACTTCTCCTCGAACATGCTCACCGGCCAGTACGCGTTCTTCACCGCGTTGATCGGTGGTGCGGTGCTCTCGATGGCCTCGCACGGTTCGGATCAGCTGATCGTGCAGCGCCTCCAGGCCACCAACGATCTGCGCGCCGCACGGAAGGCCCTTGTGGCCAGCGGTTTCGTGGTGTTCCTGCAGTTCGCGCTGTTCCTGTTCATCGGCGTGCTGCTGTGGGCGCTGTACAACGGCCTCGCCCCGACGAAGCCGAAGCCGGAAGGACTGGGGCTGGCCAACAAGGACGAACTGTTCGCGAACTTCATCGTGAACGATCTGCCGAGTGGCCTCTCCGGCTTCGTGATCGCCGGAATCCTCGCCGCCGCACTGAGTTCGTCGCTCGGCGCGCTGGCCTCGTCGACGGTGACCGACGTCTACGAACGGGTGATCGGCCGGGAACTGCCGGAAGCCGACCGGCTGAAGCACGGCCGGATCTGGACGATCGTCTGGGCGGGCGCGCTGATCCTGTGCGCGGGGTTCTTCGCCTCCTCCAACAAGACCTCGGCCGACCCGATCGTGGTGCAGGCGCTCGGCATCACCGGCTACACCTACGGCGCGCTGCTCGGCGCGTTCCTGTTGGGCCTGCTGTTCAAGCGGGCGAGGCAGGCGGACGCGATCGTGGCGTTCGTGTCGACGGTGATCGTGATGGCGTTCATCATCCTGGGCGTCAAGTTCAACAAACCGGACGGCAGCCTGATCGGTGTCGACTTCAGCAAGGCTTCCGGGAACACCGTGGCGCTGGCGTGGCCCTGGTACACGCTGTGCGGCGTGGTGATCACGCTCGTGGTGGGCGGGTTGCTCTCGCTGCGGCACGGGAGCGTGGACCCGCTGGCCGAACCGGACGTCAAGGAGTCCACCCCCGTCTAGGGCCTCGTGAGTGGTAAGGACGGTTAGAACCGTCCTTACCACTCACGAGGTGACGAGCTCCTCTTCGGACGTACGCAGCCGCTGCGAGATCACCTTCGTGATGCCGTCGCCCTGCATCGAAACGCCGTACAGGGCGTCGGCGATCTCCATGGTCGGCTTCTGGTGCGTGATGATGATCAGCTGCGAAGAGTCCCGCAGCTGCTCCAGCAACCCGATCAGCCGTCGCATGTTGGTGTCGTCGAGCGCCGCCTCGACCTCGTCCATGACGTAGAAGGGCGAAGGGCGGGCACGGAAGATCGCCACCAGCATGCCGACGGCGACGAGCGACTTCTCGCCACCGGAGAGCAGTGAGAGCCGCTTGACCTTCTTGCCCGGCGGCCGCGCTTCGACGTCGACGCCGGTGGAGAGCAGGTCGTTGGGCTGAGTGAGCACCATGCGCCCCTCGCCGCCCGGGAACAGCACGCTGAACACCGTCTCGAACTCGCGCGCGACGTCCTCGTACGCCGACGCGAAGACCTCGAGGATCTTCTCGTCGACCTGCTTGATGACGGCTTCGAGGTCCTTGCGGGTGTCCTTGAGGTCTTCGAGCTGGGTCGAGAGGAACTTGTACCGCTCCTCCAGCGCCGCGAACTCCTCCAGCGCCAGCGGGTTGACCTTGCCCAGCAGGCTCAGGTCCTTCTCCGCACGCTTCGCCCGGCGGGCCTGGGTGTCGCGGTCGAACGGCATCGGCGGCGGCGGAGTGACGTCCTCGCCGCGTTCCTTGGCGGCCTCGTACTCGGCCATCTCCCCCGCGCTCGGCGGAACGGGAACGTCCGGGCCGTACTCGGCGACGAGATCCTCGAGACCGATGCCGAAGTCCTCGGCGATCTTGGTTTCGAGCTGTTCCAGCCGCAGCCGCTGCTCGGCACGCAGTACCTCGTCACGGTGGACGGCGTCGGTGAGCTTCTCCAGTTCGCCGGTCAGCTCGCGGACCTTGCTGCGGACCTGGGTCAGCGCGGTCTCCCGGGACTGCCGCTGCGCCTGCGCCTCGTCCCGTTCGTGGGCGGCGCGCTGTACGGAGAGCTCGATGCGCTCCAGCGCGATCTCGCCGCCGTTGACCACCGCGTTGGCGATCTCGGCGCCGCGTTTCCGCGCGGCCCTGGACTTTTCGGCGCGTTCGCGCGCCTGCCGCTCGGCGTGCGCGGCCCGGCGGAGCGATTCCGCCTTGCCCTGGATGCTCCGCGCGCGCTCCTCGGCGGTGCGCAGCGCGAGCCGGGACTCCATCTCCTCCTGGCGGACCGTGCCGAGGTCTTCGGCGGCCTGGTCGCGCTCGGCGGTGTCCGGATCCTCGTCGACTTCCTGGTCGGCGACGGCGGCCAGGCGCTCTTCGAGTTCGGCGAGCTGCCGCAACGCCTCTTCGCGACTCTGCTCGACCTTGGCGCGCTGATTGCTCAGCCGGTCCATTTCGGCCTGCGCGGCACGCGCGGCCTGCTGCATCCGGTTCAGCCGCTCGGACGAGCGGGCCTTGCGGACCTTCGCGTCCCCGAGCGCTTCCTTGGCCCTGCCGACCTCTTCGCGCCGCGCGGCCTGTCCCGCGCGGGCTCCTTCGAGTTCGGCGGCGGTGCGTTCCAGCGCGCGCTCGGCGGCACTCAGCCGATCGCCAGCCTCGTCGACCGCGGCCTGCACCTCGATGACGCTTTCGCTGCGGGCGGACCCGCCGACCGCCCAGCGTGCACCGAAGACATCGCCTTCGGGCGTGACCGTGCTGACTTCGGGATGCACCTCGACGAGACGGCGCGCGGACTCCAGACCGTCCACAATGGCCACCCGGTCGAGCGCGTGCTCGACGGCGGAGCGCAACGCGGGCGGCGCGGTGACGACTTCGCGCGCCCAGCGCGCACCCTCGGGCAGCGACGGCCAGCCGCTCGTGTCCACAGTGGACTCCAGGCCGCCGAGCAGGATGCCCGCGCGCCCGGAGTCGTTGTCCTTCAAGAACTTCAGCGCGGCGAGCGCGTCTTCGCCACCGTTGACCGCGACCGCGTCGGCGACCGGTCCGAGCGCCGCGGCCAGCGCGACCTCGTGTCCGGCCTCGACGGTGAGCAACGCGGCGACCGAACCGAGCAGGCCCGGAAGTTCGTGCTGAGCGCCGAGCAGCGCGCCGGCGCCGTCCTTGCGCCGCAGGCCCATCGACAGCGCCTCGACGCGCGCCTTCTCCGACGCGATCTCGCGTTCGGCGGCGCGCTCGGCCTTGACCAGCTCCTCGACGCGGGCCTTGGCGGCGTTGTTGGCCTCCACCGCGCGGTCGTGATGGGCCTGCAGGTCGGAGTCGTCGGATTCCTCGACGCCACCCGCGGCCTTGGCCTCTTCGAGCTCCTCGACGGCGATCTCGGCCCGCTCGGCGGCCTCTTCGAGCGACACGGTGAGCCGGTCGATCTCGTCGGAGGTGGCGCCGTTCTTACTGCGCAGCGCCTCGACCTGACCGGAGAGCTTCGCGAGCCCTTCCCGCCGGTCGGCGATCGCGCGGACGGCGGCCATATGCGCGCGCTCGGCGGCCTGGACGAGGTGTTCGAGCTGCTCGCGCCGCTGGACGGTCTCGGAAAGCACCATCCGGGCCTCGGCGACGGCCTCGTTGAGCTCCTGCTCCCGCTCGGCGACCTGCTCGGCCTCGGCGAGCAGCTCGTCGGGGTCGCGACCGGTGCTCGCCTGCTGGACGTCGGACGACAGGTGCCGCTGACGCTCCAGCGCGAGCCGCACGGTGCCGCGCAACCGCTCCGTCAGCGCGGAAAGCTTGTACCAAGTCTCCTGTGCCGCGGCCAGCTTCGGCGCGTCCTCGGCGAGCGACGCTTCGAGCTCGGCCTCCTCGGCGGCGACGATCTCCAGCGCCTGCTCGACCTCGGCGCGGCGCTGGCGGGCGACGCGTTCGTCGGCCTCTTCCTTGGCGATGCCTTCGCGCTGGGTGACCAGGTCGTGGGCGAACAACCGCAGCCGGGCGTCGCGCAGTTCGGACTGCACCCACTGCGCCTTGCGGGCGATCTCGGCCTGCTTGCCCAGCGGCTTGAGCTGACGGCGGAGTTCGGTGGTGAGGTCGCCGAGGCGGTCGAGGTTGCCCTGCATGTTCGCGAGCTTGCGCAAGGTCTGTTCCTTGCGCTTGCGGTGCTTGAGGACGCCCGCGGCCTCTTCGATGAAGGCGCGGCGCTCCTCGGGCTTCGATTCGAGGATCGCCGAAAGCTGCCCCTGTCCGACGATGACGTGCATCTCGCGGCCGATACCGGAATCCGACAGCAGTTCCTGCACGTCCATCAGGCGGCAGCGGTCGCCGTTGATCTCGTACTCGCTCGCGCCGTCACGGAACATCCGGCGGGTGATCGAGACCTCGGAGTATTCGATGGGCAGCGCGCCGTCGGCGTTGTCGATGGTCAGGGTGACCTCGGCGCGCCCGAGCGGGGCGCGGCCGGCGGTCCCGGCGAAGATGACGTCCTCCATCTTGCCGCCGCGCAGGTCCTTCGCGCCCTGGGTGCCCATGACCCAGCGGAGCGCGTCGAGGACGTTCGACTTGCCGGACCCGTTCGGTCCGACCACGCAGGTGATGCCCGGCTCGAAACGCAACGTCGTCGCCGAGGCGAAGGACTTGAAGCCCTTGAGCGTCAGGCTCTTCAGGTGCACGTCGTGCTGACCCCTCTGGCTGCGGGAACCGGTCTTTCAATCGACCCAGGCTACCTGTGTGCTCACGGTGATCGTGGGACGCCGGGCCTCAGCGCTCCACGAACCCGCGAAGCCCGCCTTTCGCGGGCGACCACCGCTCGACGACGTGATCCACACTTCCGGGTGATTCCCCGGAGCGCAGGGCGGCCAAAAGCCGCTCACAGTGTTCACGAACACCCTCCGCTACCACCTCGACACGCCCGTCGGCCAGATTGGCCGCGCCGCCGACCAACCCCAGCTCAAGCGCCCTGCTGCGGGTCCACCAGCGGAAACCGACACCCTGCACCCGGCCGTGCACCCACGCGGTCAGCCTGATGTGCGTTACTTCTTCACTCACGACCCCTATCGTGCACCATGCGGATGAACGCGGAGGGTGAACACCACGTGCGCTGTAGTTCGCAGACGGTGAAGCGGCGGTGATAATCTCCGCGCCGGGTCCCCACTTTGGGCTACCTCGCCCGGGTAGCCGAACTCCCCGAAGTCCCCCATCCGAGGAGCCAGCACATGCCCCGTCCCGACGGGTCTGATTCGAGCGCACGCGTGTCCGTGGCACCGCCGCGCGGCGCGACCGGCAAGCTCAACCGCGCGGGCTACGCCGTACTCGGCGTCAGCGGCCTCGTGGTGGCGACGGCCTTCGCCGCGATCGCCGAACTCGCGGGCCCCGGCGTCTCCGCCACCGCGGGCGGCACCGGCGTCCCCGGCGGCGGACAGGGCATCGCCCCCGCCGGCGCCCAGCTGATCCCGGGCAACGCCGTCCCCGGCGGCCCGATGACCGTCTCCGGCTCGCCGATGCCGGGCGCGCCCTCCAGCTCGACGGCGCCGCCGACCACGGTGACCTCGGTCGGGGCGGACGGCAAGGAGACGACGAGCGTCGTCACCCCGCCCCCGCCCGTCGTACCGCCGAACCCGAACCCCGGGCCTGGCCCCGGGCCGAAACCTGATCCTTCCTCGTCGGATCCGACGCCCACTCCGACCCCCACACCGACGAAGACGACGACGCCCACTCCGACTTCGACGACCCCGACGGATCCTCCGACGAGCACGCCCAACGGTAGCTCCAGCCCCGGCGGCGCCCCCAGCGAATCATCGCCGGGCAAGTCCAGCACCTCGGGCACCGACACGTCCACGAGCAGCGCCCAGTAAGACTTGAGGTCCGTGAAGGCCTCCTTGCCTACCTTCAGGGTAGGGAAGGAGGCCTTCACTACTTCCCAGGTCCGCGCCGAATCCGCCGCAGTTAGCCGACTAAATGCGGCACGGCGCTAGGCGGCAGGGGAGGTTGCGAAAGCCACTTTCGCAACCTTCAACGTTGCGAAAGTGGCTTTCGCAACGCGTCAGCCCGACACGCACCGGGGGCTCAAACCTCGAAGCGGTACCCCATCCCCGGTTCCGTCAGCAGGTGCCGCGGCCGCGAGGGTTCCGGTTCCAGCTTCCGCCGCAGCTGCGCCAGATACACCCGCAGGTAGTGCGATTCGGTCTCGTAGGTCGGGCCCCACACCTCGTGCAGCAGCTGCTTCTGCGCCACCAGACGGCCGCGGTTGCGCACCAGCAGTTCCAGCACCCCCCATTCGGTCTTGGTGAGATGCACTTCCTTGCCGTCCCGGCGCACCTTCTTCGCCGCGAGGTCGATCCGGAACGATCCCGTGTCCACCACCGCGTCCGCACCGTCCACACCGGACGACGCCGAGCGGCGCACGGCGGCCCGCAGCCGCGCCAGCAGTTCGTCCATGCCGAAGGGTTTGGTGACGTAGTCGTCGGCGCCGGCGTCGAGGGCCTGCACCTTGTCGGCCGAGTCGCCGCGCGCGGACAGCACGATGATCGGCACGGTCGTCCAGCCGCGCAGCCCGGCGATCACCTCGGTGCCGTCGAGGTCGGGCAGACCGAGGTCCAGCACGACGACGTCGGGTTTGGTCTCGGCGACGGCCTTCAGCGCGGCCGTCCCGTCGTGCGCGGTGATCACCTTGTAGCCGCGGGCGGACAGGTTGATCCGCAGGGCTCGCACGATCTGCGGTTCGTCGTCGACGACCAGCACGGTCGCCGACGCGGTGTCTGCGCTCATCGCACTCGCTCCTCCTCTTCGTTCTCCAGGCCCTCGTCGTCGAACGCGAGGAGGCTCTTTTCCGGATCCTGACCAACATATGCGGGCAGAGAGATGACGACGGTGAGTCCGCCGCCGGGCGTGTCCTCCGCCCGGATCCGCCCGCCCATCGCCTCGGTGAACCCCTTGGCGACCGACAGCCCCAGCCCCACGCCGGGCACGCTGTCCCGGTCTCCCCCGAGCCGCTGGAACGGCGCGAACGCCGAGTCCGCGGTGCCCTTCTTGAGCCCGCGCCCGTGGTCGACGATGCGCAGCTCGACGTGGTCCGAATGCGTGCTCGCGCGGGCCGAGACCGGCACGCCGGACCTGCCGTGCCGCAGCGCGTTGTCGATCACGTTCGCCACGACGCGTTCGAGCAGGCCGGGATCGGCGCACACCGAGGGCAGCCGCGAGTCGATCGCGACCACGACCGAAGCCGAGTTGTCCACATTGGACAGGGCGTGGGAGACCACCTCGTCGTAGCCGACCGGGCGCAGGTGCGGGCGCACCGCGCCGGTGGCCAGCCGGGACGAGTCGAGCAGGTTGTCGATCAGCCCGGCCAGCCGGTCCGCCGATTCCTCGATCGCTTCGAGCAGTTCGTCGGTGTCCTCTTCGGACAGTGAGATGTCGGTGGCGCGCAAGCTGCCGATGGACGCCTTGATCGACGTCAGCGGCGTGCGGAGGTCGTGGCCGACGGCAGACAACAGTGCCGTGCGGAGTTCGGTCGCCTCGGCCTTGCGTTCGGCCCGGATGGCCGCCTTCGCCGTCCGCTGCTGCCGCAGGGCGAGCAGCGCCTGCCCGGCGACGGCTTCCAGCACTCCCCGGTCCGACGCGGGCAGCGCGCGGCCCCGCAGCGTCAGGTGGACGTCGGCGGTGACGGCGATGTCGGCGTCGGCCTGATCCGGATCGGCGCAGGGATCCGAGCCGGCGTTCGCCACCCGTTTCCACTCCCCGTCCCGCTTTTCCAGCAGGGTCACCGACGTCAGGCCGAAGTTCTCGCGGACCTTCTCCAGCAGCCGCTCGATCGGATTGGTGTGCGTGAGCACGGTGCGCGCGTACGACGCGAGCAGCGCCGCCTCGGTCCGCGCCCGCGCGGCCTGCGTCGCGCGTCGGGCGGCGGTGTCGACGACCGCGGCGACGAGGATCGCCACCAGCACCATCGCGATCAGCGTGATCACGTTGCGCGGCTCGTGGACGGTCAGGGTGTAGAGCGGCGGGGTGAAGAAGAAGTTCAGCAGCCCCGCCGCGAGCACCGCCGCCAGTAGCGCGGGTCCGAGCCCGCCCACGAGCGCGACGAGCACCGTCGCCAGCATGTAGGCGACCACGTCGGTCGAGAAGTCGAGCTGCTCCTTCAGCAGGACGCCGAACAACGTCGCCAGGACGGGCAGGACGAAGGCGAGGATCCAGCCCGCCAGCCGCCGCGAGGAAGGCAGCGAGCTCCTGGTGAGCCGGGCACGCAGCCGCCCGCCCGCTTCGTCGTGCGTGACCATGTGGACGTCGATCGGGCCGGACCGCTGGACCACGGCCGCGCCGATGCCCTCGTCGAACAGTCTCGCCACCCGTGACCGCCGAGAGGTCCCGACCACCAGCTGGGTCGCGTTCACCCCGCGCGCGAAGTCGAGCAGCGCGTTCGGCACGTCGTCGCCGACGACGGTGTGGAAGGTCGCGCCGACCTCTTCGGCCAGCTTCCGGTACTTGCCGACGGCGGTCGGCCCCATCCCGGCAAGCCCGTCGCCGCGCAGGATGTGCAACACCTGAAGTTCGGCGCCCGCGCGGTTCGCGATGCGGCTCGCGCGGCGGATGAGCGTCTCGCTCTCCGGACCGCCGGTGATCGACACGACCACCCGTTCGCGGGCTTCCCACGTGTCGGTGATCTTCTGCTCGGCCCGGTACCGCTGCAGCGCGACGTCGACCTGGTCGGCGACCCACAGCAGCGCGAGCTCCCGCAGCGCGGTGAGGTTGCCGGGCCGGAAGTAGTTGCCCAGCGCCGCGTCGATCCGCTCGGCCGGGTACACGTTGCCGTGCGCCAGGCGCCGCCGAAGCGCTTCAGGCGTGATGTCGATTAGCTCCAGCTGCTCGGCCCGCCGCACGACCTCGTCGGGCACCGTCTCCTGCTGGGTGACGCCGGTGATCCGCTCGACGACGTCGTTGAGGCTCTGCAGATGCTGCACGTTCACCGTGGAGAGGACGTCGATCCCGGCGTCGAGCAGCTCGTCGATGTCCTGCCAGCGCTTCTCGTTGCGCGAACCCGGCACGTTGGTGTGCGCGAGTTCGTCGACCACGGCGACCTCGGGGGCACGGGCGAGCAGCGCGTCGAGGTCCATCTCCTCGAACTCGTGGTCCCGGTGCACGGACCGGTGGCGTGGCACGCTCTCCAGGCCTTCGACGAGCTCCTCGGTCTTCTTCCGCCCGTGCGTCTCGACCAGGCCGATGACCACGTCGGTGCCCCGGTCGAGGCGGCGGCGCGCCTCGCCGAGCATCGCGTAGGTCTTGCCGACGCCAGGGGCCGCGCCGAGGTAGATCCTCAGCTCACCCCGGCGCGGCTTGGTCGTGTTCTCGTCCACGTCTGTCAGTGTGCTCCTCCGGCCGCGTCGCGCACGGCCAAGTTGACCTTCAGCACATCGACTCCCGGCACCCCGATCCCGGCGCCGCTCGTGTTCTCGGCCACGAGCTGCCGGACCTTCTCCTCCGGCAGGCCCGTGTTACGCGCCACACGCGGGATCTGCAGGTCGGCGTAGGCGACGCTGATCGCCGGATCCACCCCCGACGCCGACGCCGTCACCGCGTCGGCGGGCACCTGTGACTCCTGGACACCCTCGCGGGCGGCGATGAGCTTCTTGCGTTCACCGATCGCGGCGACCAGGTCCTCGTTGTACGGGCCCTTGTTCGACGCGCCGGACGACGACGGGTCACCGGGGCCGAGGGCGTCCTTCGAGCCCGCGGACGGGCGGTTGTGGAACCACGGGTCCCTGGCCGGGTCGGCCGCGACCGGGTCGATGCCGATCAGGGACGAGCCGACCGCTTGCCCGTCCTGGGTGATGATCGAGCCCTCGGCGTTGCCTTCGAGGCCGGGGATCCTGGAGATCGCCCAGACACCCAGTGGGTAGACGACACCCAGCAGGACCGTGAAGACGAGCAGGACACGCAGCCCGGCGAGGGTCTGCTTCAGCAATGCGTTCATGGGGTCACCCGATTCCAGGGATGAGACGGACGAGCAGGTCGATCAGCCAGATCCCGAGGAACGGGCTGACGATGCCGCCGAGGCCGTAGACCAGCAGGTTCCGGCGCAGCAGCGCCGACGCCGAAGACGGCTTGTACCGGACGCCGCGCAGCGCGAGCGGGATCAGCCCGACGATGATCAGGGCGTTGAAGATGACCGCCGACAGGATCGCCGACTTCGGCGTCGCCAGCTGCATGATGTTGAGCGCGCCGAGCTGGGCGAAGATGCCGGTGAACATCGCGGGCAGGATCGCGAAGTACTTCGCGAGGTCGTTGGCGACGCTGAAGGTGGTCAGCGCGCCCCGCGTGATCAGCAGCTGCTTGCCGATCTCGACGATCTCGATCAGCTTCGTCGGGTCGGAGTCGAGGTCCACCATGTTCCCCGCCTCCTTGGCGGCGGAGGTCCCGGTGTTCATCGCGACGCCGACGTCGGACTGCGCGAGCGCGGGGGCGTCGTTGGTGCCGTCACCGGTCATCGCGACCAGCCGTCCGCCCTCCTGCTCCTTCTTGATCAGCGCCATCTTGTCTTCGGGTTTGGCTTCGGCGAGGTAGTCGTCGACGCCCGCGTCCCGCGCGATGGCCTTGGCGGTCAGCGGGTTGTCCCCGGTGATCATGACGGTCTTGATGCCCATCGAGCGGAGCTGGACGAACCGCTCCTTCATCCCGGGTTTGACCACATCGGACAGCCGGATCACGCCGCGTACGAACGCTTTGACGCCGTCGTACTCCGCGACCACGAGCGGCGTGCCACCCTCCCCGCTGATCTCGTCGACGACGCGTTCGGTCTCGTCCGGCATGTCGCCGCCCTGTTCGCGGACCCAATCCCGGACGGCCGAAGTGGCGCCCTTGCGGACCTGGCGTGCCCCGATGTCGATACCGCTCATCCGGGTCTGCGCGGTGAACTCGACGAACTCCGCGAGCTTCTCCTCGTCGGACGCGGTTTCCGCGAGACCGTGCTCCCTCGCGACGAGTTCGACGATGCTGCGGCCTTCCGGCGTGCCATCGGCGAGACTGGACAGCCGGGCCGCCTTGGCGATGTCGTCCATAGTGGACTCACCGACCGGGATCAGCTCGGTGGCCTTGCGGTTGCCGAAGGTGATCGTGCCGGTCTTGTCCAGCAGCAGCGTCGAGACGTCGCCCGCGGCCTCCACCGCGCGACCGCTCGTCGCGAGGACATTGCGCTGCACCAGCCGGTCCATCCCGGCGATCCCGATCGCGGACAGCAGCGCGCCGATCGTCGTCGGGATCAGGCAGACCAGCAGCGCGGTCAGCACGATCACGGACTGCTGGCTGCCCGAGTATCCCGCCATCGGCTGCAACGCCACGACGGCGAGCAGGAAGATGATCGTGAGCGTCGAGAGCAGGATCGTCAGCGCGATCTCGTTCGGCGTCTTCTGCCGGGAAGCGCCCTCCACCAAGGCGATCATGCGGTCCACAAAGGACTCGCCAGGTTTGGTGGTGATCTTCACGACGATGCGGTCCGAGAGCACCGTGGTGCCGCCGGTGACCGCGCACCGGTCGCCGCCCGATTCGCGGATGACCGGGGCCGACTCGCCGGTGATGGCCGATTCGTCGACGGTCGCGATGCCCTCGACGACGTCGCCGTCGCCCGGGATGACCTGCCCGGCCTCGACGACCACGAGGTCACCGACGCGCAGGTCGGCGCCCGGCACGGTCTCTTCGCCGCCGTCCTCGGTGAGACGGCGGGCGACGGTCTCCTTCTTGCTCCGCCGCAGGGTTTCCGCCTGCGCCTTGCCCCGGCCCTCGGCGACGGCCTCGGCGAGGTTCGCGAACAGGACGGTGAACCACAGCCAGATCGTGACGAGGATGGTGAACACGCTCGGATCGGTGACCGCGAAGACCGTGGTCAGCGCCGAGCCGACCCACACCACGAACATGACCGGGTTGGCGAGCTGGTGCTTCGGATTGAGCTTGCGCAGTGCTTCCGGCAGGGAGGTCAGCAGCTGGCGCGGGCTGAAGATCCCCGCGCCGACCCGGCCCGTGTTCTCCACGTGGTGCTGGGTCGTTTCTTCGGGGGTGCGTTCCTGGGTGACGGTCATGCCAATGCCTCTGCGATGGGCCCGAGCGCGAGCGCCGGGATGAAGGTGAGGGCCGCGACGAGCACGATCGTGCCCGCGAGCATCGTGCCGAAAAGCGGCCCGGTGGTAGGCAGCGTGCCGGCGGTCTCCGGAACCTTCCGTTGGGAGGCAAGGGATCCGGCCAGGCACAGCACGGCGAGGATCGGGATGAACCGGCCGAGCAGCATGGCCACCCCGAGGGAGGACTGGAACCAGTCGTCGGTGACGGTGAGCCCGGCGAACGCGCTGCCGTTGTTGTTGCCCGCCGAGGCGTAGGCGTAGAGCACCTCGGAAAGTCCATGGGCGCCCGGGTTGTTCAACGCGGCCAGGTTGCCGGAGTTCATCACCGCGATCCCGGAACCGAGCAGTACCACCGTCGGCATGGCGAGCATCGAGACCGCCGCGCAGGTGACCTCGCGTTTGCCGAGCTTCTTCCCCAGATACTCCGGTGTCCGGCCGACCATCAGCCCGGCGAGGAACATCGCGATCACGGCCATCACGAGGATGCCGTAAAGACCGGTGCCCACCCCGCCCGGCGAGATCTCGCCCAGCAGCATGTTGAGCAGCACTCCGCCGCCGCCGAGCCCGCTGTAGCTGTCGTGCATGCTGTTGACCGCGCCGGTCGACGTGCCGGTGGTGGCGTTGGCGAACAGCGAGCTCAGGCCGATGCCGAACCGCTGTTCCTTGCCCTCCATGTTCGCCCCGGCGGCCAGCGACGCCGGCCCGCTCGCGTTGGCCTCGGACAGCCAGGTGACCGTGAGCATCGCGGTGAACAGCCCGGCCATCACCGAAAGCAGGACGTAACCCTGGCGGGTGTTGCCGACGAGCTTGCCGAACGTGCGGGTGAGCGAGACCGGGATGACCAGGATCAGGAAGATCTCGATGAGGTTCGTCCAGGCGTTCGGGTTTTCGAACGGGTGCGAAGAGTTGGCGTTGAAGATGCCGCCGCCGTTGGTGCCGAGTTCCTTGATGGCCTCCTGGCTCGCGGCGGGCGCGAGCGCGATCTTGCTCGTGCTGCCGTCCGGGTTGAGGACGTCGACGCCGCTCTTGAGGCTCTGCACGACCCCGAGCGCGATGAGCACGATCGCCGCCACGAACGCGATCGGCAGCAGGATCCGGATCGTTCCGCGCGTCAGGTCCACCCAGAAGTTGCCGAGGCGGTCGGTCTTCGAACGGACGAAGCCGCGGACGACCGCGATGGCGACCGAAAGGCCGACGGCGGCAGACAGGAAGTTCTGCACGGTCAGGCCGGCCATCTGCACGAAGTGACCCATGGTCGCTTCGGGGCTGTAGGACTGCCAGTTCGTGTTGGTCACGAAGCTGACGGCGGTGTTGAAGGCGACCGCCGGCGAGACCGGTTCCTTGCCGAGGCTCCACGGCAGGATCGCTTGGAGCCGCTGAATCAGGTAGAGAAGAACGACGGAGACGAACGAGAAGCCGATCACGGCGGACGCGTAGGTCTTCCAGTGCTGTTCCGATCCGGGGTTCACCCGGAACAGGCGGTACAGGCCGCTTTCGGCCTTGGTGTGCTTCTCTGTCGAGAAGACGCGCGCTATGTAATCGCCCATTGGCCGGTAGACCACGGCGAGCGCGACGAGAAGGAGGCCGGCCTGTAAGAGGCCGGCCATGACGTCTGACATCAGAATTTCTCCGGCCTGACCAGTGCGATGAACAAATAGACGATCAGCCCCAGCGCCAGCAGTCCGCCGACGACGTTGGCCACGATTCCCGTGCCGGTCACAGCTTTTCCAGACCGCGAAGGGTCAGCGCGAGAACCACGAATACGCCGATCAGGAGCACGGCGTAGAGCAAGTCGGCCACTAAGCACCTCTCAGGACAGGTCACCCCATCGGTGACCAGACTCCGCAACACTGCGGCAGGTCAGGCCCTATCCGGCGCCGGAATGACGGCCTCTTGATGCCCCGATCGGGTGCCTTTACGACTTCTTGATGCTCGGTGACGTGCCCCACAGGCCGTGACGTACTGCGGACGGAGCGTGCAATTCGGGCAGACAAGCGACCTAAATCGTGTTACACCAGTGTTACGAATAGTTGTATGTGCTAACTAATCACCGGGAGGTAGCGATGTGCGGAATCGCAGGGTGGGTCTCCTATGACACGGACCTGACACAACGTCGCGAGGTCGTCGACGCGATGACCGCGACCATGGCGTGCCGCGGACCGGACGACTCGGGCACCTGGGTCCGGCCGAACGTGGCGCTGGGCCACCGGCGGCTGGCGATCATCGACCTGCCGGGCGGCAGGCAGCCGATGGCCGAGGCCGGGCTGGCCGCGATGGTCTACAGCGGTGAGGCGTACAACTTCACCGAGCTGCGCGAGGAACTTCTCAAACGTGGCCACAAATTCGAGACCGACAGCGACACCGAGGTCGTGCTCCACGGCTACCTGGAGTGGGGCGACGAGGTCGTCGACCACCTCAACGGCATGTACGCCTTCGCGATCTGGGACGAGCGCGACGAGAAGCTCGTGATGATCCGCGACCGCATGGGTATCAAGCCGTTCTACTACTACCCGACCTCCGACGGCGTCCTCTTCGGTTCCGAGCCGAAGGCGATCCTCGCGAATCCCTTGGCGCGCAAGGTGGTCGACACCGACGGCCTCCGCGAGCTGATGTCCATGACCAAGACGCCCGGCTGGTCGCTGTGGAAGGGTATGCACGAGGTCGGGCCGGGCACCATCGTCACGGTCGACCGCTCCGGGATCCGCACGCGGACGTACTGGAAGCTCGACGCGAAACAGCACACGGACGACCGGGAGACCACGGTCGAGCGGGTGCGCGAGCTGATGACCGACATCGTCCACCGCCAGCTGATCGCCGACGTGCCCCGCTGCGTCCTGCTCTCGGGCGGGCTCGACTCCAGTGCCGTCACCGGTCTCGCCGCCGCACGGCTGGCCGAACAGGGCGAGCGGCTGCGCACGTTCTCGGTCGATTTCCAGGGCCAGGAAGAGAACTTCAAACCGGACGAGGTGCGGGACACCCCGGACTCGCCCTTCATCCGCGACGTCGCGCAGCTGGTCGGCTCCGACCACAAGGACGTCGTGCTCAACCCGGCCGAACTCAGCGATCCCGAAGTCCGGCGCAAGGTGCTGGCCGCGCGGGACATCCCCGCCGGGCTCGGGGACATGGACACCTCGCTGTACCTGCTGTTCAAGGCGATCCGCGCGGAATCGACGGTGGCGCTGTCCGGTGAATCCGCCGACGAGGTCTTCGGCGGATACCGCTGGTTCCACGACGAAGCCGCGGTGAACTCGGGGACGTTCCCCTGGCTCGCCTTCCGGATGGGGCTCACGAGCGAGCGGGGCGCCCTCCTGCGCGGCGAGGTCCAGGAGAAGCTCGACCTGCCCGGCTACATCGCCGACCAGTACGCCACCGCCGTCGCCCAGGTCGAGCACCTCGACGGCGAAAGCGAGCAGGACCGCAAGATGCGCACGGTCTGCAACCTGCACCTGAGCCGCTTCGTGCGGATGCTGCTGGACCGCAAGGACCGGGCGTCGATGGCCGTCGGGCTCGAAGTGCGGGTGCCGTTCTGCGACCACCGCCTCGTCGAGTACGTCTACAACACGCCGTGGTCGCTGAAGACCTTCGACGGCAGGGAGAAGAGCCTGCTGCGGCACGCGACCGAACACGTGCTGCCGGCGTCGGTGCGGGACAGGGTCAAGAGCCCGTATCCGTCCACACAGGACCCCGGCTACGCGGCGGCGTTGCAGCAGCAGGCCAAGGAGGCTCTGACCGAACGGGACAACCCGGTGTTCGAGCTGGTGGACCGCGACTGGCTGCACCGGGTGTCCGAAGTGGACCCGGCCACGATGTCGTCGGCCCAGCGCTCCGGGATCGACCGGGCGCTGGACCTCTACCACTGGTTCGATCTGTACCGGCCCGAACTCCAGCTCGACTGAGGTCCTGGTCCGCCGCCGTCTCAGCGACGGCGGCGGACCGTGCCCCCTACCGCGGTGCCCCCGAGCACCGCGGTCGCGGCGAGCAGGATGCCCGCCTCGGTCCATTGGAACCGCCAGAACCGATCGGCGGGCTGGTAGACGGTGAAGTCCCGGTATCCCGCCGCCTGGGCGCACGCGTTCTTCCCCAACCCCAGCGGACAGCCGGGCACTTCATCCAGCGAACTCGTCTCGCGGCCGTCCGGCGTGACCCTGCCCAGCTTGACGATCAGCGCCCCCTTGGTCGCCGGATCCGCGCCGATCGTGCGCACCGGCTCGGCGTAATGCGGCCTCAGCACCAGCAGGGCGATCGAAGCCGCGAGGAACACCGCGACGGTGATCGCGATGGCGGGCAAGGTCTTGCGCACGAGTGCCCCGGCCGCCGCACCGAGCGTGAAGGCGAACAGCCACCAAGCGGCGGGCGCGATCCCCAGCGCGCCGAAGTAGGACGTCTCGGCGAAGGTTTCGGCCTTGCCGGGGAACATTTCCAGCCACTTGCCGAACATCTGGCCCGAAGTGAGCCCGGCGAGCAGCGCGCACCCGGCGAGAACGCCGAACTTGACGGCCAGCCAGTGTCCCCGGCCGACCGATTGGGTCCACGCGAGCTGGTGGGTGTTGCGCTCGTACTCCCTGGCCAACAGCGGTGCGCCCCAGAAGACACCCGCCAGCAAGGGAATGAACGGCACCAACACGACCAGCGGGTAGATCTTCTGGTAGAGATCCTCCAGCCCCGCGTCGTATTCACGGCACGGGACGCCGCCGCCGTGGCAGTACAAGGAGGTCTTGCCGTTCGCGGCGTCGGCGGCGATCTGTCCGGAAAGGAACAGGACCCCGCCGAGCACGGCAAGGAATCCCAGGGTGACGAGCAGCTGGGTTCGATGCTGCCGCCAGGTTAGCCAAAGCAAGAAGCTGTGCCTTTCTAGGAGCGACGGCGGATGGCGAAGGTCGCGGCGACGGCCAGCAGGAGCGAGACGCCCGTCAGGATCGCGGCTTCGGTCCATTGGAAACGCCAGTACCAGTCCGCGGGCAGGACCTTGAGCGCGGTGATCTCCCCGGCGGCGTCCCTGACCATTTCGACCACCCGGCCCACGGGTTCCGCGCCCAGCGCGACGACCCGGGGTTCCGCGTAGAGGTCACGGACGTCGCTCAGGCCGATCATCAAGCCCACCGACACCGCGATGGTGGCGGCGATGGCGGGCAGCGTCTTGCGGACGAGCGCGCCCGCGGCCGTGCCGAGCACGAACCCGAAGAGCCACCACGCTCCCGGCGCGACACCGGTCATCGCGAACAGGACCGGGTTGTCGAAGCGGCTGGTGAAGGCGGTGTCGCCGCGGTCGGTGGGGAAGACCGCCACCCACCGCTGCGTCATCGTGCCGAACGCGAGCCCGCCGAGGGTGGCGAGAACGGCGAGGAACCCCAGCTTCACGCCGAGCCAGTGGAACCGTGAGATCGACTGGGTCCAGGCGAGTTTCGTGGTGCCGCGTTCGAATTCGGCCGCGATCAGCGGGGCGCCCCAGAACACGCCGATCGCCACCGGGACGACCTGGAGCCAGGAGAGGTAGGTGTAGAGGTCCTTGAAGAGCTTCGCCGGGTCCGGGCTCGTCGCCGCGGCGTTGCCGTTGACCAGCAAGACGATCCCGACGGCGACGAGCAGACCGGCGGTGATCACCAGCTGCATGCGATGCTGACGGTAGGTGAGCCAGAGCATCGTTTCCCCCTTACGCCGAAGCCAGTGTCGGGCGAGGCAGGCTCGCGGATTCGGGCCGTCGCAGGTAGGCGAGCACCAGTTCCTCCAGGTTGGCCGGCCGCTCGGTCCACTGTGGACCCAGCGGGACCGGTTCGGTGCGGGCGAAGACGGTCGCCTGCCGCCCTGCCCTCGCCTCGTCCACGATCGCGACCCGCCTGGCCAGCGCGTCGGCCTCCTCGGCGGGGCCGACGAAGGTCCGGTGCCCGGCGACGAGTTCGTCGATGTCGCCGCTGACCTGGACGCGGCCGCCGTTGAGGACGATCAGCCAGTCGCAGGTGTTCTCCAGATCGGAGACGACATGGGACGAGAGCAGCACGGTCATCCCGGTCTCGGCGACCGCCTCCATCAGCCCGCGCATGACCTCGTGACGGGCCAGGGGGTCGAGGTTCGCGAGCGGTTCGTCGAGGACCAGGAGGTCCGGGCGTTTCGCGAGGGCGAGGGTGAGCGCGACCTGCGCGCGCTGCCCGCCGGAGAGCTTGCCGACCTTGTGCTTCAAGGGAAGCCCGAGCGCGTCGATGCGCTTGAGCGCGAACTCGTCGTCCCAGCCGGGGTTGAGACGCCTGCCGAACTTGAGCATCTCCGCGATGCTGAAGCCGGAGTACAACGGCTTGTCCTGCGCGAGAAAGGCGGCGGTGCCCCGGATCGAGACCGAGCCGAGGGTCGCGTCGAGCAGGCCGACGGCCAGGTGCAGGGAGGTCGTCTTGCCCGCGCCGTTGGGCCCGACCAGCGCGACGACACGGCCTTTCGGGACGGCGAGGGAACAGTCGCGCAGCGCCCACTTGCGGCGGTAGCGCTTGCCGAGTCCGGTCGCCTCGATGACGGATTCATCGGTCATGCCGTCCGCTCCCCTCGAAAGCCATCGACCACCACCGAGGTGAACAGCGCCTCGACGTCTTCCTGATCCAGCCCGGATTCCCGCGCGTCGCGGACCCAAGCCCCCAGGCTTTTCCGCAAGCGGGTGTGCTCCGCGAACGAAGCGCCTCCGAGCGTCTTCTTGACGAAGGTGCCGAGCCCCGGCTTCCCCTCGACGAGCCCTTCGCGCTCCAGCTCGCGATAGGCCTTGAGGACGGTGTTGGGGTTGATCGCCAGCTCGGCGACCACTTCCTTCGCCGTCGGCAGCCGGTCCCCCGGCTCCAGCAATCCCAGGCGCAGGGCGTTCTTGACCTGCTGGACGAGCTGGACGTACGTCGCGACGCCCGTGCCCTTGTCCAGGTGGAAGGTGACCACTGGCAACACCCTTTCACTAATTAAGTAGTGAAAGGGTGCAGGCAGACGGCGGCGCCTGTCAAGTGATCACGCGGAAAAGACGTGAAGGCCCCCTTGAAGGTCCATCCATGCCCCCACCGCCACCCTCAGCGGAGACGCTGCGCGCCACTGCATGGATTCAAGTCCCTCAAGGGGGGCCTTCACGGATAAACCCCAGCCCCAGTCAAGAAGAAGCGCCAGTTCGACGACACGGGGGAAGACGTCGAGCTGGCACTACCCCCAACCCCCACCGCCCTCAGATGGCGGTGCCTGTGCAAGTGAGGGTGCCCACCGTCGTACCGGAACCGAATGGGGGGGTCCTGCCCGTCTGGTTGGTTGGGCACGGTTCCGGCGACGGGTCCTCGGTGGACACGTCGGCAAGCATCGCGCCGTCCGGATGCAGGGCGCTTGCACTACGCTTGCAGGCTCTGACGAGGGTGAGCGGAGGTGGCCGGGTGGAGTTCCGCGTCCTCGGCGCCGTCGAGGCGTGGGCCAGTGACGGTCCGGTCGATCTCGGCTCACCCAAACAACGGCTGGTGCTGGCGGTTCTGCTGCTGGAGGCGGGCAAACCGGTCCCGCGCGACCGGATCATCGATCTGCTCTGGCCCGAAGAACCCCCGGCCAGCGCACGGAACACCGTTCAAGCGCTGGTGTCCAGGCTACGTGCGGTGTTCCGCGGCGCGGGCGGGCCGGAGATCGTCTCCGAGGGGACCCGGTACCTGCTCAAGGTCGACCCGCGTCGGGTCGACCTGCACCGCTTCACCGAGCTGACCGCGCAAGCCCGCGACGCCGACGACGAGACCGCCGTCGAGCTTTTGGACGAGGCGCTCGGCTTGTGGCGCGGCGAGGCGATGTCCGACGTGGTGAGCGGCGACGTCGCCCAGCGGCTCCGCGGCGGTATGCACGAAGCACGCTGGACGGCACTGGAGGATCGCGCCGAAGCGCAGCTGCGGCTAGGCCGCGGCAGGCAGGTCCTCGCGGAGCTGACCGAACTGGTCGCCGCGCATCCCCTGCGCCAGCGGTTCGTCGGGCAGCTCATGCTCGCGCTGCACCGCGAAGGCCGCACCGACGACGCTCTCGAGGCCTTCCGTGCCCTGCGGGACCGGCTCGGCGCCGAGCTGGGTCTCGACCCCTCTCCTGAACTGCGGCGACTGGAATCCGCCATCCTCGGCGCCGATCCCGCGCTGGAACCCGCGACCCGGCCCGAGCCGGTCCGCCCGGCTCAGCTGCCCCACGACGTCCGGGGGTTCGCCGGGCGGGCGGCCGAACTGGGACGGCTCGACGAGGCGGCCCATGCGGGCGGGGGCACCGATATCTGGGTCATCAGCGGCACCGCCGGAGTGGGCAAGACCGCGCTCGCGGTCCGCTGGGCGCACCGCGTCCGCGACTCGTTCCCCGACGGCCAGCTCTATCTCGACCTGCGCGGTTTCGACCCCGACCACGAACCGCTCACCCCGGCCGTCGCGCTCACCCAGCTCTTGCAGGCGCTCGGCACCGCGCCCAAGGCGATCCCGCCGGACACCGACACCCGGGCCGCGCTGCTCCGGTCCCTTCTCGCCGACCGCCGGGTGCTGCTGGTGCTCGACAACGTGCGCGACAGCGGCCAGGTGCTGCCGCTGCTGCCGCCTTCGGGCACCGTCCTGGTCACCAGCCGTCAACGGCTCGGTGACCTGATCGCCCGCACCGGCGCCCGCGCGCTCCCACTGTCCGTGCTGCCCGCCGAGGACGCGCGGAATCTGCTGGAAGCCGTACTCGGCAGCGAAACCGTCGCCGCCGAGGCCGTCGCCGCCGCGGAACTGGCGCGGCTGTGCGGGCATCTCCCGCTCGCCCTCCGGATCGCGGCGGCCAACCTCGGTGCCAGTGGCGAACCCGAGATCGCCGAGCTCGCCCGCGAGCTGGCAGGCGGTGACCCGCTGGCGGAGCTGACCGTCGACGGGGCCGAGGAAAGTGCCGTGACCACGGCGTTCGGCGTCTCCTACCGGGCACTCCCCGAGGAGCACCGGGAGCTGTTCCGCCGGCTCGCGCTCGTTCCGGGCCAGACGTTCACCGCTCCCGCCGCGCAGGCGCTCACCGGTGTTCCGCACGCGAAGGCGAACCAGCAACTCAAGGCGCTCGCGGCGGCGCATCTGGTCGAGCGCTACACCCCGGGGCGCTACCGGTTCCACGATCTTCTCCGCAGTTTCGCGGCGGGCCGCACGCTGTCCGAGGACTCGAAGGCCGAACGTGACGCCGCGGAGAGGCGGCTCTTCGAGAGCTATCTGAGCACCGCCGACGCCGCGGGCCGCGCGCTCATCCCGCACTTCCTGCGCCTGCCGCGCGAAGAACCGGCGGACAAACCCTTCGCCGACAGCGAAGAGGCGCTGGCCTGGCTGGACGCCGAATGGCCGAACCTCGCCGCCGCCGTCGAGCACAGTGCCGAGCACGGCCCACCCGAGTTCTCGTGGCATCTCGCCGACGCGCTCCGCGCCTTCTTCCACCAACGCGGGCATCACGCGGAATGGATCGACACGGCCTCGACCGCGCTCAAGGCCGCCCGCCGCAGCGGCGCCGGGCAGGCACAGGCCGCGATGCATCTGAGTATCGCGCTGGCCTGCGTCAACAGCGGCCGCTACGACGAAGCGCGCGAACACCTCACCAGCGCCCTGCGCGGCGATCTCCTGGACGACTGGGACGCCGGCCGCGCGGCCGTGCTCAACAATCTGAGCGCGGTGCACCAGCGTCTCGGCGACCCGCAGGAGGCGATCCGCTGCGGACTGGAATCCCTGCGGCTGTGCGAGGAATTGAACATGCCCGCCGTCTCGATGGCGCTGGCGAACCTCGGTTTCCCGTACTGGCAGACGGGTCAGCTCGACGAGGCGCTCACCAACTTCACCCGCGCCCTCGCGGTCTCCGAACGCGACGGCGCCCGGTTCAGCGTCGCGGTCCTGCTGGTCGACCTCGGCAACGTGCACCGCGACCTCGGCCTTCTCGACGACGCCTACGACTTCTACACCCGCGCGCTCGCGGCCAACCGCGAGCTGGGCTACACCTACGGCGAGGCGATGGCGCTGTCCGGCAGGGCCGTACTCGAAAGCAGGCGCGACCCGGGCGAGCAGAACCGCGCGGACGCGCTCGAAGCCGTCGAACTCACCCGGAAGATCGGCGACCGGGGCACCGAGGCATGGACGCTCGTCGGGCTCGGCGAGGTCTGCCTGCGGCTCGGCCTGCCCGAGGAAGCTGTGGAGCACTACCGGCTCGCGTTGTCCATCGCGCGGACGACCAGCTTCTTCTGGTGCGAGGCCGCCGCACGGACCGGGCTCGCGGAAACGCTGCTGGAACTGGGAAAGCTCGCGGAAGCCCGCACCCACGGCGAGCTGGCGCAGGAACTCGCCGCGCGCTCCGGCTACCGGCTCGTCGAGGAACGCGCGAAACTGATCTTGGACGAACTCTAGCTCTTCTTCCCGTACGACTTCACGCTGGCCGCGATCGCCGCCGCGACCGCTGCCAGGACACTGAAGACGATCATCAGCGCCATCGCGGTGCTGTCGCTGTCGTCGAAGCTGAAGAGCCACTTGACCTGACTGCCGAACGGCGTGCCCCCGACGAGCGGCATCCCCGCGAACACGGCCACCACGGAGAACACGCAAAATCCGAACAGGGTCCACGCACCGGGAATCCTGCGAGCGAACGTGAATCCCGCCGCGACCACCAGCACCACGGAGGCGACGGTGCCGCTGACGATGTTCTGCACCGTGATACCCGACAAGCCACCGTTCGCCTCGACGGCGACGAAGACGTTGTAGAGCGCGAACCAGACGAGCATGGCGGCGGCGAGCAACGCGAGGATGCCGGCCGTCACCGCTGCCGGCGCGTTGGCCCGCGGCTTGGGCCGCGCCGTGTGGCCCCACGGCGGAGGTCCGCTCGGCGTCGGCTGACCGTACTGCGGAAAGCCGGGCTGCGGTGGATTCGGCTGCATCCGCACTCCTCGCGCGTTCGGCGGCACGAACCGGCCGCCTGTCGTGGTTCGTGGTCACCGTAGCGATAGTCGGCTCGTGGTGGGCCGTTGATGGCAGGAAACGGCCTACGCGACGCGGTGAGGCCGCCCAGGTGACACAGTCGGCCCCGAGCCATGTCGCGAAAGCCACTTTCGCGACGTCGGATGTCCCGAAAGTGGCTTTCGGTTGTTCGGCTGAGGAAACTCGACCTTCGCACGTGGCACCGGGGCAAGCACTCGTGACTTCTTCGGGGTCGCTAGAGCCGACCGTGTCTCAGGGATGTACCGCCGGGTGCGCGAGTGGACGACACGCGTGACTGGATGGACGACACGCGTGATCAGACTGCCGACTCATTGCGAGCTCCGGCCACGCGCGTGTCGTCCGCCCAGTCACGCGTGTCGTCCATCTGATCACGCGTGTCGGCTGGTCAGACGCGGACCTCGTCGACGCGGACGGGGCGACGTTCGCGGCGCGAGACTTCGCACGCCTCGGCGATGTAGAACGCCTCCAGCGCGTCGGCCGCGCCGCACGGGCTCGCCGCGCGACCGGCGGCGACGTCGAGGAACGCCTTCAGTTCGCTGATGTACGCGGGGCGGAAGCGTTCCATGAACCCGGGGTAGGCCGGGCCGGGCAACGGCTGGACGCCGGGTTCCACCGAGGTCAGCGGCGCCCGGTCGTCCAGGCCCACCACGGCGTTGCCCGCCGAGCCGAGGACTTCCAGCCGGACGTCGTAGCCCGCGCCGTTGTAGCGCGTCAGCGAAACCACCGCCAGCGTTCCGTCGTCGAGCGTCAGCGTCGCGGCCGCGGTGTCGACGTCACCGGCGTCGACGAAGAACCGCTCGCCCTTGTTGGCGCCGACCGCGTAGACCTCGACGACCTCCCGGCCGCTCACGAACCGGACGACGTCGAAGTCGTGCACCCCGCAGTCGCGGAACAGGCCACCGGAGTGCGCGACGTACTCGGCGGGCGGCGGTGCCGGGTCGAGCGTGGTCGCGCGCAAGGTGTGCAGCCAGCCGAGTTCACCGGACGCCACCGCCGCCCTGGCCGCCGCGTAGCCCGCGTCGAACCTGCGCTGGAAACCGATCTGCACCGGCACGTCCGCACCGGAGATCTTGTCGATCACCGCGAGCGTTCCCGGGATGTCGGCGGCGACCGGCTTCTCGCAGAACACCGGGATACCCGCGTCCACGGCCCGGAGGATCAGCTCCGGGTGCGCGTCCGTCGCCGCGGCGATCACCAGACCGTCCAAAGAGGACGCGAAAAGCGCGGGGATGTCCGCCACCGCCTCGACGCCGAGCTTCGCCGCGGCGGCCTGGGCACGAGCGGCGTCGACGTCGGCGACGACCACGGAGGAAACCTCGTCGAAGCTCTTCAAGGTCTCGGCGTGCGAAGTGCCGATCCGGCCGGTGCCGGCGAGTCCCAACCTCATCTGGTTACCTTTCTGGAGCGGCGGTGGTCGAACGGACCACCAGCGACGGGTGCAGCAGATGCCGGACCGGTTCGGCGCGTTCGCCCCGGATCCGTTCGAGCAGTGCTTCGACGGCCAGCCTGCCCATTTCCGTGCGCGGCTGGTCCACAGTGGTCAGTGAGAGATGGCGCAGCGCGGCGAGCGAGGTGTTGTCGTAGCCGACCACCGAAACGTCTTCCGGCACGCGCAGGCCCACCTCTTCGAGAGCGGAGATCGCGCCGACGGCGTTGAAGTCGTTGCCCGCCACCAGCGCCGTCGGCATTCCGCCCATCGGCGGGTCGCCGAGCAGTTCGTGCACGGCCTTCTCCCCGGCGGTGTCCGTATGCTCGCTGTGCACGATGATCGGGTGCAGCCGATGCCGCCGCATGGCCTGCTGGTAACCCCGGCGCCGGGCCGCCGCACCGGCGGCGAGCCCACCGTCCAGATGGGCGATCCTTCGGTGGCCCAACGAAACCAGGTGATCGACCGCGAGCGCCGACCCGGCCTCGCCGTCGTCGTTCACGGTGTCCACGCCCGCGGCGCGCGAAGTACGTGACACCAGGACGACGGGACCTTGCGCGGCCGCCTCCTCGATCGCCGACGCGGGGACCACCGGCGACAGCAGGATCACCCCGGCGGGGCGGAAGGACAGCAGGCTCTTCAGCGCGGCACGCTCGCGCGCGGGACTGCGGCCACCGGTGTTGAGGATCAAATGGAACCCGGCCGCTTCGGCCGCCGCGTCCAGCCCCTCGACGACGTCGGCGAAGAACGCGTTGCGGAGGTCGGAAACCATCACGCCGAGGACGGTCGACGTCCGGCTCGCCAGCGACCTGGCCATCGCGTGCGGTTCGTAACCGAGTTCGTGGGCCGCGCACAACACACGCGTGCGCCGTTCGTCGGAGACGTTCGGCGCGTTCCGCATCACCAGCGACACGAGCGCACGGGACACCCCCGCCTTCGCGGCGACGTCCTCCATCGTCGGTCGCGCCATTTCCACCGCCCCCCGCTCTTCCGCCCCTGCCCTTGACTTTACTGTGACGGACGCTACATGATTGGAGCGCTCTAATCAATAGAGCGCTCTAACCCGATCACCCGGAGGCCGCCGATGACAGCCACGACACCCCGGATCCGAATCGCCGCAGCCCCGATCTCCTGGGGCGTCTGCGAAGTCCCCGGCTGGGGCCGCGTGCTCGACACGGAGACCGTACTGGGCGAGATGGCGGAACTGGGGGTGCGCGCCACCGAACTCGGACCGCCCGGGTACCTGCCGCGTGACCCGGCCGCGCTGCGTGAACTGCTGGGCGGGTACGAGCTCGAACTCGTCGGCGGTTTCCTCGCCGTGGTGCTGCACGAGAACCCCGAGGCCGCGCTGGCCGCGGCCGAGGAGTCGGCGGCGCTGTTCGCGGCCTGCGGCGGCGACGTGCTCGTGCTCGCCGCCGCCACCGGTCTCGACGGCTACGACGACCGGCCGAAGCTGAGCGGCGCCGAATGGACGACCCTCGTCGAAACCTCCGGCGCGATCAGCGAAATCGCCGCGCGCCACGGGCTTCGCACCGTGTTGCACCCGCACGTCGGGACACACGCGGAAACCGAGGAAGAGGTCGAGCGCTTCCTCGCCGATTCCGCTCTCCCGCTGTGTCTGGACACCGGGCATCTCCTGATCGGCGGGACCGATCCGGTCGCGCTGGCGAAGCGGTATCCCGGACGGGTCGGGCATCTGCATCTCAAGGACGTGCGCGGCGAGCTCGCCGAAGACGTCCGCGCCGGCAGGCTTCCCTATGCCGAAGCGGTGGGCAAAGGTCTGTATGTCCCCCTCGGCGACGGGGACGTCGACATCGAAACGATGGTCAGGTCCGTCCACGAGGCGGGCTACGACGGGTGGTACGTGCTCGAACAGGACACCGCGCTGAGCGAGGGGAGCCCGGAGGATCTGCCGAAGCGGGACGTGGCCAGGAGCCTGGCGCATCTCGACGGAATCGTCAGCCGGCTCCCGGCTGCCAGGTAACGGAAGAAGCGAGGAGAGACGACGATGTCCCATCGCTTGAAAGCGGCTTTGGTGGTCGTGGCGGGGCTGCTGCTCCTGTCCGCGTGCACCGGGCCGAAGGCCGAGGTGAAGCCCGTCGCGGGCGCGGGCCCGGAGACGGAACAGCCCAGCGGGCCGTTGCGGGTCGCGGTCATCTCGCACGGCACGGCGGGCGACGCGTTCTGGAACGTGGTCAAGAACGGCGCCGAGGAGGCGGGCAGGCAGCTCGACGTCCAGGTCGAGTACAACTCCGACGGAGACCCCGGCAACCAGGCCAAGCTGATCGACAACGCGGTCGCCCAGCGGGTCGGCGGGCTGGTGGTGTCGATGGCGAACCCGGAGGCGCTCAAGACCTCGATCGAGAACGCGGTCCGCGCCGGGATCCCGGTCATCACGATCAACTCCGGAGAGGACAAGAGCGCGGCCTACGGCGCGCTCACCCACGTCGGGCAGAACGAGACCATCGCCGGCGAGGAAGCCGGGAAGAAGTTCCGGGAACTCGGCAAGAAGAAGCTGCTCTGCGTGGTCCACGAAGCGGGCAACGTCGGGCAGGCGCAGCGGTGCGACGGCGCCAAGACCGGCTTCGCGGGCGACGTGCAGACCCTGCAGGTCGACATCAGCAACCCCACCGACGCCGAGTCCCGGATCAGGGGCGCGGTGCAGACCGACTCCTCACTCGACGCCGTTCTGACCCTGAACTCGCAGGTCGCGGCGCGGGCGGTGAGCGCGATCAAGGCGGTCGGCTCGCAGGCCCAGGTCGGCACGTTCGACCTCAACACCGACGTGGTCGGCGCGATCAAGGCGGGCGACGTGGTCTTCGCGGTCGACCAGCAGCAGTACGAGCAGGGCTATCTCCCGGTGCAGTTCCTCAAGCTCTACCGGGACAACGCGAACGTCGTCGGCGGCGGGAAGCCGGTGCTCACCGGGCCCGACCTGGTCGACAAATCCACTGTGGACACCGTCGGCAAGTACGTGCAAAGGGGCACGCGATGACCACCACCACGCTCGACGAACGGATCGCGAAACCCCGGCTGCTCGACCGGCTGGTCGTCCGCCCCGAGATCGGCGCGCTGCTCGGCGCCGTCGTCGTCTTCCTGTTCTTCACCCTCGTCACCGACCAGTTCTTCAGCGGCAGCGGCGTGGCGACCTGGCTGGACGACGCCTCGACGCTCGGCATCATGGCGGTCGCGGTGTCGCTGCTGATGATCGGCGGCGAGTTCGATCTCTCCGCCGGCGTCATGACGGCGTCCACCGCGCTGGTCACCGCGACACTGGCGACCCAGGCGGGTTGGAACGTCTGGCTCGCGTTGTTCGCGTCGCTGGTCTTCGCCCTCGCGGTGGGCGCGTTCAACGGCTGGCTGGTGATGCGCACCGGGCTGCCCAGTTTCATCGTCACCCTGGGCACCTTCCTGGCACTGCAGGGGCTCAACCTCGGGGTGACCCGCCTGGTCACCGGCACCGTCCAGGTGTCCGGGATGCGGTCGGCCGACGGCTACGAATCCGCCGGCTTCGTCTTCGCGTCCACAGTGGACATCGGCGGAACCGCGTTCCAGATCTCCATCGTCTGGTGGATCGGGTTCGCCGTGCTGGCGGCCTGGCTGCTGGTGCGGACCCGGTTCGGCAACTGGATCTTCGCCGTGGGCGGCTCCGCGCAGAGTTCGCGCGCGGTCGGGGTCCCGGTGGTGCGCACCAAGATCATGCTGTTCATGACCACCGCGCTCGCCGCGTGGCTGGTCGGCTCGATCAACATCCTGCGGTTCGCGAGCGTCCAGGCGAACCAGGGCATCGGGCTGGAGTTCCAGTACATCATCGCGGCCGTGATCGGCGGCTGCCTGCTCACCGGCGGGTTCGGTTCGGCGATCGGCGCCGCGATCGGCGCGCTGATCTTCGGGATGGCGCGGCAGGGCATCGTGTTCGCCCGCTGGGACAGCGACTGGTTCATGCTGTTCCTCGGGGTCATGCTGCTGTCCGCGGTCCTGGTCAACAACGCCTTCCGGCGGCGCGCGGAAAGGGTGCGGCGATGAGCCATCTCCTCGAGGTCAAGGAAGTCGGCAAGACCTACGGCAGCGTGATCGCGTTGCGCGACGTGTCCACCGTGGTCGACGCGGGTGAGGTGACCTGCGTGCTCGGCGACAACGGCGCCGGGAAGTCCACCCTGATCAAGATCCTCGCCGGGGTCCACCAGCACGACAGGGGCGAGTTCCTGGTCGAAGGCGAGCCGGTCAAGTTCGCTTCGCCCCGTGAGGCGCTCGATCGCGGCATCGCGACGGTGTACCAGGATCTGGCGGTCGTCCCGCTGATGAGCGTCTGGCGGAACTTCTTCCTCGGCTCCGAACCGACGGTCGGGTTCGGTCCGTTCCGCGCGCTCGACCGGAAGAAGGGCCGCGAGACGACCAAGAAGGCGTTGTCCGACATGGGCATCGACCTGCGTGACGTCGAGCAGCCGGTCGGCACGCTGTCCGGTGGCGAGCGGCAGTGCGTCGCCATCGCACGCGCCGTGTACTTCGGGGCGAAGGTCCTGATCCTCGACGAGCCGACCGCCGCGCTGGGTGTCAAGCAGGCGGGTGTCGTGCTCAAGTACGTCGCACAGGCCCGCGACCGCGGGCTCGGCGTCGTGCTGATCACGCACAACCCGCATCACGCGTACCCGGTGGCCGATCGCTTCCTGCTGCTCAAACGGGGCGCGTCGCTCGGCGCGTACGAGAAGTCCGAGATCGATCTGGCCGAGCTGACCCGGCAGATGGCGGGCGGCGCGGAACTGGAAGCCCTCGAACACGAATTGCGAGCCGCGGAGTCCCCTTCATGACCGCTCTCGAAGCATTGACCGTCGGCCGCGTCGGGGTGGACCTCTACCCCGAACAGAGCGGCGTGCCGCTGGCCGCGGTCAGCACCTTCGCCAAATCGCTCGGCGGCACCGCGACCAACGTCGCGGTCGCCGCCGCGCGGCTCGGCCGCTCGACGTCGGTGCTGACCAAGGTCGGCCCGGACGGCTTCGGCGAGTACGTGCGCCAGGCGCTGCGGGAGTTCGGCGTCTCCCCCGAGCACGTCGGCACGTCGGCCGGATTGCAGACGCCGGTGGTGTTCTGCTCGCTGGACCCGCCCGCGGATCCGCCGCTGCTGTTCTACCGGTCCCCCATCGCCCCGGACCTGACCATCACCGAGAAGGACGTGCCCTGGGACGTCGTGGAATCCGTTCCGCTGCTGTGGGTCACCGGCACCGGCGTCTCCGTCGAACCGGCGCGCGGTACTCAGCGCAGGATGCTCGAGCGGCGCGGACGCCGGTCGCACACCGTGCTGGACCTCGACTTCCGGCCGATGTTCTGGCCCGACACCGAAACGGCGCACGAAGAGATCGGCTGGATGCTCGACCACGTCACGGTCGCCGTCGGCAACCGCACCGAGGCGGAGGTCGCCGTCGGCACGGCGGACCCCGACGAGGCCGCGTCCCGGATGCTGGCCAGAGGTGTCGAGCTGGCGGTGATCAAGAAGGGTGCCGAAGGTGTCCTGGTGGCCACCGCCGAGGGCCGCTGGACGGTGCCGCCCCAGCGCGTCGAGGTCGTCTGCGGCCTCGGCGCCGGGGACGGTTTCGGTGGCGCGCTGATCCACGGTCTGCTGTCCGGCTGGGATCCGGTGCGCATCGCCACCTACGCCAACGTGGCGGGCGCGCTCGTCGCTTCCCGGCTCGCCTGCGCCGACGCCATGCCCACCGCCGACGAGATCGAGGAGTTGCTGTGAGCAAGCTGCACCGTCCACTCGGGACGCTTTCGGACGAGCGGGACCCGGTCCGGCTCACCCCGGACTCGGCGGGCTGGGACTACAGCGGCCTGCGGGTTCTCTCGTTGGCCGCCGGCGAGTCCAGGGTGGTGCGCACAGGCGAGTACGAAGCGTTCGTGCTGCCCCTGGCCGGTGCGTGCACCGTCCGGGTCGACGGACAGGTCTTCGCGCTCGCGGGGCGGGATTCCGTGTTCACCCGTGTCACGGATTTCGCCTATGTGCCAAGGGACGCCGAAGTCGAGCTGTCGACCGTCGCGGGAATCGAGGTCGCGCTGCCGATGGCCCGCTGCACCCGCCGTCTCGAACCACGCTACGGACCGGCCGAAGACGTGCCGGTGGAGGTACGCGGGGCGGGACAGGCGACCAGGCAGGTCACCAACTTCGGCGTGCCCGGTGTCTGGGACCACGCGGACAAGCTGAACGCCTGCGAGCTGATCACCCCCGGCGGCAACTGGTCGTCGTACCCGCCGCACAAACACGACGAGGCGTCCGACTGCGAGGTCGTCAACGAGGAGATCTACTACTTCCGCATCGCGGGCCGCGACGGCGTGACACCTTCGCGTGAGGGGTTCGGCCTGCACCGGACGTACACCGCCGACGGTGAACTGGACGAGGACGTCGCGGTCCGCGACGGTGACGTCTTCCTGATCCCGCGCGGCTACCACGGTCCTTGCGTCGCCGCGCCCGGCTATCCGATGTACTACCTGAACGTCCTGGCCGGGCCCGCCGGCGAACGGTCGATGGCCTTCTGCGACGACCCCGCGCACGGCTGGGTCCGCGAGACGTGGAACGACCAAGAGCTCGATCCGCGGTGCCCGGTCACGAGCCACGAAGGGCGAGTCTCATGAAGCTGACGACGGCACAGGCTCTCGTGCGCTGGCTGCTGGCGCAGCGGTCGGAGACCCTGGACGGGCGGGAAGTCCCGTTGTTCCCCGGGGTGTTCGCGATCTTCGGGCACGGCAACGTCCTCGGTCTCGGCACCGCGCTGGAAGAACACCGCGACGAACTCCCCGTGTGGCGGGGGCAGACCGAGCAGGGCATGGCGCTCGCGGCGGTCGGCTACGCCAAGGCGACGCACCGGCGGCAGGTCGGCGTGGTCACGTCGTCGATCGGGCCCGGCGCGCTGAACATGGTCACCGCGGCCGGCGTCGCGCACGCGAACCGGTTGCCGGTCCTGCTGCTCCCCGGGGACACCTTCACCAGCCGCGCCCCGGATCCGGTGTTGCAGCAGGTGGAGCATTTCGGCGATCCGACGGCCACGGTCAACGACGCCTTCCGCGCGGTGAGCCGGTACTTCGACCGGATCGTCCGGCCGGAGCAGTTGCTTTCGACACTGCCGCAGGTCGCCAGGGTGCTGACCGATCCGGCGGACGCGGGGCCGGTGACGCTGGCGCTACCCCAGGACGTCCAGGCGGAGACCTACGACTTCCCGGACGCGTTGTTCGAGCCGGTGACCCATCGCCCGCAGCGTCCGCGGCCCGACCGCCGGGCGCTCACCGAAGCGGCAGGCCTGCTCCGGGCGGCGCGGAAACCGTTGCTGGTGCTCGGCGGTGGCGTCCGGTATTCCGGCGCCGGCGCGCGTGCGCTCGCCTTCGCCGAACGGCACGGCATCCCGGTCACCGAAACCACGGCGGGGCGCACCCTGGTCCCGCACGGCCATCCGCTGCACGCGGGCCCGCTCGGGGTCACCGGCTCGGCCTCGGCGAACGTCCTGGCCGCCGAGGCGGACGTGGTGCTGGCCGTCGGCACCCGCCTGCAGGACTTCACCACGGCGTCCTGGACGGTGTTCTCCCCCGGCGTCCGGCTGATCACCCTGAACGCCGCCCGGTTCGACGCGGTCAAGCACGGTGCGCTGGCCGTCGTGGGCGACGCCGACGCGGGTCTCGTGGATCTGGCCACCCAGCTGGAGAACTGGCAGGCCGATCCACTGTGGACGGAGCGCGCCTCGGCGGAGCGCGCCCGCTGGGACGCGCATGTCGACACCCTGCGCGCCGCTTCCGGCGAGGTGCCGACGTACGCCCAGGTCGTCGGCGCGGTCAACGATCTCTCCGAACCGCAGGACTACGTGATGACCGCGTCCGGTGGGATGCCGGGCGAACTGATCGGCGGCTGGCGCGGGTCGGGCTCGATCAGCATGGACGTCGAGTACGGGTTCTCGTGCATGGGCTACGAACTGGCGGGCGCCTGGGGTGCGGCGATGGCACACGACGAGGGCCTCGTCACCACGATGCTCGGCGACGGTTCGTACCTGATGCTGAACTCCGAGCTGTTCTCGGCCGCCTTCGCCGGGCATCCCTTCGTGGCGGTGGTCTGCGACAACGACGGTTACGCGGTCATCGCCCGGCTGCAGCAGGGGCAGGGCGGCAAGCCGTTCAACAACTTCCTCGGCGACTGCCGGAGCGCGCACGCCACTCCCCCTCGGGTCGACTTCGCGCGGCATGCGGAATCGCTGGGGTGCGCGGTGTTCGCGGCGTCCACTGTGGACGAGGTGCGGTCGGCGTACGCGAAGGCTCGGGAAGCCGCGGTGGCCGAGCGCCGGCCGGCGGTGGTCGTGGTGCGCACCCAGCCGGACTCGTGGACCGAAGCCGGCGCCTGGTGGGAAGTCGGCGTTCCGGAGCACCTCGCGGGAAGGGAGGATATTGAGCGCGGGAAGGCGGCGCAGGTCCGGTACCTGACCGGCCGCATTTAGCGGGGTAAGGCAGACGTGTCGGGCTCGTGGGCGGGTCGCGGTGGGCTGAAGGCTCCCTTCGCCGAGTCCGATGCGGTGAAGGGAGCCTTCAGCCCTGGGTCGGGTGGGTCGTAAGTGGTACGCCCTCGGCGACCTCACCGCCCGAGCAGGCGCCGGATCTCGGTGACGGCCGCGCGGCCCGCCCGGTTCGCGCCGACGGTGCTGGCGGAGGGGCCGTAGCCGACGAGGTGCAGCCTCGGTTCGGCGACGACGCGGGTGCCGTCCATCCGGATGCCTCCGCCGGCCGCGCGCAGGCGCAGCGGCGCGAGATGGTCGATCGCGGCACGGAACCCGGTGGCCCACAGGATGACGTCGGCGGGCTCGAAGGTGCCGTCCGCCCACTCCACGCCGTCCGGCGTGATCCGCTGGAACATCGGCTGCCAGTCGAGGATCCCCGCGTCGAGGCCGGCGCGCACCTCCGGCGTCACCGCCAGGTCGGTCACGCTGACGACACTCTTCGGCGGCAGGCCCTCGCGGACGCGCCGATCGACTTTCGCGACGGCTTCCCTGCCCCAGTTCTCGTTGAACGGCTCGTCGCGCCACACCGGCGGGCGCCGGGTCACCCAGCGCGTCGAGCGCGCGAACGGCGCGATCTCCAGCAACAGCTGGACGGCCGACGCGCCACCGCCGACCACGACGACGCGTTTGCCGCGAAAGTCACCGGCACCGGTGTAGTCGGCGGTGTGCAACTGGCGGCCGCGGAAGGTTTCCTGCCCCGGGTAGTACGGCCAGAACGGGCGGTCCCAGGTTCCGGTCGCGCTGATCACCGCACGCGCGGCCCAGCTTTCGGCCGCGCTCGCCACCACCAGCCGATCGTCCTCGGCGCTCACCGACAGGACGTCGACGGGCCGATGGACCGGAAGGTCGTAGGTGCGCTCGAACCGGCCGAAGTACTCGGCGACGGCCTCCGCCGCGGGCTGTTTCGGATCCGGGGTGCCGAAGGACATGCCAGGAAGGTCGTAGACGCCGTGGACCTTCTCCATCACCAGCGAGGGCCAGCGGTACTGCCACGCGCCGCCGGGCCGTTTGCCGTGGTCGAGCACGACGAAGCCCGCCTCGTTGGCGAAGCCCGCGCGGCGCAGGTGATACGCCGCCGACAGACCGGCCTGCCCCGCCCCGATCACCGCCACGTCGACTTCGTGATCCGCCTTCATACCGGGTTCAACGGTTGGCGGAAGCCACTATTTCGTCCGGTGCGTCACAGCCCGCACGATCGCGACGACCAGGAGCACCCCGGTGAGCACCACCAGCACCGGCGCCACCCGTTTGACCACGGATTCGCCCGCGTACTCCATCAGGTCGATGGCTTCGCCCTCCGTCACCGGCTTGACCGCCTGCAACGGCGGGCGTTCCTGGGGTTTCTCAGGCTCGGGCGTGGCGGCGAGCTTGCCGGACAGGCACTCCGCGAACGAGTCGAGGATCTTGCCGCCGACCTCGGAGATCATCCCGCGCCCGAACTGGGCCGGTTTGCCGGTGACCGCCAGCTCCGTGGCGACGGCGCCATGGGTCACGCCGTCCTTCTCGGTCAGGGTGAGGGTCACCGTCGCCGACGCCGTGCCCGCCCCGCGGGCGTCCTTCCCGGCGGCCTTGATGACCACTTTCTTGGCTTCTGCGTCCTTTTCGATGAACTGGCCGGTTCCCTTGTAGAGCAGGGAGATCGGCCCGAGCTTGACCTTCACCGTGCCTTTGAAGGCGTCCCCGTCGACTTCGGTGACGGTGGCGCCCGGCATGCACGGCGCCACCCGTTCCGGATCGACGACGGCCTTCCAGACCTCGCCGACCGGGGCGGGAACGGTGAATTCGTGGTCGAGCCGCACGGGCCGACCTCCCTTCTGTCTAGGAGCCCGCGGCGGCGAGGACCGCCCGGCCGGTCAGCACCCGCGCGAGGTGCTGCCGGTATTCGACGTCGGAGTTGCCGTCGGCCGTGGGGTTCGTGCCCTCGGCCGCGCGTTCGGCGGCGCCGCGGATCGCCTCGGCGGTGGCCGCGCAGCCGATCAGCGCCTCCTCGACCCCGGCCGCCCGTACCGGGGTCGAGCCCATGTTGGTGAGCGCGACCCGCGCCTCCTCGATGGTGCCCGCCTCGGTGCGGACGCAGGCCGCGACCGCGACCATCGACCACGCCTGCGCGACCCGGTTGAACTTCTCGTAGTGGGCGTGCCAGCCGGTGTGCTTCGGCACCCGGACCTCGACCAGGAGTTCGTCCGCGGCGAGCGCGGTGGTGAACATGTCCTGGAAGAAGTCCGCCGCGGCGACCGTCCGCCGCCCGCCCGGCCCGGCGACGACGAGTTCGCAGCCGAGCGCGAGCACGGGGGCGAGCAGGTCACCGGCGGGATCGGCGTGCGCGATGGCGCCGCCGAACGTTCCCCGGTGGCGGATCTGCGGATCGGCCACCGTGTCGGTGGCGGCCTTGAGCAACGCGGCGTGCTCGGCGACCAGCGCGTCCCGCTGGACGTCGTAATGCGTGGTCATCGAGCCGATCACCAGCGCGTCGCCGTCCTCGCGGACACCGCGCAGCTCGGCGACCTTCCCGAGGTCGACCAGCGTGGTCGGCGTGGCGAGCCGCATCCGCAACACCGGCAGCAGGCTCTGCCCGCCCGCCAGCACCTTGGCGTCCTCACCGGCTTCGGCGAGCGCGCTGATCGCTTCGTCCACTGTGGACGGGGCGACGTAGTCGAACGGGGCCGGGATCACTGGGCACCTCCGGTGGCGTCGATCGAACCGAGACCGCCACCGGCTTCGGAGCCCAGCCCGCCCGCGGCGGCCGACCCGTGCTGGATGGCGTGCCAGACCCGCATCGGGGTCAACGGCATTTCGATGTCGTTCACCCCGAAGTGCCGGACGGCGTCGACCACGGCGTTGACCACCGCCGGGGTCGAGGCGATCGTGCCCGCCTCCCCGACTCCCTTGGCGCCCAACGGGTTCGTCGTCGACGGGGTCTCGGTGCGGTCGGTGGTGAAGCTGGGCAGATCCGCCGCCGACGGCAGCAGGTAGTCGGCGAAGGTCCCCGTGGTCAGCGTTCCGCCCTCGTCGTGGACGGCCTCCTCGAACAACGCCTGCGCGATGCCCTGCGCGAGCCCGCCGTGCACCTGGCCTTCGACGATCAGCGGATTGACCGCGACACCGACGTCGTCGACGCAGACGTAGGAGCGCAACCGCACTCGTCCGGTCTCGGTGTCGACCTCGGCCGCGCACAGATGCGTGCCGTGCGGGAACGAGAAGTTCTCCGGATCGAACGTGTCCGCCGAATCCAGCGACGGTTCGACCCCGTCCGGCAGGTTGTGCGCCGAGAACACGGCCCACGCGATGTCCTGGATGGACGTGGAGGAATCCGTGCCCTTGACCGAGAACTTGCCCGCCGAGAACTCGAGGTCGTCCTCGGAACACTCCATCAGATGCGCCGCGATCGGCTTGGCCTTGGCGAGGACCTTGTCCGCCGCCTTGACCACCGCGATCCCGCCGACCACCAGCGACCGGGAGCCGTAGGTGTCCATGCCCTTGTGCGAGGACTGGGTGTCACCGTGGATGACCTCGATGTCCTCGAACGGGACTCCGAGTTTGTCGGCGACGATCTGGCTCCACGCCGTCTCGTGCCCCTGGCCGTGCGCGGAGGCGCCGGTGATGACCTCGATCTTGCCGGTCGGCAGCACCCGGATCTCGGCGTGTTCCCAGCCGCCCGCGGCGTAGTCCAGCGAGCCGAGCACCCGCGACGGCGCGAGACCGCACATCTCGGTGAACGTCGAGATGCCGATGCCGAGCTGGACCGGGTCGCCCGATTCCCGCCGTTCCTTCTGCTCGCGGCGGAGGCCGTCGTAGTCGAAGAGTTCCTTGGCCTTGGCGGTCGCGGCCTCGTAATTACCCGAGTCGTAGGTCAGCCCGGCGATCGTGGTGAACGGGAACTCCTCGTGCTTGATCCAGTTCTTCTCCCGGATCTCCATCGGGTCCATGCCCAGTTCGACGGCGAGCTCGTCCATCATCCGCTCGATCCCGAACGTGGCCTCCGGCCGCCCTGCGCCGCGATAGGCGTCGGTGAGCGTGGTGTTGGTGAAGACGTTGGTGCAGGCGAAGTGGTACGCCGGGAACTTGTAGATCGCGTTGAACATGAACGCGCCGAGGATCGGCACGCCGGGGCCGACGAGGCCGAGATACGCGCCCATGTCGGCGAGCAGTTCGACCTTGAGGCCGGTCACCGTGCCGTCGCGGTTCGCGGTGATGGTGAGGTCCTGGATCTGGTCGCGGCCGTGGTGCGCGGCGACCATCGTCTCCGAACGGGACTCGGTCCACTTCACCGGTTTGCCGAGCCGCTGGGCGATGAGCGTCGACATCATCTCTTCGGGCAGCACGGCGATCTTGCCGCCGAACCCGCCGCCGACGTCGGGCGCGATCACCCGCACCTTGTGCTCGGGAAGCCCGAGCGTGGCCGCGGTCATCGTCTTGAGGATGTGCGGGACCTGGGTGGCCGACCACATGACCAGCTGGTTGCCCGTCGGGTCGACGACGCACGCCCGCGGTTCCATGAACGCCGGCACCAGCCGCTGCTGACGGAACCGCCGTTTGAGCACGACCTCGGAGTTCGAGATCGCGTCTTCGACGCTGGAACCCGTTCCCGCGTCGGCGGAATCGAAGACCCAGACCGCGTTCTGGTTGGTGCCGAGATCCTCGTGCACCAGCGGCGCGCCCTCGGCGAGCGCGTTCTCCAGGCCGAGGACGACCGGCAGTTCGTCGTAGTCGACGTCGATCTTTTCGAGGGCGTCGTGCGCTTCGGCCGAGGTGCGGGCGACGACCACCGCGACCCCCTCACCGGCGAAGTTCACCGTGTCCGAGGCGAGGATGGGCCGCCTCGGCGACTTCATGTCCGGCGTGATCGGCCACGCGCACGGCATGCCGATGGCGCTCTCGGGGTCGAGGTCCTTCCCGGTGAAGACCGCGACCACACCGGGTGCGGATTTCGCCTCGGCCACGTCGATCGAGACGATCTTGGCGTGCGCGAAGGGGCTGCGGAGCACCGCGAGGTGCAGCATGCCGGGCAGGGTCAGGTTGTCGGTCCACCGGGTCCTGCCGGTGATCAGGCGCTCGTCCTCCTTGCGGCGACGGGACTTGCCCACCTCCGGTTCGATCGTGGAGGTCATCACTCACCACCCGCGCCGACACGGGAAGCGGTGTCCGAAGCGAGCCGCTCGGCTTCGGGGCCGGCGCCGGGCCGCATCTCGTGGGCGGCGTCGCGCACCGCCCGGACGATGTTCTGGTAACCCGTGCAGCGGCACAGGTTGCCTTCGAGTCCTTCGCGGACCGCCTTCTCGTCCGGATCGGGATTGTCGGCGAGCAGGTCGATCGACTGCATGATCATGCCGGGAGTGCAGAAACCGCACTGGAGCGCGTGATTCTCGTGGAAGGCCTTCTGCACCGGATGCAGTTCGCCGTCGCGGGCGAGTCCCTCGATCGTGGTGACCTCGCAGCCGTCGGCCTGGACCGCGAGTACCGAACAGGATTTCACGCTGTGCCCGTCGAGGTGGACGGTGCAGGCGCCGCAGTTGCTGGTGTCGCAGCCGACGACGGTGCCCACCTTCCCGAGCCGTTCGCGCAGATGGTGCACGAGGAGGGTGCGGGGCTCGACTTCGTCGGTGTAGCTGGTGCCGTCGACGGTGACGGTGATGCGCATCAGGCCTCCAAAAGCAAGAGAAACCCCGCGCTGGTCCGGGGTCGTTCGGGAGCGGCCGGTCATTCGGTTGTCACGGACCGACCCCGGAGCGACCGTGATCGGACTCACAGTCGAGCGTGCTACTTAGGTCCTGCCAGAGCAACCCCCACCAGGGGGTGACTCGCGAACGGTTCCGCGGATGCGGTTGCATAGATGGAAAAGCCGTGCAGATGCGGGGGAAGCGCGAGTGTCCTTTCGGTACAGCCTCGTGAGTGGCAAGGACGGTTCTAACCGTCCTTACCACTCACGAGGCACTGCGGCGTTCGCCCCGGTGATCACGGTGGCGACCCGGTCGCCGGGGATGTCGTGGACGGTCAGCGCGGCCAGGCCGGCGGCCCCGGCGGGTTCCGGCAGGACACCGAGGGTTTCCGCGCCCAGCCGCATGGCCGCGCGCAGATCGTCGTCCTCGACCAGCACGAAGTCGTCCACGAGGGTCCGCATCCGCCGGACCGACTCGGGCTCCGGGGTGCGGATCGAGATCCCGCCGGCGAACCAGTTGGCCCGATCGACGGTGACCGGCTCGCCGGCCAGCCAGCTCTTCGCCATGGCGGGCGCCGACGTGGTCCCGACGCCGACGACCCGGACGTCCGGCGAATGCGCCTTGAGCCACAGCGCGACGCCGGCGATCAGCGCGCCGTCGCCGACCGGGAGCACGACCGTGTCGATCCCGCCCGCCCCCGCCAGTTCCAGCCCGATCGTGCCCGCCCCTTCGGAGATCGCGGGATCGCGGCCGTCGACCACGAAGACCCGGTCCGGCGCTTCGGCGGCGAAGGCGGCCGCGGCGTCCTTCACCTCGCCCTCGACCCTCCGCACCCGCGCCCCCAATGTCTTCATCCGCCTCAGTTTGACCGGGGAGACGTCGGCCGGGACGAACACTTCGGCCCGCAACCCGCGTTTCCGGGCGGCGAACGCGACGGCCTGCCCGAAGTTGCCGCTGGTCCCGCACACCATCGTGGTGCCCGGCTCCAGCCCGGCCGCGAAGTAGTCCGCGCCCCGGCCTTTGAAGCTGCGCAACGGATTCAGCGTCTCGATCTTCACCAGCACGGAACGGCCGAGCCGTTCGTTCAGCTGTTCGTCGCTGTACTGCGGGGAGTTCAGGAAAACGGGATCGATCACCTTCGCCGCCTCGGCGACGTTGTCCAGCTTCAGGTCGATGTCGGTCATGAAGCCCAAGCTAGGCCGGGAGCCGATCATGCCGATTGTAAATTCTCCCGCCCGCGTGCAAAAATCTTGCGTGCCTCTCGACGAGATCGACCATCTGTTGCTCGACCTCGTCCAGGGCGACGCCACCCGCCCGCTGCACGACCTGGGCGACGCCGTCGGACTCTCCCCCAGCGCGGTCCAGCGACGGCTGACCCGGCTGCGCGCGGCGGGCGTGATCCGCGCCGAGGTCGCCGTACTCGATCCGGAGACGCTCGGCGCGGGGATGACGTCGGTCGTCCTGGTCGCGCTGATCGACGACGACGAAAAGCACCACACGGGCTTCCGCGAGCGCATGCTGGCCGAGCCCCGCGTCCAGCACTGCTACAGCATCGTCGGGCACTGGGATTACGTCGTCGTCCTGCTCACCCCGGATCTCAAGGCGAACCGGCACCTGTCCAGGAAACTGTTCGACAAGCACGTCAAACGATTCGAAACCCTGCCCACCTTCGAAGTGATCAAGTCGAGCCAGGCGGTCCCGGTACCCGGCGTCAGCCGTGGATCCGGCCGCTGAGTTCGGCGAGCCGTGAGCCCGAACCGCTCCACCGCAGCGCGATGATCTCCGCCGCGATCGACACCGCGGTCTCCTCCGGGGTCCGCGCGCCGAGGTCGAGGCCGATCGGCGACGAAAGCCGTTCCAGTTCCGCCTCGGTGACTCCCGCTTCACGCAGCCGCGCGAACCGGTCGTCGTGGGTCTTGCGCGAACCCATCGCACCGACGTAGCCGACGTCGAGGCGCAACGCGACCTCCAGCAACGGCACGTCGAACTTCGGGTCGTGGGTGAGCACGGCGATCGCGGTCCGGCCGTCGACCCGGCCCGCGTCGGCTTCGGCCTTGAGGTAACGATGCGGCCAGTCGACGACGACCTCGTCCGCGTCGGGGAACCGGCTCTTCGTCGCGAACACGGGCCGCGCGTCGCAGACGGTGACCTGGTAGCCGAGGTACGCGCCCATCTTCGCCATCGCCGCGGCGAAGTCGATCGCGCCGAAGACCAGCAGGCGCGCGGGCGGTTCGAAGGAGTTGACGAAGACCGTCATCCCCTCGCCGCGGCGCTGCCCGTCCGGCCCGTAGTGCAGGGTGCCCGTGCGGCCGCCGGCGAGCATGCCGCGCGCGTCGTCGACGACGGCGTCGTCCATCCGCGACGAACCGAGCGAACCCGCGACGCGATCCGGCCAGACGATCAGATGCTCGCCGACCATGCCCTCCCGTTCGTGCTCGATCACCGTGACCACGGCGACCGGCTGTCCACTGTGGACCGACTCGACGACGTCGCCGAGCTCCGGCATCGAGTCGCGGTCGATGTGCTGGACGTAGATGTCGATGATCCCGCCGCAGGTCAGCCCGACGGCGAAGGCGTCGTCGTCACTGACGCCGTAGCGCTGCAGCACGGGCGCGCGTTCGGCGACCACCTGCTGGGCGAGCTCGTAGACGGCGCCCTCGACGCAGCCACCGGAGACGCTGCCGGTGACCGTGCCGTCCGGGGCGACGAGCATCGCCGCGCCCGGGCTCCGCGGCGCCGACGAGAACGTCGCCACCACCGTGCCGACCCCCACGGTCTCGCCTGCCGCCCAGCGGCGGTGCAGTTCGTCCAGTACGTCACGCATCGGCGATCTCCACCAGCAGTCGTTCCAATGTGGCCAAGCTGTGCCCGGCGAGCAGCCGATCGAGGTGCGGGAGCGCGGCCACGATGCCGGACTGCACGGGAGCGTAACCCGCCCGCCCCGCGTGCGGATTCACCCAGAATACGACGTGCGCGAGCCGTCGCAGCCTGGCGAGCTGCTCGCCGAGCAGGCCGGGGTCGCCCCGTTCCCAGCCGTCGGAGAACACGGTGACCACGGATCGCCTGGCCACGCCGCGTTGTCCCCATCGGTCCAGGAACGCCCGCAGGGTCTCGCCGAGCCTGGTCCCGCCCGCGAAATCGGGGACCGCGGCGGCCGCGGCGAGCATGGCGTGCTCGGGATCGCGCAGCCGCAGCTGGCGGGAGACCCTGGTGAGCCGGGTGCCCAGGGTGAACACCTCGACCCGGCCGGGAGCGCGTCGCGCCACGACATGCGCGAACCGCAGCAGGGAGTCGGCGTACGGCCCCATCGAGCCGGAGACGTCGATCAGGAAGACGACGCGGCGGGCTTTGACGCCCTTCCGCCGGTACGCCAGGCGCACGGGCTCGCCGCCCCCGGCCAGCATCGCGCGGAGCGTGCGCGACGGATCGAGCGCGCCCCGCCGAGCCGCGCGACGGCGCGGGGACGGCCGGGACGGGAGCGCCGGGCGCAGTTTCGCGAGCAATTCCCGCAGGTGAGCGCGTTCGGCGACACTCAGCTCGGCGAGATCGCGGTGCCGCAGGATCTCTTCCTCGCTCGCCGCCACGCGGAGCTCGTCGGGATCCGCGCCGGACTCGCCCTGGCCGGCTTGCGCGAGCGTGGCGATCCTGGCGCGCTTCGGGGCCGCTTGCCGGCCGCGCCGCCGTGGTCCGGCTTCCTTTTCGGTGAACCAGCCGTCGAACGCGGCGTCGTACCGCGGCAGGTCGTCGGGATCCGCGCACAGCGTCAACCGTCCGGCCCAGTACAGCTGGTCCGGGTCGGCCAGATCGATCTCGCCGACGGCTCCGAGGTACGCCTGCACTCGGTGCGCGTCGCACGGCAAACCGGCTTCGCGCAATGCCTCCGCGAAGCCGACGAAGCCCGCCAGTGGATCGCTCACTCCTCCATTATGAGCCTCGGCGAGCGAAGATCGGGGTCTTCTCGCGCAGGGGGCCGATGCCGCCCATGACCGCCGCGAGGGCGGTGAGCTGCGGGAACCGGTCCGAAATGCGGAGCGGCAGCGGGATCGTCCGCTCGTTCAAGGTCCCGTCGAGAGCGGGTTCGATGAGCATCTTGTGCTCCTCCAGCTGCTGCTTCTGGGCGAGCGTGACGGCCAGGGCCCGCCGTCGCTGCACGCGGGCGAGGTCCCGCGCGGTCAGCGTCCCGCGCAGCAGCGGGGCGGCGAGGATCCGCGCGGCCGCCACGGCGTCCTGCACCGCGATGTTGACGCCCATCCCGCCGACCGGCGACATCGCGTGCGCGGCGTCGCCGATGCAGAGCACCCGGCCGGAGTACCAATGCGGGAGCTTGGACATCCGCACGTTCAGCAGTTTGACGTCGTCCCAGCCGCGGATCTCGTTCAGCTGCTCGTCGCTCCAGCCGAACAGGCCGCCGATCCGCTCCCGGAACTTCTCGATCCCTTCGGCGCGCCGCGCGGCGTCCTGCCCCTTCCGGATCAGGTACGAGGTCTGGAAGTAGCCGCCGCGGTCCATGGTCACGCCGGCGAGGCCGCCCTCGAACCGGCCGAACACCTGCGCCTCCTTTCCGGTGTCCTGGAGTTTCGGCACCCGGACCCACCAGACGTCCATCGGCACGTCGTACTCCGTCGGCACGAGCCCGGCTTCCGCGCGGATCAGCGAATCCCGGCCGTCGCAGCCGACCACGAGCGGTGCCGCCAGCTCCCGCTCCGCGCCGTCGGCGTCGCGGTAGCGCACGCCGCCACCCTCGCGCAGACCGAGCACCTCGGCCCCCATCTCCAGGCTGAACGTGGGCTCCTCGGCCGCGGCTTCGGCGAGCAGGTTCAGGAAATCCCATTGCGGGACCATCGCGATGTACTTGCGCGGCCCGGGGATACGGCTGAAATCGGCGGCGACGATCGTCGCGTCGCCGATCAGCATCCGCATCTTCTCCAGCCGTCGCGAAGGCAGCTCCGCGAAACGTTCGCCGAGCCCGAGTTCGTCGAGCAACATCAACGTCGGCGGATGCACCGTGTCACCACGGAAGTCGCGGAAGAAGTCCTTGTGCTTTTCGAGAACGGTGACCTCGACCCCGGCGCGCGCCAACAGGAGTCCGAGCACCATCCCCGCCGGACCACCCCCCACCACACAACACTGTGTACGTTCCATATCCGAGTTGTAGCGCGTGGATTGGGCCGTCGCCATGGCTTCGAGTGAGAAGGGGACCTAGGTCCTGAGGCCCGCGATCAGGACCTCGACCATCTTGCGCGCGTTGTAGCGCGGATCGTTTTCTGCGCCGATGCAAAGGTTTCCGACGCCGCGCATGACTTCGAGCGCCTCCAGGTCGGAGCGGATCTCGCCGGCTTCCGCCGCCGCGCCGAGCAACCGGGCGCACACCGGCAGGAGGGTGTCGAGGAAGTAGGTGTGGAGCGTCTCGAACCCGGCGTTGTCGGACTGCAGCACCGCCGCCAGACCGTGTTTGGTGACCAGGAAATCGACGAAGAGGTCGATCCAGCGCCGCAACGCCTCGTAGGGGGAATCGCTCGACGCCAGCAGTTCCGGCCCGGCTTCGGCGCACGCGTCGACCTGATGCCGGTACACGGCGATGATGAGGTCGGCCCTGGTGGGGAAATGCCGGTAGATCGTGCCCATCCCGACACCGGCCTTGGCCGCGATGTCGCGGACCGGCGCCTCGACGCCCGAAGTGACGAAGACGGCGGCCGCGGCGTCGAGCAAGGTCTTCTCGTTACGGCGGGCGTCCGCGCGTTTGGACTTGGTGCCCTCTTCACTCATCGAGCCACTCCTCTGCCACCGGGGTTGCCAAACGGAACACTGCTCCGTATCGTTAGCGGAGCAACGTTCCGCTTGTATATTTTGCCATGGAGGACATCCTCATGCAGTACCGCACCTTGGGCAGGACCGGCGTGCAGGTCAGCACCCTCGCGCTCGGCGCGATGAACTTCGGCGCGATCGGGCGCACCACCCAGGACGAGGCCACCGCCATCGTCGACGCCGCGCTGGCGGGCGGGATCAACCTCGTCGACACCGCCGACATGTACAGCGCAGGCGAGTCCGAGGTCATGGTCGGGAAGGCCATCGCGGGCCGCCGTGACGACATCGTGCTGGCCACGAAGGCGAGCATGCCGATGGGCGACGAGCGCAATCACCAGGGCACTTCCCGCCGCTGGCTGGTCACCGAACTGGACAACAGCCTGCGCCGCCTCGGGGTCGACCACGTCGATCTCTACCAGGTCCACCGCTGGGACCCGAAGACCAGCGACGAAGAAACCCTTTCCGCGCTGACGGATCTGCGGCAGGCGGGGAAGATCCGCTACTTCGGTTCGTCGACATTCCCCGCCTATCGCATCGTGCAGGCCCAATGGGCCGCCCGCGAACTCCGTCTCGGCCGCTACGTCACCGAGCAGCCCAGCTACTCGATCCTCCAGCGCGGGATCGAAGCGCAGGTCCTGCCGGTGACCGAGGAATACGGGATGGGCGTGCTCGCATGGAGCCCGCTGGCGTCCGGCTGGCTGTCCGGCGCGGTCCGGGAAGGCCGGGAGATCAGCACGAACCGTTCGGCGGTCATGCCCCAGCGTTTCGACCTGACCCGGCCTGCCAACCGGACCCGGCTGGAGGCCGTCGAACGGCTGGTCAAGGTCGCCGACCAGGCCGGACTGAGCCTGATCCAGCTCGCGCTCGGCTTCGTCGTCGCGCATCCGGGGGTGACGAGCGCGCTCATCGGCCCCCGCACCCTCGGGCACCTCGAGTCGCAACTCGCCGCCGCGGACACCGTGCTGTCGTCCGACGTCCTCGACGCGATCGACGAGATCGTCGCCCCGGGCACCGACCTCGCCCCGGAGGAGAAGCACGACACCCCGCCCGCCCTGCTCGACGCGGCACTGCGGCGCCGCTGACGCTCAGGCGAGCAGTTTGTCCAGCTTGGCGCGGACCCTGTCCAGGTCTTCGCTGTACTTGAGCACCGAACCGAGGGTCCGGGCGGCGGCCGCGGCGTCCAATTCGGACATTCCGAGCGCGAGGAGCGCCTGAGCCCAATCGAGGGATTCCGCCACCCCGGGCGGTTTGAGCAACTCCATCGCGCGAAGCCGCTGCACCGCCGTCGCGACCTGAGCGGCGAGCGCCTCGCCCAGATCCGGGATCTTGCGGCGCAGGATCTCGATCTCGCGGCCGAGGTCCGGATGTTCGAGCCAGTGATAGAGACAGCGGCGCTTCAGCGCGTCGTGCACCTCCCGCGTCCGGTTGGACGTGAGCACCACGAGCGGCGGATGCTCGGCGCGCACCTCGCCGAACTCGGGGATCGTCACCGCGTTCTCGTCGAGGAGTTGCAGAAGGAAGGCTTCGAACTCGTCGTCGGCCCGGTCGATCTCGTCGACCAGCAGGACACACGGAGCGGTCTGCAATGCCTTCAGCAGCGGCCGGGAGAGCAGGAAACGTTCGGTGTAGAGGGACTGTTCGGCGGCCTCGACGTCGAGGCCGCCGTCACCCGCGGCTTCCAGCGCCCGCAAATGCAGCAGCTGACGAGGGAAGTCCCATTCGTACAGTGCCTGCGCCGCGTCGATCCCTTCGTGACACTGGAGCCGGATGAGCGGCATACCGAGCGCTTCGGCCAGTCCCAGCGCGAGCGAGGTCTTGCCGGTGCCCGGTTCGCCCTCGCAGAACAGCGGGCGGCCGAGCGCCACGGCGAGGAACCCGGCCGTGGCGATGCCGTCGTCGGCGAGGTAGCCGACCGTTTCCAGGGCTTCGGCCAGTTTCTCGGGCGATTCGACGGTCACCCGCCGATCGTAAGCCTCGGCGGGCCGGAGATCAGCCCGGAAGATCCTCGCGGCGGTCCACGTCGTGCCCGGTGCCGAGATCGCCGCATTCGACGAGCCGCAGGTCCTGGCGTCCCTTGAGCCAGTCGCGGGCACCCTTGTCCCCGGACGCGCCCGCCACGATCTCCGGCCACCAACGGCGGCCGAGTACGACGGGATGGCCGGGAACGCCCTCGTAGGCCGCACGCGCGACGGTGTCTTCATCGGCTTCGGCGGCGACCCGGCGGACCACATCGGCGCCGACGCCGGGGAGATCCACGAGATGCACGACGGCGGCTTCGGCATCGGTTCCGGTGAGCGCCCTCAGACCCGCACGCAAGGACGCTCCCATACCGGACTCCCAGTCTTCGGCCACGACAGCGGACTCGGGGTCGGGCAGAAGCGCGCGGGCTTCCTCGGCCGAGGCACCCAGCACCACCCGGACCGGAGCACAGCCCGCGTCGGTGAGCACCCGCAACGCCCGCACGACGAACGGCTCGCCGTCGAGGACGGCCAGCGCCTTCGGCCCGCCGAACCGGCGTCCGGCCCCGGCCGCGAGCAGCAGCCCGGCGACCTCAGCCATGACGCGCTTTGCTGGGCGGCGCAGAGGCCAGATCGGTCTCGATGGCGCGCGCCGCCGTGAGCAGGGGCGGCAGCAGTTCCTGTTCGACCGACTCGCGCGTGGTGCGACTGGCGTGGGTGGAGAGGTTGACCGCGGCCACGACCCTGCCCCGCCGGTCCCGGATCGGCGCGGCGATCGAACGGAGGCCCTCTTCGAGTTCCTGGTCGACCATCGCGTAGCCCTGCCTGCGGACCCTGCTCAGCTCGGAGACCAACTCGTCCGGCCGGCTCTTGGTGTGCGCGGTGAGCTTGTCGAGCTTCGCCCTGGTGAGGTATTCCCACAGTTCTGCGTCATCGAGGCCGGCCAGCAGGACATGCCCCATCGACGTCGCGTGGGCGGGAAAACGGGTGCCGACGTTGATGCTGACGGTCATGATCCGCGACACGGCCACCCGGGCGACGTAGACGATGTCCGGGACTTCGAGCACGGAGACCGAACTCGACTCGTGCACCTCGGCGGAGAGCCGCTCCAGATGCGGCTGGGCGACCTCCGGCAGCGACAGGCTCGACAGGTAGGAATAGCCGAGTTCGAGGACCCGGGCGGTCAGCGAGAAGTACTTGCCGTCCGTGCGCACGTATCCCAGGTCGACGAGGGTGAGCAGGAACCGGCGGGCGGCCGCCCTGGTCAGCCCGGTCGCACGGGCGACGTCGCTCAGGGTGAGTTCCGCCGCGTCCGCGTTGAACGCCTTGATCACGGCCAGCCCGCGCTCCAGCGACTGGACATGATGCGCCCCGCGCTCGGTCACCTCGCCTTCGTCCATACGAGAACCCTAACGGCCTCCCCTTTCCTGGGCCGCGGGCTCACCGAGTTCGGCCAGCACGCGCTGGGCCACGGCGAACGCGGCGTTGGCGGCCGGGGCACCCGCATAGACGGCGGTGTGCAGCAGGACCTCGGAGATCTCCTGCGCGGTCAGTCCATTGTGGACGGCGGCGCGGACGTGCATCGCGAGCTCGTCGTGGGCGTGCAAGGCGGTGAGCGCGGCCAGGGTGACACAGCTGCGGGTCTTGCGGTCGAGCCCGTCCCGCGACCAGACCGATCCCCAGGCGCCCCGGGTGATGTAGTCCTGGAAGGGGCGGCTGAACTCGGTGGTGCGCGCGACGGCTCGATCGACGTGCGCGTCTCCGAGGACCTCTCGGCGCACCTTCATGCCGGTCTCGTAGGTGTCGTCGGTCATCGGGCGGCCTCCAGGTGTTCGAGGATCAACGCGGTGAACCGCTCGGGCTGCTCGAAGCTCCCCAGATGCGCGGCGCCTTCGACGACTTCGAGCCTCGCGTCGGGGATGCCGCCCGCGATCACCTCGGCGTGCTCGACCGGGGTGGCCGGATCCTCGGCCCCGGCGATCACCAGGGTCCTCGCCGCGATCTTGGGCAGGTCGCCGACGAGATCCATCCGTTCGATGGCCTGACAGGACGCCGCGTATCCCTCGGCGGGGACGCCCGCGATCATCTCGCGCAGGTACCCGGCCCGGTCGGGGTGGGCGGCGGCGTAACCGGTGGTCAGCCAGCGGCCGACCCCGGCCTCGGCGACCGCGGCGGTGCCCTTCTCGCGGACCGTCTTCGCCCTGTCCGCCCACATGCTCGGCGGCCCGAGCTTCGCGGACGTGCAGCACAGCACGAGACTCGCGATGCGGTCCGGCGCGTTCACGCCGAGCCACATCCCGGTCATCCCGCCGAGCGAGAGCCCGACGACATGGGCGCGCTCGGCACCGTGCTCGTCGAGCAGTGCGAGCAGGTCGCCGCCGAGATCCGCGAGGGTGTACGGCCCGGGCGGAACCGGCGACGCGCCATGCCCGCGGGTGTCGTACCGGATCACCCGGAAACCCTTGTCCACCAAGGGTTTCACCTGCGGTTCCCACATGCGGTGATCGCTGCCGAGCGATCCGCTGAACACCACGACAGGACCGTCCGCCGGCCCTTCCGCGACGCTGTGCACCGGCTCAGACATCGAAGAACACCGTCTCCCCCTTGCCCTGCAACCGGATGTCGAACCGGTAGCCGTCGCCGTCCTTGGCGGCGACCAAGGTGCCCCGGCGGGCCTCCGGGACCGAGGCCAGCACCGGATCCCCGGAGTTGTCGTTGTCCTCGAAGTAGATCCGGGTGACCACCCGGTGCAGGAGTCCGCGGGCGAACACCGAGACGTCGATATGCGGGGCCTGCGTGCTACCCGCCGGACCGGGCAGCGAACCGGGCATGATCGTCCGGATCTCGTAGTGGCCGCCCGGATCGGTGGGACAGCGCCCGAAGCCCCGGAATCCGCTCGCGACCGCTCCGCGCGGGTCGTCGGGGTGCTCGAACCGGCCGTCGGCGTCGGCCTGCCAGGTCTCGATCATCGCGTCCGGGACGGGTTCGCCCGCGCCGTCGAAAACGAGGCCGTGGATCCGGACCGCGGCGGGCTCGTCCGCGGGGACGACGTCCGGCCCGTCCGGCCAGGGCAGGCCGATGGACAGGTACGGGCCGACGGTTTGCGAAGGCGTCGTCTCCGGCATCAGTGCTCGTCCTCCTCGTCTTCGAAGACCGAAGCCTCGCGGCCGCGCACGACGATGTCGAACTGGAAAGCCAGCGCCCACTCGGCTTCGGTGCGATCGAGGTCGAAACGCGCGATCATCCGCTGCCGCGCCTTCTCGTCCGGGATGGAGTTGAAGATCGGGTCCTGCGAAAACAGCGGGTCTTCCGGGAAGTACATCTGGGTGACCAGCCGCTGCGTGAACGCGCTGCCGAACACGGAGAAGTGGATATGCGCCGGCCGCCAGGCGTTGTCGTGGTTCTTCCACGGGTACGCGCCCGGTTTGATCGTGGTGAAGGTGTACCGCCCTTCGGCGTCGGTGAGCGTCCGGCCCGCGCCGTCGAAGTTCGGGTCCAGCGGCGACGGCCAGCGATCACCGGTGTGCCGGTACCGGCCGCCCGCGTTCGCCTGCCAGATCTCCACGAGCGAATCGCGGATCGGCCGCCCGTCGCCGTCGAGCAGCCGTCCGGTGACGATGATCCGCTGGCCCTGCGGCTCCCCCGCGTGCCCCTTGGTGAGGTCGTTGTCGAATTCACCGACGCGCCCTGGCCCCAGCGCCGGCCCGGTGACCTCGGTCAGCAGATGCGGGAGCACGATCAACGGCTCCTTGGGGTGCCGCAGCGCCGTCGACCGGTAGCCGGGGTAGCCGAGGGGTGGATGCGTTCCCTCCGGATCGCGCCGGTAGCGCGGGAGCCTCAGTTCTGCGGGTGCGGACATGCTGTTCCCTCCAGCGCGACTCAGTGGATCACTGGGCTTCGAGGACGACGGCCAGCCCCTGGCCGACGCCGATGCAGATGGCGGCCAGGCCCCACCGGCCGCCGGTGCGGCGCAGGTGGTGGGCCAGCGTGCCGAGGATCCGGCCGCCGGAGGCGCCCAGCGGATGCCCGATCGCGATCGCGCCGCCGTTCACGTTGACGATCTCCGGGTCGAGCTTCGACCAGTCCCGCAGGCAGGCCAGCGACTGCGCGGCGAAGGCCTCGTTCAGTTCGACGGCGGCCAGGTCTTCCCAGCCGATCCCGGCGCGCTCCAGTGCGATCTCCGCCGCGCGCACCGGGCCGATGCCGAAGACGTCCGGATCGACGCCCGCCGCGCCCCGGCCGGCGATCCGGGCCAGCGGCGCCTTGCCGAGCCGCTTCCCCGCCGCCTCGTCACCGAGCAGCAGCGCGGAGGCGCCGTCGTTCAACGGCGACGCGTTCGCGGCCGTGACCGTCCCTTGTGGACGGAACACGGGTTTGAGCTTCGCCAGCTTCTCCGGGCTGGAATCCGGCCGGATGCCTTCGTCGCGGGTGAGCTCGACACCCTCGACCGGGACGACGTGATCGTCGTAGAACCCCTCGTCCCAGGCGCGGGCGGCGTTGACGTGACTGCGGACGGCGAACGCGTCCTGCTCGTCGCGGTCGATGCCGTAGCGCTCCGCGAGCTGCTCGGTGGACTCGCCGAGCGAGACCGTCCACTGCTCGGGCATCTTCGGGTTGACCATGCGCCAGCCCAGCGCGGTGGAGTACAGCGTCTGGTTGCCCGCCGGGAAGGCCTTCTCCGGTTTCTGCATCACCAGCGGCGAACGGCTCATCGACTCGACCCCGCCCGCGACGGCGAGCGAGGCGTCGCCGACCTGGACCGACCGGCTGGCCTGCATGACGGCGTCGAGACCGGAGCCGCACAGCCGGTTGACCGTGGCACCGGGCACACTCGTCGGCCAGCCCGCGAGCAGCGCCGCCATCCGCGCGACGTTCCGGTTGTCCTCGCCCGCGCCGTTGGCGTCGCCGAGCACCACCTCGTCGACGGTGGCCGGGTCGAGGTCGTTGCGCTCGGCCAGCGCCCGCAGGACGGTGGCGGCGAGGTCGTCCGGGCGGACGCCGGACAGGGCGCCGCCGTACTTGCCGAACGGGGTACGGATGGCGTCGAACAGGAAGACGTCGGTCATGCGCTCGCCCTTGTGAGGTCTCGGAGGATGCGGAGTTCTGCCTCGGTCGGCGCCGGGGTGGTTCCCAGGTCGCCTGCCACCTTCAGTTTCCACCCGGTCGCCTCGACGACCTGATCGACCTCGACCCCGGGGTGCAACTCGGTCAGCGTGAGCTCGGCGGTCTCCGGGTCGGGCCGCATCAGGCCCAGGTCGGTGACCACCAGCGTCGGCCCGGCGCCGGGGAGACCGAGGCGCTCGCGATCGCCCTTGCCGGTGCCGTGCCCGAACGACGTCACGAAGTCGACCTTCTCGACGAACGTGCGGGTGCTCTGCCGGAGCACCACGAACACCTCGCGGCACGACGCGGCGATCTCCGGGGCACCACCCGCGCCGGGAAGGCGCACCTTGGGGTTGGCGTAGTCCGGGCCGATGACGGTGGTGTTGATGTTGCCGAACTTGTCCAGCTGGGCGGCGCCGAGGAAACCGACGTCGATCCGGCCCGGCTGGAGCCAGTAGTTGAAGACCTCGGGAACGCTGACCACGGCGTCCGCGGTGTCGGCGAGCTCACCGTCGCCGATGGACAACGGGAGCCTGCTCGGCTTGGCGCCGAGGCAGCCGGATTCGTAGATGAGCGTCAGGTTCGGCGCGTGGCCACGGCGGGCCAGGTTGGCGGCCGTGCTCGGCAGGCCGATGCCCACGAAACAGGACATCCCGTCGCCGAGCGCGCGAGCCGCGGCGACGCTCATCATCTCGTCGGAGGTGTACTCGGTCATGCCTTCACTCCCGTCAGCTCGTCGAGCCAGCGGGTGAAGCTCTCCCTGTCCCGGCCGATCGCGTCCCATGCCTGGTAGGCGTCGTTGTCCCGTTCGTAGTACCCCGCCGCGTACGACGGCCTCGCGCCGCCGGGCACCTCGGCCAGGGCGGTGACCGCCCAGGACGGCAGCACGATCGCGCCCGGCCTGGGCTCCAGCTCGTCCACGACCTCCTCGACGGTGACCAGCGACCGCTTCGCCGCGAGCACCGCCTCCTTCTGCACGCCGGTGATCCCCCAGATCTGGACGTTGCCGGACCGGTCGGCGCGCTGGGCGTGCACGATCGTGACGTCCGGGTTGAGCGCGGGGACGGCCGCCAGGCGCTCACCGGTGAACGGGCAGGTGATGGGTTTGATCGTGTCGGTGTGGGCGGCGAGATCGGTGCCGGTGTACCCGCGCAGGACGGCGAACGGCAGCCCCGAGGCGCCGGCGACGTACCGGTTCGCCATGCCCGCGTGACTGTGTTCCTCTATCTCCAGCGGTACCGGCCAGGAGTGCTGGACCGCGTCGCGGAACCGGTGCAGCGAGCCGACGCCGGGGTTGCCACCCCAGGAAAAGATCAGCTTGCTCGCGCAGCCCGCGCCGATGAGCTGGTCGTAGACGATGTCCGGGGTCATGCGGACCAGCGTCAGGCCGGTGCGGCCCTGGCGGATGATCTCGTGCCCGGCGGCCACGGGGATGAGGTGCGTGAAGCCCTCGAGCGCGACGGTGTCCCCGTCGTGCACCAGCCGTGCCACGGCCTCCTTCAACGACAGCAGCTCAGCCATCCCCACTCCCGGCTTGTTCGAAGCGCTTGTTCGTATCGCGCACACATGTTCTGCATATGAACATAGCACAGCCGAGCCGATCATGGCACTGCTTCGAGCCGGTGAATCCCCCGGAGCGGATGGCGTCGCCGGCCGCAAGGTGACCGGGTTCGCCTGACGCAAGGAAGCGCGCTCTACGAACTCGCCTCCTGCGATCAGCCGATACCGCTGCCGGGCGGGAACCATTCGACGGCCTTGAAGTCCCCGCTCTCGACCCGTTCGAAGGTCGCGGTGCTCAGACACGGCGGCACGATGTGCTTGTTCCCGGGGTCCGGCCCCCAGCTGTAGCCGAGCCGGTCGCGCCTGCCGTCGTCGTACACCGTCATCCCGACCCGGCGGTCCTCGAGACCGGGGACGTCCGTGTCCTCGACGATGCCGGTGACCACGGCGACCGGGCCGCCGACGACCAGGCAGTCGATCCTGCCCCGGAAGTAGGCGGAGAACCCCTCACCCACGTGGCTCACCCGGAAGGTCCCCCTGCTCTCCGGGAAGAGACCGTGCGCGTCGAAGGCGAACCGGACGTCCTGTCCGTCCTTGCGCAGCATCTTCGCGCTGCCGACGAGACTCGGTTCGGACGGCTTCCCCTTGGCCTCCTCCGCGGCGGACACCGGACCGGCCGCGACGAGCGTCGTGGCGAGGACCATCGCGGCGCCGACGGCGGCGAGTTCTCGTGATCGTTTCATGTTCCACCCCTGGAATCCCCTGCTCGCGGAGCCTTTCCGCACTCCTCACCATCCCGGCGCGCCCGGCGGTGACGACTCCCCCGCGCAGGGGAAGTGCCTCCCTCATAGCGGGGATTTCCATATTTGGGATACCAACCGTCGCACACTAGGGTGAGGGCGTGACCTCGAAGATCGCGGTGACCCGGTGGATTCCCGACGAAGCGCTGAAAGTGCTCGCGGAAGCCGGGGAGGTGAAACTGTCTCGCGCCGACCGGCCGCTGACACGGGACGAACTGCTCGAGTTCGTCCGTGGCGCGTCCGCGATCGTCGGCATGCTGCACGACCGGCTCGACGGCGAGGTCGCCGACGCGGCGGGCCCCGGGCTGAAGGTCGTGGCGAACGTGGCCGTCGGCTACGACAACGTCGACGTCGCGGCGCTGTCCGGGCGCGGGATCACCGTCACCAACACCCCCGGTGTGCTCACCGACGCCACCGCGGATCTGGCGTTCGGGCTGATCCTCGCGGTCACCCGCCGGCTCGGCGAGGGCGAACGGCTGATCCGCTCGCGTACCCCGTGGTCGTTCCATCTGGGTTTCCTGCTCGGTTCCTCGCTGCAGGACAAGACGCTCGGGATCGTCGGGCTCGGCCAGATCGGGCAGGCGGTCGCACGGCGTGCCCTCGGTTTCGGGATGCGGATCGTCTACACAGGACGATCGCGGGCCGCCGAAGACGTCGAGAAGACCTTGGGCGCGAAGTACGTGTCCTTCGGCGAACTGCTGCGAAGCTCCGACGTCGTGTCGCTGCACTGCCCCCTGACGCCGGAAACCCGGCACCTCATCGACGCGGACGCGCTGGAATCGATGAAACCGGACGCGTACCTGATCAACACCACCCGTGGCCCCGTCGTCCACGAGGCCGCGCTGGCGGACGCGCTCGAAGCGGGCGAGATCGCCGGAGCCTGCCTCGACGTGTTCGAGGCCGAACCCGAGGTCGAACCGCGCCTGCTGAACCGCGAAGACGTCGTGTTGACGCCACATCTGGGATCGGCGACGGTCGAGACCCGTACCGCCATGGCCGTGCTCGCGGCCGAGAACGTCGCGTCGGTGCTCACCGGCGGAAACCCGCTGACGGAGGTTCGTCCATGACTCGCGTGGTCATCGCGCCCGACAAGTTCAAGGGAAGCTTGACCGCGGTCGAGGCCGCGGAGGCGATCGCCGACGGCGTCCGCGACGCGCTGCCCGGAGCCGAGGTCTCCTCCTGCCCGGTCGCCGACGGCGGCGAGGGAACGCTCGACGTCCTCGTCGCGGCGGGTGGCCGTCTCGTGGAACTCCCCGTCCGCGGGCCGCTCGACGACACCGTCGACGCGCGCTATGTGGTGCTCGACGGAACGGCCTACATCGAATCGGCCCGCGCGTGCGGTATCGAATTCGTGGAACCGAGCCCGGAAGTCGCGCTGGCCGCGCACACCTGGGGCGTCGGCGAACTCCTCGCGCACGCGCTCGACAACGGTGCGCGACGCCTGGTGCTGACCGTCGGCGGAACGGCGAGCACCGACGGCGGCGCCGGGATGCTGGCGGCACTGGGTGCCGGGGTCTTCGACGCGTTCGGCGCGCCGGTCGGGCTCGGCGGCGGCACGCTGGGCCGCGTCGCGCTGGCCGAACTCGGCCCGGTGCGCGAACGGCTCGGCTCCGTCGAGGTCGCCGTCGCCACCGACGTGACGAACCCGCTGCTCGGGCCCCGTGGCGCGGCCGCGATCTTCGGCCCGCAGAAGGGCGCGGGCCCGCGCGAGGTCGAGCAACTGGACGCGTCCCTGTCCCGCTGGGCACAGGCGTTGCGGAACGCCGGGACCCCCGATGTCGCCGATCTTCCCGGAGCGGGCGCGGGCGGCGGGGTCGCCGCGGGCGCGATCGCGGGGCTCGGCGCGAGCGTCGAATCCGGTTTCCAGCTCATCGCCGGGCTCACCGGGGTCGCCGACGCCATCGAACGCGCCGACCTCGTCATCACCGGCGAGGGCTCACTGGACGAGCAGAGCCTCGACGGCAAGGCCCCGGCGGGTATCGCGGCCCGCGCGCGGGAGCACGCGGTACCGCTGATGGTGCTGGCCGGACGGATCCAGCTGGACCAGAGCCAGCTCGCCGGCCTCGGTGTCGTGGGCAGCGCCGCCCTGATCGACCACGCGCCTTCGCTCGACCACGCGCGTGCGCACGCGGCGGAGCTCCTGCGCGAGCGGGCCGGCGAACTGGTCCGCGCCTGGGCCCGGACTTAAGCCTGAAACCGCCGGGCTCAGCTGCCGGGCTGCGGCTGAGCCTGCGGGAGTACGGCGAAGGCGACTTCGCCGGTTTCGTCCTGCTGGACGTCGAGCACCTTGTCGTCGAGCAACGCGGCCGCTTCCGGCTCCAAGAACACCTTCGGGCCGCCGTCGGCGCCGAGTACCTTGTCGCCGCTTTCCGGTTCGGGGGCGACGGAGACCGCGAGCTGGGGACTGTCCCCCTGCTGGGAATGCATCGCGAATCGCAGGCCGCCTCCGTCCTGGCCGTTCTCCTGCCCGGTCAGTGCGGTGATCGCCTCGGCGGCGGCTTCGGTGACTGTCAGCATCTCTGCCCTTCCTTCGTCGCGGTCTTGCACTTGACCGACCACGCTAGGGGCTGTCGGCATGGCCCGCCGTCTGAGTGAAGATCATTTCTCGCCGACGTCCGGCTCCTCCTCGGCCAGCCGCATGGCGTGCGACTCGCCTTCGCGGATTTCCGCGGGCGTGGTCCCGAAGCGGTCCGCGCCGCTCCAGTGCTCGGGCGGTTCGACACCTTCTTCGAGCGGGTCGACGCGGAGTTCGTCCTCGTCGAACGCCTCGCTGGGAGCCAACGTTTCCGGCTCCGCGGTCTCACGGTCGCTCATCGGCCGCTCCCTCCTGGTCGGACGTTGGCCGGGGCGTGCTGTACTCGACCCGGTCCCTGTGGCTTACCCGGCGTCTCCGCAGGCCAAACGGTGACGCTGTCGCGGGGATCACAGTTTCTCAGGTGGTTCATTACCTTCACAAGTTTGTGAAACAAGGAGTAGCGTCGTCGGTATGACCACCACCAGGTGGGCGCCAGGGCACCGGATCATCCGGCGCGCGCCGGAGCGGCATCACGAACTCGGCAACCATGCCGCTTGGTACGTCGTCGCCGGCGTCGCCGCCACCGGCCTGCAGGCGGTGCTGTTCCTTGCCCTGCAGCCGGTCCTCGGCCCCCAGGTGGCCAACCTGGTCGCGCTCGCGGTCACGACCATCGGGAACACCGAGTTCCACCGCAGGGTCACCTTCGCCGCCCGGAAGAGCAACCCGGGCAAACGGCATTTCCAGGACCTGGTGACCTTCGCCTTCTACGCCGCGTACGGCTCGATCGTGCTCGCGTCGCTCGACGCGGTGATCACCGAGCCGACCGCGCTGGAACAGACAGGCGCTCTGCTCGCGGCCAGCGTCGTGGGCGGCATCGCACGCTTCGCGGTCCTTCGCTGGTGGGTCTTCGCGCGCGGGAACGCCTAGGCGGTGTCCGGCCAGCCTGCGTGATGGGCTTCGTGATCCAGGTGGTTCCTGGCGGTGCGGGCGGATCGTCCTCGTACCGGGTCGTACTCGGGCGCATCCGCCCGTGCCGCCAGGGACGACCTGGGCGCGAAGACCGCGCGCAGGCCGGCCGGACACCGCCTAGTCTCCTTCACGTGGCAGAGATCAACGGCCCGCACGACGGCGGCTCCGAACCCGACTACCGATTCACGCTCGCCAACGAACGGACCTTCCTCGCCTGGCTCCGGACCGCGTTGGGCCTCCTGGCCGGTGGCGTCGCCGTCCATCAACTGGTGCCCGACCCGAACGCGCTGAGCACCGTCCTGGCGGGGCTGTGCGTCTTGCTGGCCGCCGTCCTCGCGGCGAGCGCGTATCCACGCTGGCGGCAGGTACAGAACGCGATGCGCGCGGGGCGGCCGTTGCCGAAGAGCGGGATGCCGATCCTGCTGACCGGCGGGATCCTCGCGATCATCCTGACGGCGGCGGCGTTGGTGGTCTTTTCGTGAGCCCGCGCGATCACGGAGCGCAAGCGGAGCGGACCGGGCTGGCGTGGCGCCGGACCGCGCTCGCGGCTACTGCCTGCACACTCCTCCTCTTGCACACCGCGGCCCGGCGAGGGTGGGGCACGGCGGTCGTCCCGGTCGTGTTCGCGGGCGCCATGGTGATCGTCTTCGTCGTCGCCGGCGCGATCCGTGAACGAGCACTGCGCGGTCCGGAAATCCCGAAACCTCTTAACCGATCCCTTGCTGTCACGGCATCGGCACTCGTCGTAGCGACGGCGGTCGCGCTGGTCGCGGTGCGCTAAGCGGCGCGCACGTCCTGCGACCCCGAAGCCCCTTTTCCCGACGCAGAGTCTCGGTTGTATTAAGGCGGTTCCGGCGAATGGGCTATCTCTAGTTGAAATCTTTACTGCCGTCCGATCGGCGCCTACGATTACGCTGCGTCGCAACGGCGGCAGATGAATCTGATCTTACGGAGCATCTGCCGCCCTCAATCGTTACGGAGTGTTGACCCCTAGACAGCGACGGTCGCAGGGTCGGCCGGGGAGGACGACCATGCAAGCGATTTCAAGCGCGTCCAGAACCGTCGCCCCCGACGCGGTCCCCGGATACACGACTCCGGAGAATCTGCCGCGCCCGGGCGGACGGCTGACGAAGGAAGACCTCGATCCGCTCGTCAAGGACGCGGGCGACGGGAATCCCGCCGCGATCCAGTCCCTGCTGCGGATGATCGGCCCCGTCGTGGTCCGCTACTGCCGCGCCAGAATGGGTGGCCGCGACCTGTCCTACCTGTCGGCGGACGATGTCGCGCAGGAAGTGTGCATGGCGGTGCTGAAGGCGCTGCCCGGCTATCAGGATCGCGGCGGTTCGTTCCTCTATCTCGTGCACGCCATCGCCGCCAACAAGGTCGCCGACGCCTACCGCGCGGTCTCCCGTGACCGGTCGGAACCGGTCCCGGAACTACCGGAACGGCCCATCGGCGACAACGAACCCGAAAAGCACGCCCTGCACCTGGACCTCGGTGCCCGGCTCAGCCGCCTGCTCTCCACCCTGCCGCGGGTGCAGCAGGAGATCCTCGCCCTCCGCATCGCCGTCGGCCTTTCCGCCGCCGAAACGGCCGAGGCGCTCGGGATCTCCGCCGGCAACGTGCGCGTGACGCAGCACCGCGCACTGGCCCGCCTGCGGACGATGGTCAACCAGGACGAGTTCTGATCTTTTCCTCTCCTGCCGCAGGTCGTCGACCGGCGGCACCCAGGCGCCCGGACCCCGCGCCGCCCACGTCTTCCCTTCGCATCTTGCTGTCGCCCTACCGCTCCCAGACTCGGCGAGTCGAGTGCGCCCAATGTGGCATTGGGGACGCTCACCGTCTCCCATGCCACATTGGGCGCATCCTGAAAGCGAGGCACGGCTGCTCACGAGAGGCGGTAGGCCCGCCGCGCCGTCCCGTCGAAGAACTCCAGCCGCTCGGCGTCGCTCAACGAGCCCGTCAGCGAAAAAGCCGTGTCCACGACGACTTCGTACGCGGCCGCGAGCTCGCAGACCGGCCAGTCCGAGCCGAACATCAGCCGCGAAGCCCCGAAGGACTCCAGCACGTGCTCGGCCCAGCGCGCCAGCTGACCGACCTTCCATCGTGCCCAGTCCGCCTCGGTCACCAGCCCCGAAAGCTTGCAGTACACGTTGTCCAGCTCCGCCAGCGCCGCGACACCGTCCGCCCACGGCCGCCATTCGCCCGAGGCGATCGGCGGCTTCGCGGCGTGGTCGAGGACGAAAACCTGGTCCGGCAACGCTTTCGCGGCGGCGAGCGCGGCGGGGAGCTGCGGTGGCTTCACCAGCAGGTCGTACGCCAGCCCGGCCTCGCCGAGGGCGGCGAGACCGCGCAGAACCTCGGGCCGCGTCAGCCACCACGGGTCCGCCTCGTCCTCCACCTGGTGCCGGATCCCCACCAGCGGACCGGAAAACGAAGACACGCGCTCGCCGACATCGGGTGCGGTGAGGTCGGTCCAGCCGACGACGCCGGCGATGAGCGGTTCGGCCTGGGCCGCCGCGAGGAACTCTCGCGTCTCCTCTTCCGACGAGACCGTCTGCACCAGCACGGTCCCGTTCACCCCCGCCGCCTTCGTCACCGTGCGCAGATCGTCCACTGTGTACGGACGCCGGATCGGCTCCAGCGCCGTACCGGTCATCCACGGGTAGTCCCGCCGCGACGGGTCCCAAAGGTGGTGGTGCGCGTCGATCACGGCTGTCCTTCCTCCCGCAGCACGGTGTCCTCACGCAACAGTCCCGCACGGATCAGATCCGTCCACAACTCGCGCGGTACCGGACGCCGGAACCGTTCGGCGTTGAGCCGAACCTGGCCGGGATCGTGCGCGCCGACTACGACGGACACCACCGCCGGATGCGCGGCCGGCAACGCCAGCGCGGCTTGTGGGAGTTCGACCCCGTGCCGCGCGCAGACGTCGGCGATCCGCTGGGCGCGCTCGACCAGTTCGGCGGGCGCCTCGGCGTAGTCGTACATCGTGCCCGGCGATGCGGTGGCGAGGATCCCGGCGTTGAACGCCCCGCCCACCACCACGTCCACGCCGCGTTCCGCGCACAGCGGGAGAAGGTCGTCGAGCGCGGGCTGGTCGAGCAGGGTGTACCGGCCCGCCAGCAGGATCACGTCGAGATCGAACCGGCGGACGAACTCCGTGAGCATCGGCGCCTGGTTCATCCCGGCCCCGATGGCGTCGACGACACCCTGCTCCCGCAGTTCGAGCAGCGCGGGGAACGCGCCGTTCACGGTGTCCTCGAAGTGTTCGTCCGGATCGTGCACGTAGACGACGTCGACGCGGTCGAGGCCCAGGCGTTCCAGACTGTCCTCAAGCGACCGGAGGATCCCGTCGCGGCTGAAGTCCCACCGCCGTTTGTACGCGGCGGGAACGACGAAACCCTGCGAGTCGGTACGCGAAGCGCCGTCGGGATCGGGTTCCAGCACGCGGCCGACCTTCGTCGAGACCACGAAATCCGCACGGGGATACGCCGAAAGCGCCGCGCCCAGCCGACGTTCCGACAGGCCGAGACCGTAGTGCGGGGCGGTGTCGAAATAGCGGACACCTTCGTCCCACGCCTGCCGGACGGTCGCCTCGGCCGTCTCGTCGGTGATGGCGTGGTACAGGTTGCCCAGCTGCGCGCAGCCGAGCCCCAGCGGGGACAGGGGGATCTTCACGGAAGCTCCCAGACGAGGCCGAGGCCCGAATCGTCGCCCGAGTAGTCGTCTTCGACGTCGAGCAGTTCCGACATCCGTGCCTGCCAGGGAATATTGGCCGGGTGATCGCGCAGGATCGCGCGCATCTTCGCGTAGTCCTCGACCTCCACGACATGGAAGAGGTCGAGCCCGTCCCGCCAGATCCGCCACGAACGCACGCCCGCACCGCGCAGGGCTTCGTCCAGATCAGGCGGGATGACGGCGTGGACCGACTCGTATTCGGCCTCCTTGCCCGGCTTCAACCGGGTGTGGAGTGCCACTCTTTGTAGTGCGACACCGTGGGTCACCGCGCCTCCTTCGTCCGAAACATGGCACTCTGTCAACTAACACTCAAACATCCGAGGTCTTCGGGGAGGGCGGTGGAACATGCCGGTCACCGATGTCGCGATCGACAAGATCAAGGACATGATCATCTCCGGCGAGCTTGCTCCGGGCGACAGGCTGCCGAAGGAGGCCGAACTGGCCCAGCGGCTCGGTCTGTCCCGCAGTTCGCTGCGCGAAGCGGTGAAGGCGTTGTGCCTGATCCGCGTGCTCGACGTCCGCCAGGGCGACGGAACGTACGTCACCAGCCTCGAACCGAATCTCCTCCTCGACGCGATGACGTTCGTGGTGGACTTCCACCGCGACGACACCGTGCTGGACTTCCTCGCCGTGCGCCGGATCCTCGAACCGGCGGCGACGGCGATGGCCGCGGTGCACATGAGCGACGAGGACATCGAGGAACTAGGCCGCCTGCTCGACGAACTGGCCGACTCGCCGACGGTGGAGGCGCTGGTCGCGAACGACCTGCAGTTCCACCGCAAGATCGCCGACGGCTCCGGCAATCCGGTGCTGTGCTCGCTGCTGGACAGCCTGTCCGGCCCCACCGCGCGCGCCCGCATCTGGCGCGGGCTCACCCAGGAGGGCGCGGTCGCGAAGACCCGCGAGCAGCACACGGCGATCTACGAGGCCATCGCGGCCCGCGAGCCCGAGCTCGCGCGTTCGTGGGCCACCGTGCACGTGGCCGGGGTGGAGCAATGGCTCCGCAACGCGCTCGGCACCGCAGACGACCCCACCACGGCCGCGGAAGCTTCCTGACACCGCACTCTCCTCCATCGACGTTCCGTGAAGGCCTCCTTCCCTACGCTCAAGGTAGGGAAGGAGGCCTTCACGGACTTTCGGGCTAGGTCTGGGCCTTTCCACCGGCGTAGCGGGAGATGATCAACGCGACCAGGATGATCACGCCGTAGATCGCCTTCAGCCATTCCGGCGGCACCTGCGCCACCTGCAGCAGGTTGGTGACCGTCTGCAGGAGCAGCACGCCGGTGAGCGCCCCGACCAGCGTGCCCTTCCCACCGTCCAGTGAGACACCGCCGATCACCGCAGCCGCGAACACCTGAAGGATCAATCCGTCGCCCTGATCGGCGCCGAGCGCGCCGACGTAGCCGGTGTACGCGAGCCCGCCGAGCGCGGCCAGCACCCCGGCGACCACGAAGACACCCCACGAGATCCGGTCGACCCGGATACCGGCGGCCCGCGCCGCTTCCCGGTTGCCGCCGATGGCGTACAGCGACCGGCCGATCCGGTGGTACCGCAGCCCGAGCCCGAACACGGTGAACAGCGCCGCGGCCAGCCACACCGACATCGGCAGCCCGATGAAGGTCGTCGTGGCCAGCGCGGTGAACACGTCCAGCTGATCGAAGAGCGTCTTCCCCTGGGTGGACCCGATCTGCGTGCCGCGCAGCACCGTCAGCATCGCCAGCGTGACGATGAAGGCGTTCAGCTTCAGCTTGACGATCAGGAAGCCGTTCACGAAGCCGACCGCGGCACCGGCCACCAGCACGGCGAGAATGCCCGCGAAGCCGGGGATCTCGGTGCCGAAGCCCGAGGACGCCACCGGGATGACCAGCATCGCGCCGAGCGCGGGCGCCATGCCCATGGTGGATTCCAGCGACAGGTCGAATTTCCCGGTCAGCAGCACGAGCGATTCGCCGAGCACCACCATCGACAGCGCGGCCGAGGCGGACAGGATCCCGACGATGCTGCCGAAGGTCAGGAACGTGTCACTGATCAGTCCTCCGATGATCAGCACCACGATGAGCGCGGGCACGAGCGCGAGTTCGCGCAGCCAGCGGAACTTCCGGCGGCGTGGCGACGCCGGAAGCGTCGAAGTCTTCGGATCGGTCATCAGTTCGGTCACCGTTCGACTCCTTCGATGTCGGCCACCAGGTCGCCGTCCGACCAGCCCGCCCGGTGTTCGGCGACCACGGCACCGGCGCGCAGCACCAGCACCCGGTCGCTCAGGCGAAGATCGTCCAGCTCGTCGCTGACGATCAGCACCGCCTTGCCCTCCGCGCGCACCCGGTCGACGACCGCGAGCAGCGCCTCCTTCGATTTCACGTCCACCCCCGCGGTCGGGTTGATCAGCACCACCAGGCGCGGATCCCCGGCCAGCGCGCGGGCCAGGACGACCTTCTGCTGGTTGCCGCCGGAAAGGTCGGACACCGGCTGGTCCGCGTCGGCCGCGACGATGTCGTAATCCCGCAGCGCCTGGGCGGCCCGGCCGTATCGCGAGCCCGGTGCCGCCAGGCCACCCTTGCCCATGCGGTCCAAAATGGACAGGGTGGCGTTGTCCGCGATGGAATGCTCCAGCACCAGTCCCTCGTGATGCCGGTCCCTCGGCACACAGCCGATCCCGGCGCGGATCGCGGCCGGGATGTCTCCCGGTTTCAACGGCTTCCCGTCCACCCGGATCGTGCCGGAGGACGGCGAACGCAGTCCGTACACGGTTTCCGCGACCTGGTGCTTGCCGCTGGCGTTGCTGCCCGCGAGCCCGATCACCTCGCCGCGGTGGATCCGGAACGTCACATCCTCGAAGCCGTCACCGGAAAGCCCGTCGACGGTCAGCACCTCGTCGGCGTCCGCGGCCAGCGCCTCGCGGGTGGAGGCGTCGCGCACGGAAAGCCCGCCCTGCTCGCCGGTCATCGCGTCGATCAGCTCGGCACGGCCGACCTCGGAGACCGGCGCGGTCAGGATGTGCTTGGCGTCGCGCAGCACGGTGACCGCCTGACACACCTCGTACACCTCGTGCAGGTGATGCGAGATGAACAGGAACGTCACCCCGCTGTCCTGCATCTGGCGCATCCGCGCGAAAAGCCGTTCGATCGCCTGGCTGTCCAGCTGCGCCGTCGGCTCGTCGAGCACGATGAACCGGGCGCCGTAGGACAACGCGCGCGCGATCTCGACGAACTGCCGGTCCTCGACCGAAAGCTCGCCGGCCGGGGTGTCGACGTCGACGCGCACGTCCCAGGAGTCGAGCAGTTCCCGTGCCTGACGGCGCAACCGCTGCCAGCCGATCGCGAAACCCTTGCCGGACTGGCGATTCAGGAAAAGGTTCTCCGCGACGGTCAGCTGCGGCACGACCATCGCGTGCTGATAGACGCAGGCGACCGCGCGTTTCCAGTCGTCCTGTTTGGACAACGGCGGCGCCGGGACGCCACCGAACTCGACGTGGCCGGTGTCCGTTTTGGACAGTCCGGTGAGGATGGAGACGAGGGTCGACTTCCCCGCACCGTTGCGGCCGACGAGCGCGTGCGACTCGCCGGGGTGCACGGTGAGGCTGACGTCGGACAGCGCCACGGTGGGGCCGTAGCGTTTGCCGACGCCCTGTGCGCTGACCACCGGCACGGCGGCGGATCCGGCGGGCAGCGCGCTCACAGGTTGTTCCCCCAGAGGGCCTTGTCGTCCACGTTGTCCTTGGTGACGACGGGCGCGGGGAGCTGGTCTTCGAGGATCCCCGGCCGCACCTCGACGACGGTGCTGCCGTGGTCGGTCGGCCCGGCCTTGAAGGTCTCCCCCGCCATGGCCTTCTTGATCCAGTACATGCCGTACTTGGCGTAGTCGTCGGCGGGCTGGGAGACGGTCGCGTCGAGCTCGCCCGCGCGGATCGCGGCCAGCTCCTGGGGAATGCCGTCGTTGCTGACCAGCACCACGTGCTTCGGGTCGCCGACCGGGAAGTAGAGGTTCTTGCGTTTGAGCGCCTGCTGCGTCGGCGCCAGGTACACGCCGCCCGCCTGCATGTACACGGCCTTGATGTCCGGGTTCGCGGTCAGCAGACTGTCCAAACCGGACGAAGCCTTGTCCGCCTTCCATTCGGCGGCGACCTCCAGCACCTGGACGTCCGGGTACTTGGTCTTCATGCACTGCCGGAACGCCTCGGAGCGGTCGCGGCCGTTGACCGAGGCAAGGTCGCCCATGACCTGCACGACCTTGCCCGACGTCACCTTCGCGCCGATCGCCTCGCAGGCCTTGGTGCCGTACGCCTTGTTGTCCGCGCGCACCACCATCGCGACCTTGCCGCTCTCCGGCGCGACGTCGACGGCGACCACCGGGACACCCTTGTTCTCCGCCGCCTTGAGGCCCGCCACGACGGCGGCGGAGTCCAGCGGCGTCACGACCAGGCCCTTGACCCCCTGGTTGAGCAGGGTGTTGATGTCGGTGATCTGCTTCGCCGGATCGCTGTCCGCGTTGACCGTCGGCAGCGCCTCGACGCCCTGTTCCCTGGCCTTCAGCGGTACGTAGTTGTTGTAGGCCTGCCAGAACGGCGAGGTCAGCAACGGGATCGTCGCACCGACCTTGCCGCCTCCGCCTGCACCCGGTTGGGGAGCATTATCCTTTGTGGACCCACACGCCGACAGGGTCAGCCCGAGCGCGGCGGCCGCGGCGGCCACCTTGATCACCCTCGTACGCACCGCATCCTCCTTGATGACAGCGAAAACTACTGCTGGACCGGGCCGCGCGGACGCAGCCCGTACATACCTCCGTCGACAGCGAGCGCCGTTCCGGTGGTCGAAGCCGACAGCGGGCTGGCGAGGTACACGACCGCGTTCGCGACCTCGTCCGCGGTGACCAGCCTGCCCATCGGCTGACGGGCCGCCAGCGCGGCGCGTTCGGCCTCCGGATCGCCCGCGGCGTCGAGCAGCCTGCCGACCCACGGGGTGTCCGCGGTGCCGGGGCAGACGCAGTTGACGCGGATCCGGTCGGCGAGGTGGTCGGTCGCCATCGCCAGGGTCAGCGAGAGCACCGCGCCCTTGCTGGCCGAGTACAGCGCGCGGTTGGGCAGGCCCGCCCACGCGGCGATCGAACAGGTGTTGACGATCGCGGCCGACGGCGAGTTCTTGAGGTGCGGCAACGCCGCCCGCGCGAGCCGCACCATGCCGACGACGTTGATGTCGAGCACTCGGTGCCATTCGTCGTCGCCGTTGGCGGTGACGTCACCCTGCGCGCCGATGCCCGCGTTGTTGACCAGGACGTCGAGCCTGCCGAACCGGTCCGCGACCGCGTCGATCGCCGACCGGACCTCCTTGTCGGACCCGACGTCGCAGCGGAATCCGGCGAGACCTTCGGGAAGGTCGCCGGGATTCAGGTCGAGGACCGCGACCTTCGCCCCGCGCGAGGCGAGCAGGTCCGCGGTGGCCCTGCCGATTCCCGACGCGCCTCCGGTGACCGCCGCGACGAGGCCTTCGAACTCACTCACTTGCTTGTCTCCGTCCATTCCGGACCGTCGGGGAAGGTGAACCGGCGCAGCGTCGCGTCGTGCATCCGGGCCGAGAAGCCCGGCGCGGACGGGGCGACGTAACGACCGTCGACGACGGCGGCCGGATCGGTGAAGTGCTCGTGGAGATGGTCGACCCATTCGATGGACCGGTCGGTGTCGGAACCGGACACCGCCACGAAATCGAACATCGACAGATGCCGGACGAGTTCGCACAGCCCGACACCGCCGGCGTGCGGGCACACCGGGATCCCGAACTTGGCCGCCAGCAGCAGGATCGCCAGGTTCTCGTTGAACCCGCCGACCCTGGCGGCGTCCAGCTGCAGCACCGAGATCGCGCCCGCCTGCAACAGTTGCTTGAACACCACACGGTTCTGGACGTGCTCGCCGGTGGCCACCCGGATCGGGGCGAGCGCCTTGGCGATCGCGGCGTGCCCGAGCACGTCGTCCGGCGAGGTGGGTTCCTCGATCCAATACGGGTCGTACGGCGCCAGCGCGGTCATCCAGGTGATCGCGGTCGAGACATCCCAGCGCTGGTTCGCGTCGACGGCGACCCGGATGTCCGGGCCGACGGTCTCGCGGGCGAGTTTCATCCGGCGGACATCGTCCTCGAGATTCCCGCCGACCTTCAGCTTGATCATCTCGAAGCCGTCCGCCACCGCCTGCTCGGCGAGCCGGACCAGTTTCGCGTCCGAGTAGCCGAGCCAGCCGGGGGAAGTGCTGTACGCGCGGTAGCCGTCGCGCTCGATCCGGGCGATCCGCTCGGCGCGGCCCGGCTCGGCGGCGCGAAGGATGTCGAGCGCCTCCTGTTCGGTCAGCGCGTCGGTGAGATAGCGGAAGTCGACGAGGGAGACCAGCTCCTCCGGCGACATCCCGGCGGCGAACCGCCAGACCGGGAGGCCGGCGATCCGCGCGGCGAGATCCCACGCGGCGTTGACCACCGCGCCGATCGCCATATGCGCGACACCCTTTTCCGGGCCGAGCCAGCGTAGTTGCGAGTCGCCGACCAGCGTCCTCGACAGATCGCCGAGCGCGGCCGCGCCGGTGGGCACGTCCCTGCCGACGACGTGCGGCTCCAGCGCACGAATCGCCGCGGCCTGGACGTCGTTGCCGCGGCCGATGGTGAAGGCGAGCCCGTAGCCGTCCGGGCCGCCGTCGGTGTGCAGCACGACGTACGCGGCCGAGTAGTCAGGGTCCGGGTTCATGGCGTCCGAGCCGTCCAGCTCCCGCGAAGTGGGGAAGCGGACGTCGAGCACCTCCATGCCCACGATCTTCGCCATCACGCCTGCCTGACGTTCTGGCGCTGACGGCCGAGGCCGTCGATCTCGAGCTCGATCACGTCGCCCTCGCGCAGGTACGGTTTGGGGTCCGGCTGCCCGAGCGCGACCCCCTGCGGGGTGCCGGTGTTGATGAGGTCTCCGGGGCGCAGCACCATGTACTGGCTCACGTAGTGCACGATCTCCGCGACCGTGAAGATCATGTCCTTGGTCGACGAGTCCTGCTTCTTCTCGCCGTTGACCCACAACCGCAGGCCGAGGTCCTGCGGGTCGGGCACCTCGTCGGCGGTGACCAGCCACGGGCCGAGCGGGTTGAAGTTCTCGCACGACTTGCCCTTGTCCCAGGTGCCGCCGCGTTCGAGCTGGAACTCGCGCTCGGACACGTCGTTCGAGACGGTATAGCCGGCGACGTACTCCAGGGCTTCTTCGACGCTTTCGAGGTAGCGCGCGGTCTTGCCGATGACGACGCCGAGCTCGACCTCCCAGTCGGTCTTCGTCGAGCCCCGCGGCACGAGCACGTCGTCCTCCGGCCCGACGACGACGTCGGGGGCCTTCATGAAGACGACCGGTTCGGCCGGCACCTCGGCACCGGACTCTTCGGCGTGCTGCCGGTAGTTGAGGCCGATGCAGACGACCTTTCCGGGCCGCGCGATCGGCGCGCCCACCCTGGCCCGCGCGGCTTCGGAACCGGCTTCGGGCAGCTCACCGGCGGCCAGCGCGGCCGCGACCCTGGCGACTCCGTCGCTCGCGAAGAAGCCGCCATCGATGTCGGCGGTCAGCCCCGAAAGGTCGCGCAGCGTGCCGTCCCCGGCACGTACGAACGGACGCTCACTTCCCGGCTCCCCGAGTCGCAACAGCTGCACGGATCTTCCCTTCCAGCCGAACCGTCAACATTCAACGGCTCCCAACAGACATCCGATGTATACCCGACGACTCGGCGCGAGATCTAGGGGTCGTTCGGATTTGGATCGAAAATTGATCGGATCAGTCTTGCGAAGTCCAGGTGGCGAGACTCACAGCGGGAATAGTTACCTACTCTAAGCAAGTTGTTCCTCGCGGAACCATGACTGGGGAAGGAACGAGCATGACCATCGCGCCCGAGCGAGTGGAAGAGACCGTCGCGCGGCCCGTCACGACCGGCCGCGCCCGGTTCGTCCTGATCCTCGGCGGCCTGTCCGCCTTCGGGCCCCTGTCCATCGACATGTACCTGCCCGCACTGCCGCAGATGGCGGGCGAACTGCGCGCCGCGGACGCGACCGTCCAGCTCACGCTGAGCGCGTTCATCATCGGGCTCGCCATCGGCCAGCTGATCCTCGGACCGCTGTCCGACGCGATCGGCCGCCGCAAACCGCTCGTGGCCGGCCTCGCGCTCTACATGATCGGCTCGATCCTGTGCGCCGTCGCCCCGACGGCCGAACTGCTCATCGCCGCACGAGGCATCCAGGCCTTCGGCGCCGCGGCGGGCATCGTGATCGCCAGGGCGACCGTGCGCGACCTCTATTCCGGCACCGCGATGACGAAGTTCTTCTCGCTGCTCATGCTGGTCAACGGGCTCGCCCCGATCCTGGCGCCGATCATCGGCGGCCAGATCCTGAACTGGACCTCGTGGCGCGGCGTGTTCGTCTGCCTGACCGTGTTCGGCGCGATCCTGCTCGCCGTCGTCTTCTTCCTGCTGCCGGAACCGCTGCCCGAGGAACGCCGCACCCCCGCGCGGTTCGGTTCGGTGCTGCGGAAGTACGGGAGCCTGCTCCGCGACCGCGGCTTCCTCGGGTACGCGCTGGCCTCGGGGCTGATGTTCGGGAGCCTGTTCGCCTACATCTCCGGCTCGTCCTTCGCGCTGCAAGGCGTCTACGGGCTCAGCCCGCAGGCGTACAGCCTGGTGTTCGGGCTCAACGGCATCGGCATCGTGGCCGTCGGCCAGCTGAACGGGCGCATCGTCGGACGTTTCCCGGAGCGGACGCTGCTGACCGTCGGTCTCGTCATCGCGGCGGTGGCCGGCTTCGGTGTGCTGGCCGCGACGGTGCTGGACCTCGGCCTGATCGGGCTGCTGATCCCGCTGTTCGTCCTGGTGTCGAGCATCGGCATGGTCGCGCCGAACGCGAGCTCGCTCGCGCTCGCCGAACAGGCGCGGTCCGCCGGTTCGGCGTCGGCGCTGCTCGGCGTGCTGCAGTTCGTCGTCGGCGGGCTGGCGACGCCGCTGGTGGGGCTGGGCGGTCCGGGCACCGCGGTCCCGATGGGGATCGTGATGGCGGCCTTCGGCGTGCTCGCGCTGCTGGCCTTCGGGACCATGACGCGGCCCGCCACGGCACCGGCACCGGAAGCCCTGGCGCTCTCGCAGGCGTAGTGGCTCGTGAGTGGTTAGGACGGTTAGAACCGTCCTAACCACTCACGAGTCCCTTGAGGTCAGCAGTCCTCAACTGCTCCGCGGTCACCGTCGCCCGTCCCTCGACCAGGGCCTTCAAGGCGTCCCCGTCATCCCACTGGTTGACGTTCATCGCGGCGGTCACCTGCCCGTCCCGCAGCCAGAACGCCGTGAAGTCGCGCGACGCGAGGTCGCCCCGCACCACGAGTTCGTCGCTTTCGGGGTCGGCGAGACCCCGGTATTCGCAGCCCAGGTCGTACTGGTCCGAGAAGAAGTACGGGCTCCGCAGGTACGGCTCGTTCTCTCCCAGCAGGTTCCCCGCGACGTGTTCGCCTTGCCACTTCGCGTTCGACCAGTGCTCGACGCGGACACGTTTTCCGTAGCGGGGATGGAAATGCGCGGCGATGTCGCCGATGGCGTAGACGTCGGGCGCGGCCGTCCGCAGGCCGGCGTCGGCGCAGACACCGCCGTCGTCGGACAGCTCCAGCCCGGCCGCGTGCGCGAGGTCGACCCTGGGCGCGGCGCCGACGGCCACCAGTACGACGTCCGCGGGAAGCTCGTCGCCACTCTGAAGACGTACGCCGGTCACCCCGTCCTGGTCACCGGTGAAGCCCGCGACGCCTTCACCGAGACGCCAGTTCACCCCGTGCTCGGCGTGCAGATCCTTGAAGACCCCGGAAACCTGTTCGCCCAGCACCGCGAGCAGCGGCGAGGCGACCTGGTCGACCACGGTCACCTCGGCGCCGTGTTCCCTGGCGGCCGCGGCGGCTTCGGTCCCGATCCAGCCCGCGCCGACGATCACCACCCGCCCGGCGTCCTTGAACGCCGAGCGCAGCGCCAGCGCGTCGTCGAGGGTGCGCAGGGTCCGAAGGCCCGGCAGGTCCCCGCCGGGCACCGGCAACGAGCGCGGCCGGGAGCCGGTCGCGAGCACGAGCCGGTCGAACCGGTGTTCACCGCCCGCGTCGTCGTGCACGAGCCGGGCGCCGAGCTCGATCTTGGTCGCGGTCGCACCGCTGGAGAACGCGATGTCCTTCTCCGCGTAGAAACCCTCGTCGTGCACCCAGTCGGGTTCATCGGTGTTGCCCATCAGGAGCCCTTTGGACAACGGCGGTAATTCGTACGGGCGATGCGTGTCGGTGCCGAGCAGCAGGATTTCCCCCGCGTAACCGCGTTCTCGCAGCGTCCCGGCCGCCGTGGCCCCGGCGAGACCGGCTCCGACGATGACGATCTTCCTGGGTTCGGACATCCCATGACCTCCCAAGCAGTGCCTCCCCCGGACGCTACTCCCGTTCCTCCCCTTCCGGCCTAGCGAGAGCGGAAGTCGATCACGATATGAAGGATCGGTTAACCCATCAGTAGGAACATGGGGTAATCGGCGTCACGCCCCCGAAAGCGCCCCGTCCCAGCCTCGGACGAGAAAGGGAGATCATGGGATACGGGAGGATGAGGACGTTGGCACCCCGGGACGAATGGTCGGTCGGCTGCCGGGATCTCGCGGGCAGGCGCAGGGACGTGACGGTGTTCGTGAGCAGCGACAAGATCGTGCTCGTGGCGCCGCCCGGCGAGGCCGCCGTACTCGGGCCGCTGGACGTGGGGCGCCTGCGCGCCGCGCTCCGCGACGCCGTGGTCGCGGTGGCCGAGCATCCGGACCACAGTGAATGACAACTACCGTTCCTACTTTTGAGTAGGTAGAGTCGGCTCCGTTCGGAAGGAGCCGGCCATGACCACCTACTTCGTGACGGGCGCGACGGGTTTTCTGGGAAAACGCCTGGTCGCGCGCCTACTACGGCGACCGGAGACCGTAGCCGTCCATGTTCTCGTGAGGGAGACCTCACGCGGGAAGCTCCCGAGCCACGAGAAGCTCGTTCCCGTCACCGGCGACCTGACCGAACCCCTGCTGGGCATCGATCCCGCCCGCCTGGAACCTCTTGACCACGTCGTGCATCTCGGCGCGATCTACGACCTCACCGCGGACGAAGCGGCGAACCGCGCGGCCAACGTCGACGGCACCCGCAACGTCCTGGAGTTCGCCGCCGCCGCGAAGGCCGGGCTCTTCCACCACGTCTCGTCGATCGCGGTCGCCGGGCAGTACGCCGGGCGGTTCACCGAGGCCGACTTCGACCTCGGCCAGAGTTTCGCGTCGCCGTACCACGCGACGAAGTTCGAGGCGGAGAAACTCGTGCGCCGGCACGGGAAAACGCCGTTCCGGGTGTACCGGCCGTCCGCCGTGGCCGGCGATTCGCGCACCGGTGAGATGGACAAGATCGACGGCCCGTACTACTTCCTCCCCGCGATCTCGCGGCTCGCCACGCTGCCCCGCCGGCTCCCTCTCGCCGCGCCGGATCTCGGCGCCACGAACCTCGTCCCGGTCGACTACGTCGTCGAAGCGATGGAACACCTCATGCACGTCGACGCGCCCAGCGGGAGCACGTACCACCTCGCGTCGCCCCGGCCGCAGCCGCTGCATGAGGTCTACAACGCCTTCGCGCGGGCCGCGGGCGGGCCGAAGATCTCCGCGGTCCTTCCTGCCGGACCGTCCGGAGCGCTGAAACGCGCCGGGACCAGGCTGGCGAAATCCGCGGCCGCCGGATTCGACCGGGTCCCGGGCGGGCGTTCGGCCCGTGCGGCGGTGCTGGCCGAACTCGGCATCCCGCTCGAAGTGCTGCCGCATCTGAGCATGGAGGTCGACTTCGACACGAGCGCGACCACGGCCGCGCTCGAACGCAGCGGGATCACCTTGCCGCCGTTGAAGGAGTACGCCGGCCCGCTCTACCGGTACTGGCTGGAGCACCTGGATCCCGACCGCGGCCGCCGCCGTCCGGGGCCCGACCCCCTGGAGGGCCGGAAGGTCCTCATCACCGGCGCGTCCTCGGGTATCGGTCGCGCGTCCGCGCTCGCCGTCGCCGCGAAGGGCGGCGAAGTGATCCTCGTGGCCAGGCGCGCCGACGAACTCGAACAGGTCCGCGAGCAGATCGTCGCGGCGGGCGGGAAGGCGTCGGCGTACCCGTGCGACCTCACCGACGGGGGTGCCGTCGACGCGCTGGTCAAGGACGTGCTCGCCGCGCACGGCGCCGTCGACATGCTGGTCAACAACGCGGGCCGCTCGATCCGGCGGTCGGTTTCGCTGTCCACCGAACGGTTCCACGACTACGAGCGGACGATGGCGATCAACTACTTCGGCCCCGTGCGGCTGACGCTGGGCCTGCTGCCGTCGATGACCGCGCGCGGATTCGGGCACGTCGTCAACGTGACCACCCAAGGACTGCAAACGGACACCCCGCGGTTTTCCGCTTACCTGGCCTCGAAGGCCGCGCTGGAGGAGTTCGGGCTGACCGCCGGCCGGGAAACGCTTTCCGACGGTGTCACCTTCACCTCGGTCCGGATGCCGCTGGTGCGCACCGACATGATCGCGCCGACCGGGTCCTATCGAGGCATGCCGTCGAGCTCCCCCGAACGCGCCGCCGCCCTGGTGGTGAAGGCACTGGAGAAACGACCCGAGATCCTCAATCTGCCCGAAGGCACGGCCGCCGAACTCGTGACGCTCGTCGCACCGAAGACGGCGCGGTTCTTCGCCCACCTCGTCTATCGCGCCATGCCCGAGTCCGCGCCGGAATCCCGTGGCCTGCCCCGGAAGGCTCCGCTCGCCTCGGTGGCGGGCGCGGTCACCCGGCTGGTCTGGCGCCGTCGTCCCTGACGTCCCGCCGCCGGGGCTCGATCGGGGGACGCCCCCGGCCGCTACCATCGGTTTCCGATACGCCGGGGGGTCGGCGGGCACGGGCCGAGGCAGGACGACCGGGAAGGGGCAGTGTGGACGTCGCCAGTCCCCCGCTGTCGACCGGACCGGACGCCGCTGGGATGTCAGCGGTACGTCCCGCCAGGACAGTGCTCCGGCTGTCCCTGCACGTGGCGTGGGTGCTCGCGCTCGCCGTCGCCACCGAACTCCGGGTGGGGCGCTTCGGTTTCCACCCGTCGGACCAGGGTTTCATCCTCGCCCAGGCGTGGCGGGTACTGCACGGCGAAGTCCCGCATTCCGACATCATCTCCGCGCGACCGCTCGGTTCGGCGTACCTGCACATCGTCGATTTCGGGCTGCCGGGGCCGCTGTTCTTCGTCTCCAGCGTGCTCAGCATGCTGGAGATCATCCTGGCGACCATCGCGTTCGCCGTCCTGGTCACCCGGCGCCGCGTCCGCGACTGGGGCCCGGGGCTCACCGGGCTGACGGCGGCCGCGTCCCTGCTGAACCTCAACGCCTTCCCGCTGATGGCCTGGCACACGATCGACGGGATCTTCCTGACCGCCTGCGGTGCCTGGGCGCTGGATTCGGGGCTGCGCAACGGCAAGGCGTGGCCGCGGCGGCTCGGCCTGGTGCTGCTGGGCACCGCGGTCTTCGTCAAACAGAGTTTCGCGCCGGTGCCGTTGATCGCGTTGTGCTGGCTGCTGCTGCACCCGTCACTGCGGGAAGGCGCGTTCCGCACCGGCCGCTGGTGGGGGCGGCTGGCCTGGGATCTGCTGGCGCTGGGCGCCTTTCTGGTGTTCTACATCGGAATCGTCACCCTCGACGGCGGGCTCGGCGCGATGGCCGAGCAGCTCACCGGCGGCCTGCCCGCGTACGGCGAGCGCCTTCTCGGGCTGTGGCTGGAAAATCCCGCGTCCCTGCTGCGGCCGCCGGTACGGGGCTTGACCTTCTTCGTGATCGCCGGGGTGTTCCTGGCCCTGCTCGGGATCTTCCGCGACCGCGCCGGATTCGCCGGGGCCGTCCTCGCCCGGCTGCTGCTCCTGGCCGGCGTGGCGGTGGTGGTCGGTACCGTCGTCGACGGGCACTTCACCGGCGCGTCGCGCTGGGCGGACGTCCTCTGGTGGATCCTCGGTGTCGCTCTGCTGGTGAACTGGGCGGCGACACGGCGGTTCTCGCGCATGGGCGCGCTGGTCTTCGCGACCGGATTCATGACCAGCCTGTCGTGGGGCAACGACACCCCGACGTTGTTCACCGGAACACTGGCGCTGACGGCGATCCTGCTGCTGGCGGACGCGCTGCCGCCCCTGCCGGAGCCGTCCCGCCGGCTTGGGCTGGCGGGTGCCACGGCGATGGGCCTGGTCGCGGTGCTGGCGTCGGGCTGGGCCGTGGTCGCGCACCACGACGACGCCGCGTACCTCGACATGGCACACGAGAAGCTGACCGGTGACCTCGGCAAGGTGACGCCGTCGATGCGCGGTATCCGGACGAATCCGGGCACGTTCACCTATATCTCCCAGATCCAGGACTGCGTCACGCGCTTCCCCGCCGGGCGCACGGCCGTCCTGCCCGACAACCCATTCGCCTATCCCGCTTTCGGCCTGCGCAACCCGTTCCCGCTGGAATGGCCGCTGCCGCTGGAGATCGTCGCCGACGCCCCGGAACGCATGCTCGCGAGGGCCGACGAGCTCAATCGCGAAGGCGACTATCTGGTGCTGTTCCAGACCGTGAGCATGCCCGCGCTGGCCAAGGGCGGGCCGGTGCCCGCCGAGGTCGCGGGGGACGCCCCGATCTTCGACTACCTCGGGCTGGAGAACGCGCTGCGGTCGCGGCTCACCGGGCAGACCGTCACCTGCGGCAGCTTCGTCGGCAAGTGGGCGCCGCACCCCTGACGCATTTCGTCCTCTGAATGCGGGGATCAGTCGACGCCGGCGTCCTCGGGGCGGCCGGAAGCGAGTCCGGCGAGGACGTCCAAAGCGGCCCCGAGCGTCTCCAGGGGCGGCGACGAGACGGCGAGGCGGACCGCGTTCGGGGCGTGACCAGGGACGACAGCGAACGCGGCCGCCGGGGTGACCGCGATCCCGCGTCGCGCGGCCGCGGCGACGAAGGTCTCGGCGCGCCAGTGATCGGGGAGTTCCCACCAGCAGTGATACGCCCGCGGATCGGCACGCAGGGTGAACCCGGCCAGCCGCGCCGCCGTCACCCGCTGGCGTTCCGCGGCATCGAGCCGTTTCGCCCGTTCGACGGTTTCCAGGGTCCCGCCGGTGATCCACCGGGTGGCGGCTTCGACGGCGAATCGGGGCGCGACCCAGCCGCCCGAGCGCACGGCCGCGGCCAGCCGTTCCCGCCATTCCGCCGGGACGGCGAGGAATCCGGTGGTCAGTCCCGGGGCGAGCCGTTTGGACAGGCTGTCGGTGAACACCGTGCGCTCCGGCGCGTACGCCGCGAACGGGCGGACCTCGGGCCGGAGGAAGGTGTAGATACCGTCCTCGATCACCGGGATGTCCATCCGCCGCACGGTTTCCGCCAGCTCGACCCGCCGCGCTTCGTCCATTGTGGACCCGAGCGGGTTGTGCAGGGTCGGCTGGACGTACAGCGCGCGGACGGACGCGGCTTCGAGTGCCTCGGGAATGAGGCCCAGGTCGTCGGTCTCGATGGGCACCAACTGGACACCGAGCCGTCCGGCGAGCGCCTTGACCACGGGATAGGTGATGGCTTCGACGGCGAGACGTTCCCCCATCGGCACGAAGGCGGCGATGGCGGCCGCGATGGCCTGACGCCCGCTCCCGGCGAAGAGGATTTCCGGCGTCCAGCCGTCCTTCGCGAGCAGGCCGGCGGCGGCGTCACGCGCCTGCTTCGAGCCGGAGACGCTTCCCGGCCGCAGCGCCGCGGTCAGGACGTCGTCGCGGAGCAACGGCTCCAAAGCCTTCCCGGCCAGCGCCGACTGGTCCGGGAGGACGGCGAAGTTGAGCTCGAGGTCGACCGTCGCGCCACCGGGTTCGGCGAGCGCGGTCTCCAACGGCGGCCTTCCGGCGCGGACGAACGTGCCCCGGCCGACCTCGCCGACCACGACGCCTCTCCGGACGAGTTCGCCGTAGACCCTCGCGGCCGTCGAGTTCGCGATCCCGCGTTCGCGGGCGAACCGCCGCTGCGGGGGCAGCCGGTCGCCAGGACGAAGCCTTCCCGCCTCGACGTCGGCGGAGATCTCGTCCGCGACTATCCGGTAATCCTCCATGCAGGTTCCTTCGATCGCACCGAGACCGCTCGCGGGATTGCACTGGGGATGATGCCATCGACGAGCGTCGTGAGCCGACTGCGACCTACGGAACACCACAACGGCGGGCTCCTAGGTTAGCCTAACCTGCGTGGAGACCGTGGAAACCCTCACCGAGCAGAGCACGACGTCCCGCCTGCACGCGGACGCGCTGACGCTCGCCTACGACGGCCGGACCGTGGCCGAAGACCTCGGGGTGGTCATCCCCGACCGGTCGTTCACCGTCATCGTCGGCCCGAACGCCTGCGGCAAGACGACCCTGCTGCGCGCGCTCGCGCGGATGCTCAAACCCCGCCAGGGGTCGGTGTTCCTCGACGGGCAGGTGATCAGCTCCTTCCCCGCCAAGGAGGTCGCCCGGCGGCTCGGCCTGCTCCCGCAGAGCTCGATCGCGCCCGACGGCATCACCGTCGCGGATCTCGTCGCGCGTGGCCGGTACCCGCACCAGCGCCTGCTGCGCCAGTGGTCCCGCGAGGACGCCACCGTGGTCGCGGAGTCCATGCGCGCCACCGGGGTCGACGACCTCGCCGAGCGGCTGGTCGACGAACTGTCTGGTGGTCAGCGGCAGCGCGTGTGGATGGCGATGGCGCTCGCGCAGGAGACCGATCTCCTGTTGCTCGACGAGCCGACGACCTATCTGGACATCGCACACCAGATGGACATCCTCGACCTGTGCGCGCAACTGCACCGGGAACAGGGCCGGACGCTGGTCGCGGTGCTGCACGACCTCAACCACGCCGCCCGCTACGCGACGCACATGATCGCGATGCGCGGCGGCGAGGTCCTGGCGACCGGCTCGCCCGAAGAGGTGGTGACCGCCGCCAACGTCGAGAAGATCTTCGAGCTGCCGTGCCGGGTGATGCCGTGTCCCGAAACCGGGACGCCGCTGGTGATCCCGAAGGCAGGGCGCCGCGCCGCGTGATCATCCCGGAGTAGGTTGGCGGCGGAGGTGCCATGTCACAGCAACTGTGGTCCGAAGTGGACGACTACCTGTCCGGGGCGCTCATCCCGTCCGACCCCGCCCTGGAGGGGGCGCGTGAGGCGTCGGATCGGGCCGGGCTGCCGTCGATCGCCGTCGCGCCGAACCAGGGCAAACTGCTCAACCTGATGGCGAGGATGATCGGTGCCCGGTCCATCCTGGAGATCGGCACGCTCGGCGGGTACAGCACGATCTGGCTCGCCCGCGCCCTGCCGCCGCAGGGCAGGCTCGTCACCCTCGAATACGACCCGAAGCACGCCGAGATCGCGCGCGGCAACATCGAAGCGGCGGGGCTCGGCGGGCTGGTCGACGTCCGCGTCGGCAAGGCGCTGGACCTGCTGCCGTCGGTCGAGGGCCCGATCGATCTGGCGTTCATCGACGCCGACAAGGTCAACAACCCGGCCTACTTCGAGGCGTCGCTGAAGCTCGTCCGGCCCGGCGGCGTGATCGTGGTCGACAACGTCGTCCGCGGTGGCGCGGTGACCGACGCCGCCAGCGAAGACCCGAACGTCCAGGGGATCAGGCGGCTGCACGAAATGATCGCCGCCGAACCCCGCGTCGACGCGACGGCCGTCCAGACGGTCGGCAGTAAGGGTTACGACGGGCTCACCGTGGTGCTCGTGAAGCCCTGACGGCGCCCGTCCGCCCGTGATCGGACGCGTAACTCGCGTGATCGAAGGCGTAACTCGCGTGATTGGACACCGCACTCGGAGTTACGCCCCTGATCACGCGAGTTACGCGTCCGATCACGCGGACCTCACCGCGGCGCCGTCGTGGCAGGTAGCGGACCGGAGCCCTCCGGCCACCGCACCGGCAGTCCCTGGTGGACACCGTTCATGAAGCGCTGCCACACGTCGGCCGGGATGGTCCGGCCGGTCAGCTTCTCCCCGGCGGCGTCCCGCATCCGGCGCGGCTCGTCGGAGCCGACCCAGACCGCGGTCGCGAGCTGCGGCGTGTACCCGACCGCCCAGCCGCCGGCGTTGTCGTCCGTCTCGTTGTACTGGAAGTCGCCGGTCTTCAGCGCCGCCGGACGGTCCTTCAGGCCGGTGGCCAGCACCTGGCTCATCGTGCCCGCGATCCGCCGGCTCAGCGTCTCGTCGTCCTTGAACGCGGGTGCCCTGTCCGGCGGCCGTTCCCACACGATTTCGCCGTTCTCGTCCCGGATCTTCGACACCAGATGCGGGGTGGCGCGCAGACCGCCGGCGGCGAAGGTCGCGTACGCACCGGCCATGTCGCTGGGGCGCAAGGGATACCGGCCGACCGCGATCCCGGCGCCGATCAGGAACCCGTCCTTCTCGCGCAGGGTCACCACGCCGTCGACGGTCTCGGGGATTCCGGCCGAGCGAGCGCCGTCGCGGACCGCCTCCGCGCCGAGTTTCTTCGCCAGGTCGACGAACGGGCCATGAGCGCCCCGCCCCATCGCCTCGCGCAGGGTGCACTTCCCGGATTCACCGCACTGGTCCTCGAATTTGAAGGTTTCGCCGAGGAAGTCGACCGACGCGGGCGCCTTCAGCGGCTCGTCCACGTTCACCCCCCGTTCGAGCCCGGCCGCGAGGAGGAAGGGCTGAAAAGCCGAGCCGGTGCCGTACGGGGTGCCTGCGTAGTCGTGCACGCTCCAGCCACCGCCGTTGTAGGCGCGGATGGCGCCTGTCCCGGGCTCGACGGCGACCAGCGACGCGCGGAAGTGCTCCGGTTGCCCCTTCAACCGCTCCTTGACCGCCTTCTCGGCTTCGGCCTGCGCTCGCGGATCGATGGTCGTCTCGACCTTCATCGCGCCGCCGCGGAGCCGGTCGAGCGGGTAGCCGACCTGTTCCAGTTCCGCGAGCACCTGCTGCTTGATGTGGTACTGCTCGTAGGTCACGCGACCCGCCCGGGTCTCCGACGGCGCTTGGATCGCGTCCTCCGGATAGGTCATGGTGACCGCTTCGGCCTGACTGACGTAGCCGCGCGCGACCAGTTTGTTCATCACATAGGACCAGCGCTTCATCGCGTGCTCGTGGCTGGAGGCGTACGGGTCGTGCACCGAAGGCGACTGGATCATGCCCGCGAGGAACGCCGCCTCACTCCAGGTCATCGAGTCGTCGAGCTTACGGCCGAAGTAGGCGTTCATCGCCGACGCCGGGCCGTAGGTGCCGCGGCCGAACGAGATGATGTTGACGTAACTCTCGAAGATCTCCTTCTTCGTCTGCTGCTGGGTGATCTTCGTGGCGAGTACCAGCTCGGAGAACTTGCGGGTGAGGGTGGCGTCCTCGTTGCCGGTGGACTTCTTGATGTACTGCTGGGTGATCCCCGAGCCGCCGCCGACGCCGGTCACCAGCGCGCGGCCGAGCCCGGTGAGGTCGAAGCCCTCGTTGTCCCAGAAGGTCGGGTCCTCGGTCGCGACGATCGCGTCGCGCAGTTTCGCGGGGATGGCGTCGTACGACACGAACAGGCGATCGCCGCCGGGCGGGACCACCTTGAGCAGTTCGGAGCCGTCGGCGTTCTGCAGGACGACGGTCTTGTCGAGGTCGGCGAGGACCTCTTCCGGGCTGCGGACGTCGAGCAGGACGTACGCGAGCCCGAACGCGACGACGGGGATGCCGATCAGCAGGCCGAACGCCCAAGCGGCGATCCTGCGCCACCTGCGCTTCCCGCTCTTCGGCTCGGGAGTGGCCGTGGTCTCCGACTCGGGTGCGTCTGCCTCATCCGGGTTCTCCACGCCAGGTTAGACGCCCGAACGAGTGAAAAGGTTGTGGGAAAATCACCGAATCGAGTCCGGCTCCGGTATGCCACCTGTCTCGCACCCCAGTGTTCCCCATGTCGCTTTTGGGACGCTGAGCGGCTCGAGTGCGACACGGCAACACTTGCAGGGATCGCGACTTGAAGAATTCTTCATTTGATAATGTGGCCATGTGCCCGTTCCTCTGTACCAGGCCAAAGCGGAGTTCTTCCGCATGCTGGGCCACCCAGTCCGGATCCGTGTGCTCGAACTGCTCGCCGAGGGCCCGAGGGCCGTCCGCGAACTACTCGCCGAGATCGAGGTCGAACCATCCAATCTCTCGCAGCAGCTTGCCGTCCTGCGCCGATCGGGAATCGTCACCTCGACGCGGGAAGGGTCGACGGTCGTGTACGCGCTCGCCGGCGGGGACGTCGTCGAGCTCCTGCGGGCCGCCAGGCGCATCCTCACCGAGTTACTGACCGACCAGAACACCCTCCTGGCCCAGCTACGCGAGGCGGAGTGACGTCGTGGCAGGTGTGAGGCTCTCGGAATTGCGCTCGCTCCTGCCCGGACGCGAAGACCTGCGCACGCTCAAACGCGCTCCGCGGCGCGATCTCATGGCGGGCCTGACGGTCGCGATCGTCGCGCTCCCGCTGGCGCTCGGTTTCGGCATCTCCTCCGGGCTCGGGGCCGAAGCCGGGCTCGTCACCGCGATCGTCGCCGGTGCGCTGGCCGCGGTCTTCGGCGGCTCCAACCTCCAGGTGTCCGGGCCGACCGGGGCGATGACCGTGGTGCTGGTGCCGATCATGGCCACGCACGGAGCGGGCGGCGTGCTGACGGTTGGCCTGCTCGCCGGTTCGCTGCTGCTCCTGCTCGCGGCCGCCCGCGCCGGCCGGTACATGCGCTACGTGCCGACGCCGGTGGTCGAAGGGTTCACGCTGGGCATCGCCGGCGTGGTCGCTCTGCAGCAGATTCCCTCCGCGCTCGGTGTCGTCACCCCGGAGGGGGACAAGGTCGCCGTCGTCGCGGCGAAGGCGGTGGCCGATTTCGCCGGGCACCCGTCCTGGCCATCGATCGCGATCGCGGCCGGGGTCACCGCTCTGATGCTGCTCGGCGCCCGATGGCGGCCGTCGATCCCGTTCTCACTGGTCGCGGTCGCGCTCGCGACCCTCGTGAGCCATTTCGCGCAGCTGCCCGTCGCCCGCATCGGCGCCCTGCCCAACGGCCTTCCCGCGCCCTCGCTGGACTTCCTGGACCTGTCCGCCTTGGGCGCGCTGATGCCCTCCGCGGTCGCGGTCGCCGCGCTGGCCGCGCTCGAAAGCCTGCTGTCGGCCACGGTCGCGGACGCGATGAGCGTCAACGAGAGGCACGACCCGGACCGGGAACTCTTCGGGCAAGGCCTCGCGAACCTCGTCACCCCGCTGTTCGGCGGTGTACCCGCCACGGCGGCGATCGCGCGCACCGCGGTCAACGTCCGCGCGGGCGCGAAGTCCCGGCTGGCCTCGTTCACCCACGCGATGGTGCTGGCGGTGATCGTCTTCGCGGCCGCGCCGCTGGTCGCCACGATCCCGATCGCGGCACTCGCCGGGGTGCTGCTGGCCACGGCCGTCCGCATGGTCGAGGCGGGCTCCGTCCGCGCGCTGCTGCGCTCCACCCGGCGTGACGCGCTCGTGCTCGTGCTCACCGCGGCCGCGACCCTGATCCTGGACCTGGTCACGGCGGTCATCCTCGGCCTCGTCGTGGCGGGCGCGCTCGCGCTGCGGGCGATCGCGAAGGCGGCCCGTGTCGAGGAGGTGCCGCTCGACCACGCCGATCACGCGGCCGAGGAACGAACGCTGCTGGACGAGCACATCGTCGCGTTCCGGCTCGACGGCCCGCTGGTCTTCGCCGCGGCCCACCAGTTCCTGCTGGAGCTGTCCGAGGTGGCCGATGTGCGGGTGCTCATCCTCCGGATGTCGCGGGTGTCGGCCATCGACGCCACCGGCGCCCTCGTCCTGCGCGACGCCATCGAACGCCTGGAACATCGCGGGATCACGGTCCTCGTGTCGGGTATCAAACCCGGTCACGAGAAGGTGCTCGACGAGCTCGGCGTCGCGGACCGGCTCCGCGCGGAGGGCCGGGTGTTCCCGGATACGCCGCACGCCATCGACTTCGCACACGCGCTGCTGACCTCAAGCGAGGAAGGCGCGAAGCAGTGACGCGGTCCCTTCGACGTGCTCCGTCATCGCCCGGCGGGCCGCCTCGGAGTCTCCGGCGAGGATCGCGTCGACGATGGCCTCGTGCTGCGCGTTGGAGTGCTCCAGGTTCGGTTCGAGCAGCGGGATCATGTCGAGCAGCTGGTTGACCCGCATCCGCGCGTCCGCCATCGCCGTGGTCAGCGAGCCGGACGCGGTGACCTCGGCGATCGCCAGGTGCAGCCGCGAATCCTTGCGCCGGTAGTCGCCGACGTCGGCCGCGGCCGCCTCGGCGAGCGTGCTGGTCAGGTGCTGCCGGTCGGCCGGGCTGAGCGAACGTGACGCCGCCATCTCGGCGGCGCCGGTCTCCAGGACGTGCCGCAGGCCGAGCGCGTCCTCCAGGGTGGCGTTGTCGATCTTCCGCCCGTCGGTGGCGGGCGGGTCGGGCAGGGCGTCGTTGACGAACGTGCCGCCGTAACGCCCGCGCCGCGACTCGACGTAACCCGCGTCGGACAACGCGCGGATGGCCTCACGCAGCGTCACCCGGCTGACCCCGAGCCGCTCGGCGAGCTCGCGTTCCGAGGGCAGCCGCTCCCCCGCGCCCACCACGCCCAGCCGGATCGCCTGGAGCAGCCTTTCGACGGTCTCCTCGAAGGCGTTGCCCGCGCGCACCGGGCGGAACAGCGCGTCACCCGCTTTCGACTCCACCACTCGAGTTTAGGCCGCCCGCAATTCGTCCTCTGGATGCGGTACTTGCGTGTGCAACTACCGCATCCAGAGGACTAAATGCCGGGCGTCAGCATTCGATGACGTTCACGGCGAGGCCGCCGCGTGCGGTCTCCTTGTACTTCACGCTCATGTCGGCACCGGTCTCGCGCATCGTCTTGATCGCCTTGTCCAGCGTCACGACGTGCGAACCGTCGCCGCGCATGGCCATCCGCGCGGCGTGGATCGCCTTCGACGCGCCGACGGCGTTGCGTTCGATGCACGGGATCTGCACCAGCCCGCCGACCGGGTCGCAGGTCAGCCCCAGGTGGTGCTCGACACCGATCTCGGCGGCGTTCTCCACCTGCGCGGGTGAACCGCCGAGGACCTCGGTGAGCCCGGCGGCGGCCATGGCGCTGGCCGAGCCGACCTCGCCCTGGCAGCCGACCTCGGCGCCCGAGATCGAGCCCGTCTGCTTGAGGATCGAGCCGATCGCGCCCGCGGTGAGCATGAACGTCACGATGCCGTCGTCCGACGAGCCCCGGATGAACCGTTGGTAGTAGTGCAAAACGGCCGGGATGATCCCCGCCGCGCCGTTGGTCGGCGCGGTGACGACGCGGCCGCCCGCGGCGTTCTCCTCGTTGACCGCCAGCGCGTACAGGCTCACCCAGTCCATCGCGTACAGCGGGTCGCCGACGCCGTCCTCGGCGAGGAGCTTCTCGTGCAACGCCTTCGCGCGGCGCGGCACCTTCAGCCCGCCCGGCAGGACGCCCTCGTGCTCGCACCCGTTGCGCACGCACTCCACCATGACCTGCCAGATCTCCAGCAGACCCTCGCGGACCTCCTCACGCGTGCGCCACGAAAGCTCGTTGCGCAGCATGATCTCGCTGATCGGCAGTCCGGTGTCCTCGCAGTGCTTCAACAGATCCGCACCGGTACGGAACGGGAACTCCAGCCGGGTCGAGTCCTCGACGACGACGGTGTCGGTCTCATAGGACTCGTCGCGCACGAAGCCACCACCGACGGAGTAGTAGGTGCGCTCGCGCAACACCTTCCCGTCGGCGTCAAACGCGCGGAAGATCATCCCGTTCGGATGCGCCGGCAAGGACTTCCGCCGGTGCATCGTCAGGTCGGTGTCCTCGGTGAACACGATCTCGTGCTCGCCGCGCACCTTCAGCCGGCAGGATTCCCGGATCTCCGCGATCTTGCCGGGCACGGTGTCGGTGTCGATCTCCTCCGGACGCTCCCCCGACAGCCCGAGCAGCACGGCCTTGTCACTGCCGTGCCCGAACCCGGTCGCGCCGAGCGAACCGAAAAGCTCGCTCTGGACACGCGTCGTGGCGGAAAGGTCGCCGTCGGCGGCCAGACCGTCCACAAAGGTCAGTGCGGCGCGCATCGGGCCCACCGTATGGGAGCTGGAGGGGCCGATGCCGATCGAAAACAGGTCGAAGACGCTGATCGCCATTGATCTGCCCTCCTTCCTATCTGGCCAGCAGTGAGCTGGCTTCTTGGGCCGCGGGCCCTTCGGCGGCGAGATGGGCCAAGTTCTCCGACAGCGCTTCGCCGCGGTGGGCCTTCGTCTGGGCGAAAAGGCGACCGGCCCGATACGACGAGCGTACGAGCGGCCCGGCCATCACACCAGCGAAGCCCATCGCTTCGGCTGCCTTCGAATGCTCGACGAACTCTTCCGGCTTGACCCACCGATCCACCGGGTGGTGGCGAGGCGACGGCCGCAGGTACTGGGTGATCGTGAGGATCTCGCAGCCCGCGTCGACCAGGTCCTTCATCGCCGGAGCCACCTCCTCCGGCGTCTCACCCATACCGAGGATCAGGTTCGACTTGGTCACCAGACCGGCCTCACGCGCCCGGGTGATGACTTCCAGCGACCGCGCGTACCGGAAACCCGGCCGGATCCGCTTGAAGATCCGCGGCACCGTCTCCACGTTGTGCGCGAGCACCTCGGGGCGGGAGCCGAAGACTTCGGCGAGCTGGTCGGGATCGGCGTTGAAGTCCGGGATCAGCAGCTCGACACCGGTGCCCGGGTTCAGCGCGTGGATCTGGCGCACGGTCTCCGCGTACAGCCACGCGCCGCCGTCTTCGAGATCGTCACGCGCGACACCGGTGACCGTCGAGTAGCGCAGGCCCATCGCCTGGACACTCTCGGCGACCTTGCGCGGCTCGGTCCGATCCAAAGCCGACGGCTTGCCCGTGTCGATCTGACAGAAATCACAGCGCCGCGTGCACTGATCCCCACCGATCAGGAACGTCGCCTCACGGTCTTCCCAGCACTCGTAGATATTGGGACAACCGGCTTCTTCGCAGACAGTGTGGAGGCCTTCACGCTTGACCAGCCCCTTGAGCTCCGTGAACTCCGGACCCATGCGCGCACGGGTCTTGATCCACGGCGGCTTCTTCTCGATCGGCGTCTGCGCGTTGCGGACCTCCAGCCGGAGAAGTTTGCGCCCCTCGGGGAGCGCGCTCATCGGCCGAGGTCCGCGTACAGCGGGTGCTTCTTGGCCAGCAGTTCGACCCGGGCGGACAGCGACTGGCGCAGATCCTCGTCGAAGTCCGGGCGCAGCGCCTCGGCGATGATGTCGGCCACCTCGGCGAAGTCCTCGGCGCCGAAGCCGCGGGTCGCGAGCGCCGGGGTGCCGATCCGCAGGCCGGAGGTGACCATCGGCGGCCGCGGGTCGAACGGGACGGCGTTGCGGTTGACCGTGATCCCGACCGAGTGCAGCCGGTCCTCGGCCTGCTGACCGTCCAAAGTGGAGTTGACCAGATCGACGAGCACCAGGTGCACGTCGGTCCCGCCGGTCAGCACGCGGACACCGGCTTCGGTGCAGTCCGTGCGCGAAAGGCGATCGGCCAGGATCTTCGCGCCTTCGAGCACGCGCTGCTGACGCTCGCGGAACTCCTCGCTCGCGGCGATCTTGAGCGCGACCGCCTTCGCGGCGATGACGTGCTCCAGCGGGCCGCCCTGCTGGCCGGGGAACACGGCCGAGTTGATCTTCTTGGCGAGTTCCTGGCGGGACAGGATGATGCCGCCGCGCGGTCCGCCGAGGGTCTTGTGCGTGGTCGTGGTGACGATGTCGGCGTAGGGCACCGGGCTCGGGTGCAGGCCCGCGGCGACGAGACCGGCGAAGTGCGCCATGTCGACCATGACCTTCGCGCCGACCTCGTCGGCGATGCGGCGGAACTCGGCGAAGTCCAGCTGACGCGGGTACGCCGACCAACCGGCGATGATCAGCTTCGGCTTGTGCTCCTTGGCGAGGCGCTCGATCTCCTCGATGTCGACGATCCCGGTCTCTTTGTCGACGTGGTAGGCGACGACGTTGTAGAGCTTGCCCGAGAAGTTGATCTTCATCCCGTGGGTCAGGTGCCCGCCGTGCGCGAGGTCGAGACCGAGGATGGTGTCGCCGGGGTTGAGCACCGCGACCATGGCGGCGGCGTTGGCCTGCGCGCCCGAATGCGGCTGGACGTTGGCGTGCTCGGCGCCGAAGAGTGCCTTCGCGCGGTCGATCGCCAGCTGCTCGATGACGTCGACGTGCTCACAACCGCCGTAGTAGCGGCGGCCGGGGTAGCCCTCGGCGTACTTGTTCGTCAGCACCGAACCCTGCGCCTCGAGCACGCCCACCGGGGCGAAGTTCTCCGAGGCGATCATCTCCAGGGTCGACTGCTGCCGGTCGAGTTCGGCCGCGACGGCGGTGGCGACCTCGGGGTCCACTTCGGACAGGGCAGCGTTGAACATCTCAGTTCTCCTGGGTCAGGACGGCGTACGCCTGGGCGTCGAGCAGGGCGGGCACGTCGCCGGACAGACGCACCTTCAGGAGCCATCCTTCGGCGTACGGGTCCGAGTTGATGAGCTCGGGGGTGTCCGTTGTGGCCTCGTTCACCTCGACGACCTCGCCGTCCACGGGTGCGTACAGCTCGCTGACCGACTTGGTCGACTCGACCTCGCCGAACACCTCGCCCGCGGTGACGGTGTCGCCGACCGAGGGGAGCTGGACGAACACGATGTCACCGAGCGATTCGGCCGCGAAGGCGGTGATACCCACGGTGGCGACGCCGTCGGCGACGTTCAGCCACTCGTGTTCCTTCGTGTACTTCAGGTCCTGGGGGATGCTCATGATCGAAAAGGCCTTTCAGGCGCGGGAGTAGAAGGGCAGGGCGACGACCTCGACGGGCTCGACACGGCCCCGGATGTCGACGGAAAGCTCGGTGCCGGGCTCGGAGTGCTCCCGGTCCACGTAGGCCATGGCGATCGGGTAACCCAGCGTCGGCGAGAGGGCACCGCTGGTGACCTCGCCGATCTCGGTCTCGCCCGCCAGGACGGTGTAGCCGTGACGCGGCGCGCGGCGGCCGGAGCCCTTGAGCCCGACACGCACGCGGGGAACGTCCTTCTTGGACAGCTCTTCGAGTGCGGCCTTGCCGACGAAGTCGTTCGGCTTCTCGAACTTGACCACGCGGCCGAGCCCGGCCTCGAAGGGGCTCAGCTGGAGGCTGAGTTCGTTGCCGTACAACGGCATTCCCGCTTCGAGACGCAGGGTGTCGCGGCAGGCGAGGCCGGCCGGGAGCAGGCCGTGCGGCTCACCCGCGTCGGTCAGGATGCGCCAGACGGCGGGAGCCTCGCCGGCCGGGACGTACAGCTCGAAGCCGTCCTCACCGGTGTACCCGGTGCGGGCGAGCAGGACGTCGTGACCCTTCACGACGGCCGGGACGCTCGCGTAGTACTTGAGCGCGCCAAGGTCGGCGTCGGTCACGGCGCCGAGGATCTCGACCGCCTTCGGACCCTGGACGGCGATCAGGGCGACGTCCTCGGACTTGTTCTCGACGACCGCGTCGAAGCCCGAGACCCGCTCGGCCAGCGCGTCCGCGACCACGGAGGCGTTGCCCGCGTTGGCCACGACCAGGAACTTCTCCTCGGCGAGGCGGTAGACGACCAGGTCGTCGAGCACGCCGCCGTTCTCGTCGCAGATCATCGTGTAGCGCGCCCGGCCCGGCTTGACGCCGGACAGGTTGCCGACCAGCGCGAAGTCGAGCGTGTCGGCGGCCTGCGGGCCGGTCACCTCGATCTCGGCCATGTGGGAGAGGTCGAACAGGCCCGCGGCCTCGCGGACCGCCTTGTGCTCCGCCAGTTCGCTGGAGTAGCGGATCGGCATCGACCAGCCCGCGAAGTCGGTGAACAGCGCACCCAGTCCTTTGTGGACTCCGTGCAGGGACGTCTCTTTCGACATCAAGTGCCTCAGTTCTCGTAGGCGTTGAGCGGCGGGCAGGAGCAGACGAGGTTACGGTCCCCGCGCGCACCGTCGATGCGGCGCACCGGGGGCCAGTACTTGGACTTGCGGTTCACCCCGGCGGGGTACACCGCCAGTTCACGGTCATACGGCAGGTCCCAGTCGCCGACGAGGGTCTCGGCGGTGTGCGGGGCGTTGCGCAGCGGGCTGTTGTCCGCGGCCCACTTGCCCTGCGCGACGGCGTCGATCTCCGCGCGGATGGCGATCATCGCCGCGATGAAACGGTCGATCTCGCCGAGGTCTTCGGATTCGGTCGGCTCGACCATCAGCGTGCCCGCGACCGGGAACGACATGGTCGGGGCGTGGAAGCCGTAGTCGATCAGGCGCTTCGCGACGTCGTCGACGCTGACGCCGGTCTCCTTGGTGAGCCCGCGCAGGTCGAGGATGCACTCGTGCGCGACCAGGCCGTCCTGTCCGGTGTAGAGCACCGGGTAGTGCTGGTTGAGGCGCTTGGCCACGTAGTTCGCGGCGAGCACGGCGACCTGCGTCGCGGCGGTGAGCCCGCCCGCGCCCATCATGCGGACGTACGCCCACGAGATCGGCAGGATCGACGCCGAGCCGTACGGGGCCGCGCTGATCGGGCCGACACCGGTTTCGGGACCGGCCTTCTCCAGCAGCGGGTGGTTCGGCAGGTACGGCGCGAGGTGCGCGCGGACCGCGACCGGGCCGACGCCGGGGCCGCCGCCACCGTGCGGGATGCAGAAGGTCTTGTGCAGGTTCAGGTGCGAGACGTCGCCGCCGAACTCACCCGGCTTGGCGAGCCCGAGCAGCGCGTTGAGGTTCGCGCCGTCGACGTAGACCTGGCCGCCCGCGTCGTGGACGATCTTGGCCAGCTCGTCGATGCCGTGCTCGTACACGCCGTGCGTGGACGGGTACGTGACCATGATCGCGGACAGCGTGTCGCGGTTGGCCTCGACCTTGGCCCGCAGGTCTTCGAGGTCGACGTTGCCCTCGTCGGTGCACTTGACCACGACGACGCGCATCCCGGCCATGACCGCGGAGGCGGCGTTCGTGCCGTGGGCGGACGACGGGATCAGGCAGACCTCGCGCTCTTTCTGCCCGTTCGCGTGGTGGTACGCGCGGATCGCGAGCAGGCCGGCGAGCTCGCCCTGGCTGCCCGCGTTCGGCTGCAGCGACACCTTGTCGTAGCCGGTGACCTCGGCCAGCCAGCTCGACAGCTGCTCGACCAGGGTGTGGTAGCCCTCGGCCTGGTCGGCGGGGGCGAACGGGTGGATCCCCGCGAACTCGCGCCAGCTGATCGGCTCCATCTCGGTGGTGGCGTTGAGCTTCATCGTGCAGGAGCCGAGCGGGATCATGCCGCGGTCGAGCGCGTAGTCCAGGTCGGACAGGCTGCGCAGGTAGCGCAGCATCGCGGTCTCGGAACGGTGCGAGTGGAAGACCTCGTGGGTCAGGTAGTCGCTCTCGCGGCTGAGGCCGGCGGGCAGCGCCTTGGTGCTTCCGGCCTGGTTCTCGACACCGAACGCGTTGAGCACCTTGGCGATGATCGCGGGCGTGGTGACCTCGTCGACGGCGATGCGGACGTGGTCGGCGTCGACCGGGCCGAGGTTGATCCCGTTCTCGCGAGCGACCGCGACGACCGCTTCGGCCTGTCCGGGCATACGGGCGAGGACGGTGTCGAAGAAGCCCTCGTGGACGACCTCGACGCCTGCCGCGCGCAGCGCGTCGGCCAGGCCGGCGGCGAGCCCGTGGACGCGGGTCGCGATGCGCTTGAGGCCGTCCGGACCGTGGTAGACCGCGTACATCGCGGCGAGCACGGCGGGCAGGACCTGCGCGGTGCAGATGTTGGAGGTGGCCTTCTCGCGGCGGATGTGCTGCTCGCGGGTCTGCAGGGCGAGGCGGTACGCGGGGTTGCCGTCGGCGTCGACCGAGACCCCGACCAGACGGCCCGGCAGCGAGCGTTCGAGCCCGGCGCGGACGGCCATGTACCCGGCGTGCGGACCGCCGTAACCGAGCGGGACGCCGAAGCGCTGGGTGGAACCGGCGGCGATGTCGGCACCGAACTCACCCGGCGCGGTGATCAGGGTGAGGGCGAGCAGGTCGGCGGCGACGGTGTACAGCGCGCCGGCGGCCTTCGCGGTCTCGGAGATGGCGGAGTAGAAGCCCGCGCCGCGCAGCACGCCGGAAGCGCCCGGGTACTGGACGACGACGCCGAAGAACTCCTCCGGCAGGCCGGTGAGCAGGTCACGGACCTCGACCTCGACGCCCATGGCCTCGGCCCGGGTGCGCACGACGGCGATGGTCTGCGGCAGACATTCGGCGTCGAGGACGACCTTGTTCGACTTCGCCTTCGACGCGCGGCGCATCAGCATGACGGCCTCGGCGACGGCGGTGGACTCGTCGAGCAGGGAGGCGTTCGCGGTGGCGAGACCGGCCAGCTCGGAGACCATGGTCTGGAAGTTGAGCAGCGCTTCGAGGCGGCCCTGCGAGATCTCCGGCTGATACGGCGTGTACGCCGTGTACCAGGCCGGGTTCTCCAGCACGTTGCGGCGGATGACCGCGGGGGTGACCGTGTCGTGGAAGCCGAGACCGATCATCTGGGTCATCGGCTTGTTGAGTGCGGCGAGCGCGCGAAGCTCGGCGATGGCGTCCTCTTCGGACGCGGCGGGGGGAAGTTCGAGGTCGCGGGTGACCCGGATCGCGGACGGCACGGCGGCCTGCACCAGGGCATCGAGACTGCCGTAGCCGACCTCGGCGAGCATCTTGGCCTGCTCGGACTCCGAGGGGCCGATGTGCCGGTCGTCGAAGGACGTACTGGTCAAGGGAGCTCCTTGGGTCAGGCGCCGGATAGACCGGTGCGCTGGGAACTCCCCCTCTGTCATGGCACCTGAGAGTTTCACCACCGTTGAGGGTGGCTTTCACCTTGGGTGAGACGCACTTGCGCGCCTGCTTTCCAGAGTGGCCTCGCGTGAAGCGGTAGTGGGTACCTGAGAGATTCCGGGGAGTTTGCTCCTTCGGTGCCCCACCACGTTCATGGGGGCTCTCCCGCTCCAGCTCGACGGCCCTGTCTGAAGTTGTGCGCACACCGTACCTGGCGTGTTCGACGCGCGTCTACTTCCAGCCGAGCACGTCACTTGCGTGCTTGGAGCCGTAACTCGCGTGATCAGAGGCGTAACTCGTGAGTTACGCCTTCAAGCACGCGAGTGACGGCTCTGAGCACGCGAGTTACGCGGTTTCCATCATCATTTCGGCGGTGATGGTGCCGCAGAGCTCGGCGCACCGCATCATCATGTCGGCGGCGTCGGCGAGTTCGGCGTCGCCGGTCTTGGCGCACTCCTCGGCGCACATGCGCATCATCTGGGAGGCGAGGCCGCACATCTTCGCGCACATGCGCATCATTTCGAGGTCGGCGACCATGGCGGAGCAGCGCATCATCATGTCGGCGCACATGCGGGACATGTCCGCGCAGGTCACCATCATCATCCCGAGCTTCGCACCGCCCACCTCCATGCAGCGCGTCATCATCTCCTCGCACCTGACGTGGCACTCGTTGCACAGGTCGATGCAGTCACGCATGGCGGTGCTCATCTGCCGGGTCATTCTGGGGCCTCCCTGTGGTCCTGGATGCTGGCTTCGCGCTGTCAGGACTACAGCGCAGGTCAGCGACCCGCCATCCCAGCCACCGGGACGAGTGACGCGCACCCTGGGCCCGGTCCGTGGTCAGAGAGGCGTGACGTAGGCGCCCGAGATACCGCCGTCCACCAGGAACTGCGAAGCCGTGATGAACGAAGCGTCGTCGCTCGCCAGGAACGCGACGGCCGCCGCGATCTCCTCCGGCTCCGCGAACCGCCCGACCGGTACGTGCACCAGCCGTCGCGCGGCCCGCTCGGGGTCCTTCGCGAACAGTTCCTTCAGCAGCGGCGTGTTCACCGGCCCCGGGCACAGCGCGTTCACCCGGATGTTCTCCCGCGCGAACTGCACGCCCAGCTCCCGGCTCATCGCCAGCACCCCGCCCTTGGACGCGGTGTAGGAGATCTGCGACGTCGCCGCGCCCATCACCGCGACGAACGACGCCGTGTTGACGATCGAGCCCTTCCCTTGCCGCTGCATGTGGGGCAGCACCGCCTTGCAGCACAGGTACACCGAGGTCAGGTTGACCTTCTGCACCTTCTCCCACGCGTCGATGCCGGTGGTCAGGATCGAGTCGTCCTCGGGCGGGGAGATGCCCGCGTTGTTGAACGCGACGTCGACCGAGCCGAAAGTGTCCACAGTGGTCTGGAACAGGGCCTCGACCTGCTCGGCGTCGGTGACGTCGGCCTGCACGAACAGGCCGCCGACCTCGTCGGCCGCGGCTTTGCCCGCCTCGGCGGAGATGTCACCGATGACGACCTTCGCGCCTTCGCTCGCCAGCCGCCGCGCGGTGGCGAGGCCGATACCGCTGCTGCCGCCGGTGATGACCGCGACACGGCCCTCGAAACGCTGAACCATTTGCTTATTCCTCCGTGCTGATGAAGACATTCTTGGTCTCGGTGAAGGCGTCGACGGCGTCCGGGCCGAGTTCACGACCGAGCCCGGACTGCTTGAATCCGCCGAACGGCGTCCAGTACCGGACGGACGAATGCGAGTTGACCGACAGGTTCCCCGCTTCGACACCGCGCGCGACGCGGAAGGCGCGGCCGACGTCGCGGGTCCAGATCGAGCCGGACAGCCCGTACTCGGTCTGGTTGGCCATGGTCACCGCGTCCGCCTCGCCGTCGAACGGGACCACGGCGACGACCGGGCCGAAGATCTCCTCCGACGCCAGCGGATGCCGCAGGTCGGGCGGGGTGACTACGGTCGGCGCGAACCAGTATCCGGGGCCGACGGGCGCGTTGCCCCGGAAGGCGACCGGCGCGGAGTCGTCCACATAGGACGACACCTTCGCGTGGTGCCCGGCGGAGATCAGCGGCCCCATCTCGGTCACCTCCAGCCGCGGATCCCCGACGACCACCCCGTTCACCGCGGGTTCCAGCAGCTCCATGAACTTCTCGTACACGCTCGACTGCACCAGGATCAGCGACCGCGCGCAGCAGTCCTGCCCGGCGTTGTCGAACACGCCGTACGGCGCGGTGGCCGCGGCCTTCTCCAGGTCGGCGTCGGCGAAGACGATGTTCGCGTTCTTGCCGCCGAGCTCCAGCGTCACCCGCTTCACCTGTGCGGCGCAGCCCGCCATGATCTGCTTGCCGACCTCGGTCGAGCCGGTGAACACCACCTTCCGCACCGCCGGGTGGTCCACGAAACGCTGCCCCACCACCGATCCCTTGCCGGGGAGCACCTGGAAGACGTCCGCGGGGATCCCCGCCTCGCGGGCGAGTTCACCGAGGCGGATCGCGGTCAGCGGAGTGAGCTCGGCGGGTTTCAGCACGACGGTGTTCCCGGCGGCGAGCGCGGGCGCGAACCCCCAGCCCGCGATGGGCATCGGGAAGTTCCACGGCACGATCACCCCGACCACGCCGAGCGGCTCGTGGAACGTCATGTTCACGCCACCGGGTACCGGGATCTGCTTGCCGCTCAACCGTTCGGGCGACGCGGAGTAGTACGTCAGCACGTCACGGACGTTGCCCGCCTCCCAGCGCGCGTTGCCGATCGTGTGGCCGGCGTTGGCGACCTCCAGCGCGGCGAGGTTCTCGACGTCGGCGTCGACGGCGTCGGCGAACCGGCGCAGCAGCCGCGCCCGGTCGCCGGGGGCCACGGCACGCCAGGCGGGGAACGCCGCGTGCGCGCGGGCGATCGCCGCGTCGGTCTCCTCGGCCGAGGTCGGCTCGACCGACCGCACCACCTCTTCCGTGGCGGGGTTGATCACCTCGAACGTCATGCGCGCTCCTTAGCCGCTTCTACGAGTGCCTCGAAAAGCCTGATGTCGTCGGGATTCTGCTCGGGATGCCATTGGACGCCGAGGACGAACCCGTCGCCGGGCAGCTCGGCCGCCTCGATCGTCCCGTCGGCGGCCCAGCCGACCGGGACCAGCCCGTCCCCGAGCCTGTCGATCGCTTGATGGTGGTAACACGGCACCTTGGTCTCGGCGCCGAGGATCGACGCGACGCGGCTGCCCCCGGCGAGGCTCACCGTAGTGGTGCCGAAGGTCCCGGGCGCGGGCTGGTGATCCCTGGTGTCCAAGGTGTCCGGCAGGTGCTGCGCGAGCGTGCCGCCCAGCGCGACACTGAGGACCTGCAGCCCCCGGCACACGCCCAGCACCGGTTTCCCACTGTCCAAAGCGGATCGCAGCAGGCCGAACTCGAAGGCGTCCCGGTTCGGCCTCGTGTACGTCGTCGCGTGCTGCTCCTGGCCGTAGCGCGCCGGGTCGACGTCGGCGCCGCCGACCAGCACGAGCCCGTCCACGGCGGAGATCAGCCGATCGTGTGCCGTGCTCACCGGCGGCAGCAGGACCGGAATCCCACCAGCCGCGACGATCCCGTCGACGTAGACCCGATGGAGCAGTGCCGCTTCGGTCTCCCACACCAGGAACTTCGCGGGTTCCAGATAGGACGTGAGCCCGATCAGGGGCTCAGAGACGTTCGAAGCCACGGATCCTCTCCCAGTCGGTGACGGCGGCGTCGTACGCGGCCAGCTCGACCTTCGCCGCGTTCAGGTAGTGGTCGACGACCTCGTCCCCGAACGCGGACCTCGCGAGTGCGCTCCCGTCCAGCAGCGCCGCGGACTCCCGCAGGGTCGTCGGCACGGTCGGCTTGCCGGAACCGTAGGCGTTGCCGCGGAACTCCGGTTCCAGCTCCAGTTCGTTCTCGATACCGTGCAACCCGGCCGCGATCAGCGCGGCCACCGCGAGGTACGGGTTCACGTCACCGCCGGGGACGCGGTTCTCGGTGCGCAGCGAATCACCGTGCCCGACGACGCGGAGCGCGCACGTGCGGTTGTCGGTGCCCCACGCGACGGCCGTCGGCGCGAAGCTGCCGGGGACGAAACGCTTGTAGGAGTTGATGTTCGGCGCGAAGAAGTAGGTCAGCTCGCGCAGTCCGGCCAGCTGACCGGCGAGGAAGTGCTCCATCAGCGGCGAGAACCCGCCAGGGCCGTCACCGGCCAGGACGGGTTCGCCCTCGGCGGAGCGCAGGCTGATGTGGATGTGGCAGGAGTTGCCCTCGCGTTCGTTGTACTTCGCCATGAACGTGAGGCTCTTGCCCTCCTGCGCGGCGATCTCCTTGGCGCCGGTCTTGTAGACGCTGTGGTTGTCGCAGGTGGTCAGCGCGTCGGCGTAGCGGAACGCGATCTCGTGCTGACCGGGGTTGCACTCGCCCTTGGCCGACTCGACGTACAGGCCCGCTCCGCCCATGTCGTTGCGGATACGGCGCAGCAGCGGCTCGATCCGGGCGGTGCCGAGCATCGAGTAGTCGACGTTGTACTGATTGGCCGGGCGAAGGTCCTGGTACCGCTTGTCCCAGGCCGACTCGTAGGTGTCGTCGAAGACGATGAACTCCAGTTCGGTCCCGACGTAGGCGGCGAGACCACGTTCGGCGAGCCTGTCCAGCTGACCGCGCAGGATCTGGCGCGGCGAGGGGGCCACGGCCCCGCCCTCGACCCGTTCGAGGTCGGCGAGGACGAGCGCGGTGCCCTCCTGCCAAGGGAGCAGACGCAGCGTGCCGAAGTCCGGGCGCAGGACGAAGTCGCCGTAGCCGGTCTCCCAGGACGACATCGCGTAGCCGTCGACGGTGTTCATGTCCACGTCGACCGCGAGCAGGTAGTTGCACGCTTCGGTGGCGTGCTCGACGACCTCGTTGAGGAAGTATTCGGCGGCGCAGCGTTTGCCCTGCAGCCTGCCCTGCATGTCGGTGATCGCCACCAGCACCGTGTCGACGGTGCCGTCCTCGACCAGTTCCCGGAGCCGATCGAGCGTGAGCATGCCGCGCCTGTTCGCCATCAGCCTCACCTAAAGGTTCGAAGCGGTACCTTTGCGGCTTCTTCCTACCGGGTCGACCCAGCCCGGTCAACTCGGCCAATGGTCTGGTTCGTTACCCATTGCTCACCGTAGTTGATCCCTGGGCGGATTGTCTCCGATGCCCGGCTGAGAAGATGCTGTGAATCCCGCCGCACCGGGAGGAGATCCGCGCATCCGGGACGTTGTACGGATCAAGAGAGGTGAGAAGGAATGACACAGGCATTCACGCAGCAGACCACGTTCACCGAGCCCCAGGGGCGGGCTCAGCTCCCGACGATGCCCAGCGGGTGGCCGATCGGCTCGTACGAGTCGTACTCCGAGGCGCAGCGTGCCGTCGACCACCTCGCGGGAACGGACTTCCCGATCACGGACGTCACCATCGTCGGTGTCGAGCCGGTCCTGGTCGAGCGGATCGCCGGCCGGATGGGCTGGAGCAAGGTGCTCACCAGCTCGGCGCTGTCGGGCGCGATGTTCGGTATGTTCCTCGGCCTCGTGCTGAGCCTGCTGAACCCGGGCGCCGGGCTGGTGCCGATCCTCGTCGGCCTCGTCGGCGGTATCGGGTTCAACCTGCTCTTCGGCGCGCTGGGGTACGCGGCCTCGAAGAACAAGCGCGGGTTCATCTCGCAGAGCCAGCTGGTCGCCCGGCGTTACGACGTCCTGGCCCAGCCGCGCAACGCCGAGAAGGGCCGTGCCCTGCTGGCCGACCTGGCCGCCAGGAGCGCGTTCACCCACTGAGCCTCACCCCACGCGAGCCGGCACCTCTCCGAGAGGTGCCGGCTCGCGGCTTTACGGGGTCAGGCGGTGCAGGTCACGCGGGAACAGCGTCGCCTGACGGACATTGGGCAGCCCGAGCAGCCGGGCCGTCCAGCGTTCGAGACCGAGCGCGAAACCGCCGTGCGGCGGCATCCCGTGCGCGAAGACGGACAGGTAGTCGCGGTACGGCTCGATGGACTCACCGCGCGCCGCCAGCGCGGCGACGTAGTCCGCGTGCCGGTGCAGCCGCTGTCCGCCGGTCACCAGTTCCAGCCCGCGGAAAAGCAGGTCGAAACTGTTCGAGTACGCGGGCCGCTCCGGGTCCGGATGCGTGTAGAACGGCCGCTTCACCATCGGATAGCCGGTGACGAACAGGAATTCCGATCCGTGTTCGCGCAGCGCCCAATCCGAAAGCAGCCGCTCGTGCGCGGGCGCGAGGTCGGGCTCGCCACGCGGGTCCTCGTCCGACAGCCGCGCGATCAGCTCCTGGGCTTCCGCGAAGTGGATCTCCGGAATCTCCTCGGGCACCGAGACATCCGCCCGCGGAACCGCGGCGGCCATCCCGGCGATGGCTTCCCGCAGCACCGTCATGACGTCGTGGTGGCCGTCGATGAAACCGAGTTCGGCGTCGAGGCTGGTGTACTGCGCCAGATGCCGCGCGGTGTCGTGCGGTTCGGCGCGGAAGACCGGGCCGACCTCGTACACGCGCTCGAAAACCCCGACCAGCGCCTGTTTGTAGAACTGTGGGGACTGCGCGAGGAAGGCCCGCCTGCCGAAGTAGTCGATGCCGAAGACGTTCGCACCGGATTCCGTGGCCGACGAAACGATCTTGGGCGTCTGGATTTCCGTGAACCCGAGCCCGTCCAGGGCCGACCGGAACCCGGCGACGCTCGCCGCCGCGACCGTGAAAACCTCCTTCAGCCGCGGATGCCGCAGCGCGACGGCGGCGTTGTCCAGCACCGTGGGCAACGCCGCCGGAACCGACGGCCGGTAGAGGTCGAACGGCGGTGGTTCGGCGGGTTCGGACAGCAGCCCGACGGACGGCTCCGTGAGTTCGAGCCCGCCCGGCGCCTGCGGATTCGCGGTGACGAGCCCCTCGACCTCGACGACGGTTTCTTCAGGTGGGCCACCAGGTTCGGCGAGGACCACCTGGGCGAGTCCGGAACGGTCCCGGATCACCAGGAAGGTGACGGTTTTCAGGCGGCGCCGGCGGTGCACCCAGCCGGCGACGCGGACACGGCCGCCGACGTGCCGGGGCAGGTCGGCGGCGAGGACACGCGAGATCATCACAACTCCTGTACGGATGTGCGCGACCCCTTGGGAGTGCGGGCGAGAAGGGAACTCGCGGTACCACCGCACTTTCGCCGCCGCCTGGGACGGCGGCCTCGATGGCCCGTGACGAGGGCCGGACGGCGGGGCATGGGGCGCGGACGCCGTTCCTCCCCGCACTCGGGAGGGTCTTCACCGAAGGGCGCGAGGCCGCCTTCCCAGCTACCGGCGGCTCTCTGGGCTCGCGTGGTCCCTTGGCTACTCGTCTCCGTCAACGCGTTGCCCCGGAGGCTACGTCGCCCGGGGCGACCCCCGCATCCGCATTTCGTCCTCTGAACGCGGTGGTTCGCGGGCCCAACCGCCGGTGTTCCCCAGAGAGCGGCCTTCGCGGCATGGTTCCGAGCCGGCCAACAGGGTGCGGTAGCGAAGGCCCCTCTTCACTACCGCACCCTGCACCCGAGGTTGGGGAATGCACGTTAGCAACCTTGTAGGTTTGGAAAATGGGGTTGGCCACCCTGCACCCGAGGTTGCGAAAGCCACTTTCGCAACGTTGAAGGTTGCGAAAGTGGCTTTCGCAACCCGCCACCTTGCCTTACCGAGGACAGCGAGAAGGTGCCGCCACCCGTCCCGGACCACCCACGAAATGCGGGTGGAGGCGCCCCCGACGGCCGCCTCCACCCGGGGCCACCTAGCGCGTCGGCTGGGTGGAGTTCGACGGCGGCGCCGGGGACGAAGGCGGAGCCTGGGCGGTCGTCGAAGGCGGCACCGGAGCACCCTTCGGGATCGCCGCGCTGAACGGCACGTCCGTCCTTTCCAGACAGTAGCTACGGGAACCGTTGTAGCCGTTGAGGTTTCCTTCGTTGTCCTGGACTCCCCGTTCGAGCCTCGGTCGCGGGTAGCGGTTGTCGTCGCCGACCTTCCGCTTCTCGCCCGTGCTCCGCTCGCAGGCGAACCGGGTCGTGCTGAGCGGACGGCCGTTCTCGTCGTAGAGGTAGACCTCGGCCAGCGGCTTGCCCTCGGCGTCGAACGCGTAGATGTTCTCCACGTCCTGGCTGCCGTACGTCAACTGCGGATTGCCGTAGCCGTCGTTGGCGCTCGGCGTGTACTGGCCGTTGTAGGAACCGTTGCCGTAGGACCGCTTCGCGATCAGGTCGACCGCCGCGCCCGCACCGCCGAGCATGCTGCCGATGACGAACGCCGAGATCGGCACAGCCAGCCAGAGCAGCCGCCGGTCGGCCTTCAGCTTCGGGCCCGCCCAGACCACCGCGACGGCCGCCAGCAGCATCAGCGGCAGGAGCAGCACGGCTTCGGTGTCGCGGAGCACGAGCAGCAGGCCGAAGACGACCAGCACCGCCGCGCACAGCACCCACCACGCCGGCTTGAGCGTGCGGAAGTAGTTCAGCCCCTTGCTGTTCCGGTCTTTCTGGAAAGAGGCCGCGATTTCGCGGAGCTTGACCACCTCGGGCAGTTCCGCGATCGGGGCGACTCCCTTCCGGACCACGTAGGCGACGCTGATCGCGAGCACGGGTGCGACGAAAAGCAGGCCCAGCAACGGTTCCACCCGGACCCACACCGCGGCGGCGAAGCCGAACAGCGCGAAGCCACCCACCGAGAACACCAGACCCCAGAACGCGAACCGCGCTCCGCCGATCCCGGTCTTCACCTTCAGCACGGTGGTCCTGTCGCCCGCCTCGGCCGGACGCGGCGGGTAGCCGCCGGACGCCCGCAACTCGGCGGCGTAGCTTTCGGGGCTGCCCAGCCGCTCGATCAGGGCGTCGACCTTGGGGTTGTCCCCCAGCTCCGCCTCCATCTCGGCGAGATGCGGCCGGACGTCCTCGAGGATCTCCTCGACTTCGCTCTCGGGCAGGTCGGCGAGCGCGCTCCTGACCCTCGCCAGATACACCCGCACGGCGGTCGGATTCTGCGTGCTCATGCTGCCTCTCCCAACAGGCTGTTCATCGTCGTGGCGAAAGTCCGCCAGGTCTGCCCCGACTCTTCGAGCCGCTGGCGACCCGGCTCGTTGAGGCTGTAGTACTTGCGGTGCGGGCCTTCCTCGCTCGGCACCACATAGGACGTCAGCAGGCCCGCCTTGTACAAGCGCCGGAGCGTCCCGTACACCGAGGCGTCGCCCACCTCCTGCAACCCCGCGATACGAAGTCTTCGGAGTACGTCGTAGCCGTAGCCGTCCTCTCCGCGAAGCACCGCGAGAACGGCTAGGTCCAGCACGCCTTTGAGTAGCTGACTGATCTCCACAGTCGCGTCCCTCCCAGTCTTACGCAACAGAAGGTACCACGCATTGCACAGTAGTGCGCAAGGCGGAGACTACTTGCGCCCGAGGGGTGGTTCATGGGTTACTTAGTCCAGTAATGAACCACTGCACCAATGAGGTGCCCGAAGACTGGGGACGGAGGTGTCGTGCTCGACGAAGGAACACCCCTGTTCGCGCAGATCGCCGAACAGATCGCCGACGACATCGCCGAGGGAAGCCTGGCCGAGGGGGAACGCGTGCCGTCAACCAACGAACTCGCCGCCTTCTACCGGATCAATCCGGCGACGGCGGCCAAGGGGATCAACGTGCTCGCCGACGACGGCCTGCTCGAAAAGCGGCGCGGTATCGGCATGTTCGTCGCCGCCGGCGCGCGGCAGAAGCTGCTCACCGACCGGCGGCAGCGGTTCGCCGAGCAGTACCTCGACCCGATGCTCAGCGAAGCCAGGCGCCTCGGCATCGACGACGAAACCCTGATCTCGCTCATCCGCGGGAACGGACACCGGAACGGAGGACCCGCCGCATGACGCCGACCATTTCGACCACCGGCCTGACCCGGCGCTACGGCGACCATCTCGCGCTCGGCGATGTCTCGGTCGACATCGAAGAAGGCAAGATCACCGGCCTGCTGGGCCGCAACGGCGCGGGCAAGAGCACCTTCCTGCGCATCGTCACCGCGCAGGAGTTCGCCAGCGCGGGCTCGGTCCGCGTGTTCGGCGAGAGCCCGGTCGAGAACGAGCGGGTGCTGAAGCGCCTGGTACTCGTCCGCGAAGACCAGCAGTTCCCGGATTTCAAGGTGCGGCACGCGCTTTCGGCGGCGTCGTGGTTCTATCCGAACTGGGACGCGGAACTCGCCGACACGCTGCTCCGCGATTTCGACCTGCCGACGAAGCGCCCGATCAAGAAGCTCTCGCGAGGGATGCGCTCGGCGCTGTCCATCACGATCGGGCTAGCGGCGCGAGCGGAACTCACGCTGCTCGACGAGCCGTACGCGGGCCTCGACGCCGTCGCACGCCAGCTGTTCTACGACCGGTTGCTCGACGACTACTCGGCCCATCCGCGCACGATCCTGCTCTCCACGCACCTGATCGACGAAGTGGCCGATCTGCTGGAGCACGTGGTGATGATCGACAAGGGCCGCGTCGCCCTCGACGCGGCGGCCGACGAACTGCGCGGCTCGGCCGTCACGGTCTCGGGTCCCGCCCTCGCGGTGGACGATTTCGTCAGCGGCCGCCGGGTGCTGCACCGCCGCAAGATCGGCTCGCGGGCTTCGGTCACCGTCGCCGACGCGCTCGACGCCGCCGCGACGGCGAAAGCGAAGGCCCTGCACCTGAAACTCGAACCGCTTTCCTTGCAGCAACTGATGGTGCACACCTCCAACGGACAGACCGCAGAGGAGGCGTCCGCATGAACACCCTGATCAACGTCGCGCGCTACCATCTGGTGGACCGGCTCCAGTACGTCGTCCTCCCGGTCGGCGTCACGTTCTTCGCGTTCCTGGTGAATCTCACCGTCTTCGCGGTGATCCCCGAGACAACCGAGGAGAACTACTCGGGCGGCCTGTTCACGCTGTACGTGTTCATGTTCGTCTGCGGCGCCTTGAGCATGACGAAGTCGCTGCCGTTCGGGCTCGCGCTCGGCGTGTCGAGGCGGTCGTACTACCTGGGCACGGTCCTGCTGATCGCCGGGCTGTCGGCGCTCTACGCGGTGGGGATCGTCGTGCTCCAGACGATCGAGAACGCGACCGGCGGCTGGGGGATCGGCCTCAACTACTTCCGGGTGCCCTGGCTGCTCGACGGTCCCTGGTACCTGACCCTGCTCACGTCGTTCGTGCTGCTGACGCTGATGTTCGTCTACGGCATGTGGTACGGCCTGATCTACCGGCGCGCCGCGGTGCTGGGCGTGACCCTGTTCACCGCTGTGCAGGTTTTGCTACTGGTAGGCGGGGTGCTGCTGCTCAGCTGGACCGATTCCTGGCCGAAGGTCGGCACGTTCTTCAGCACGCTGACCGTCGGCGGAGTGACCGGGGTGGTCGCCCTGCTGGTCTGCGTCGCGGGGGCGGGCGGATTCGCCACGATGCGCCGCGTCACGGTCTGAAACCCTTCCACACCAAGGAGTTCCGTGATGGCCGTGACTCATGTGGTGCTGTCGGTGCTGCTGGCCGCGATCTTCGCCGCGCTGGGGGTGGCGAAGATCCTGCGTCAGCCGGCGTTGGTGTCCCGGACCGGGAGGCTCGGCTTCCCGGTCCGGGCGATCCAAGGGATCGGCGCGCTCGAACTCGCGGGGGCGGCGGGCCTGGTGGCCGGGTTCTTCTGGCGGCCGCTCGGGGTCGCGGCGGCGATCGGCCTGGTGGCCCTGCTGATCGGGGCGGCGGTCTCCCACGTGCGGGCTGGCGACGGGATCAAGGACGTCGCCCCGCCGGTCTGGCTCGCGCTGGTCTCGGCGGCGGCCGCCGTCACCGCGATCGTTTCCGCTTAAGCCGCGAGCGTTTCACGGGCTCGGTCGCGAACGCGTCCGACCACAGTGGACCGCCGCCAGGCGTGCGTGACCTCCACCAGCCACGCCGCCTCGGTGGCGATGTCCGGCTCGTCGAGGTAGGTCGCCGGAACGTCGTCGGGGGCGTACCGGCGGCCCGTCTCGGAGGCGACGAGCGCGGCGGCCAAGGCCGCGGCCTCGATCGTCGCGGCGATCCGGGCTTCGGGGACCTTCGCCTCACGTGCCTCGGCTTCCGCGAGCGGCGGGACGTCCGGATCGAAGTAGGGCCGCAACGCCAGATGGCCGTCCCGGATCTCGATGACCCTGCGGTACAAGGCGAATTCGACGCCGCCCGGCATACCGGGGCCCGGGTCCAGCGCGATTCCGGGGACCGCGTCGCGCAGCGCGGCCCACAACGGTTCGATCCGGCGGTAGGTCCGGTACGCGCCGATCAGCCGAAACGGCGTGGCCAGCGCGGGCCCCCACACGCTGAGCGTCGCGCCCGCCCCGGCGAGCCCGACGCTCAGCGCCGCCAGGATCGCCGAGAACGTGTCCTCGCCGGCGTCGACCGCGCCGGTGGTGGCGAGGATGTAGATGTCGTCGACGTCCCAGAAAGTCCAGCCCAGTGCGGAAATCCCGCCACCGACGAGCAGCCACAGCCCGATGCGAAGCGGACCGGGAGCGGCATGACGCGCGAAGCGGGCGAAGACGATCGAGAAGGTCAGCAGGCTGATCAGACCGTAGACGAGGAAAAGGACGTTGTACGCGACGAACCAGCCGAGCCCGCCCGGCCCGGCGGCGGTGTGGTCGCCTACCCGGTAGCTGCCGGACAAGAAGAAGAGCGCGGTTTCGGCGGCCACCACGGTCCAGGAAAGCACCGCGTGCCACCCGATCCGCGTGCCCTCCCCCAGTTTCAGCGAACGCGCGAACGCGACCGCGAACGCCATCGCGCCGATCTTGAGCAGGTCGGCCCCGAGGTTCAGGAGACTGCCGATGGGTTCTTCGACACCGACGGCGTTCTCCATGGCCGGGGTGAGCAGCATGATGCCGCCCGCGATGCACATCCCGAAGGCGCTGAGGAACCACATCCGCCGCAGGGGCTGGGTGCGGCGGGCCTGGATCAGCTTGTAGCCGAAGCCCGCGAACGCCACCACGCAGCAGAAGTACGCGATGGTCTCGGTCACGGCCGTTTCCGGCTGCCGAAGAGGTCGTCGACCCTCGCCATCCCGCCGGCGAGATCGCTCCCGCTCTCGCCGGGGCGCGCGGCGCCGTGCACCGCCGTCCGCGCGACACGGTGCGCGAGGAGGCTGGCGAGCAGTTCGGCCTCCTGCTCCTCGACGGCGCTGTACCCCGTGCGGCCGAGGACACGGCGGACGAGTTCGGGCGACAGATTCGGCATGAGGGTCTTTCCGGCGGCGGCGTCGAGCACGATCCCGTCGGCCCCGGCGTCCGAACCGACGTGACCGCACACCAGATGGCCGACCTCGTGCAGCAGGATATGCCGCCGGTGCAGGGCGGTGGTGTTGGTCGGATACAGGATGTAGTCCGCGCGTTCCGTGCTCATCAGCAACCCGCACGGACCGCTGGAAGGAACGCTGACCTGCATCAATTCGATGGGACGGCCGCGTTCGGCCGCCAGCTCCGCGACGAAGGCCCCGGCGTCGAACGGATCCGGAAGGGTGACGCCGTCGGCGAGACTCCGGCAGCGGCGCCACAACTCCTTACGGCGACGGTCCACTCACGACTCCTTCTTCGGGCCGCCCCGTCCGGATTCCCTGCGGGCGATCGCGTCGATCATGTCGCTGATGGTGTCGAGTCCGTCGGGGGAAAGCGTTACGGCCCGCAGCGCGACGTCGCGGACACCGGCGTCGCGAAGGGCACCGAGGAGCGCGAGTTCCTCGGCGATCTTGGCGCTCTGCTCGTCGTCGAAGAAGTACGCGGGCGAGACACCGAAGAACTGCGCGAGCGCCTCGAGGTGGCGTTTCGTCGGATTGTCGCGACGCCCCGTCCGCAACTGCCACAGGTACGTCGTCGAGAAGCTTTCGCCGGTCGCCTCGCGGCAGGCCTTGGCGACCTCCTCATGGCTGTACGTCTCGCGATCGGGTCTCAGCACGATCTGGAACAGCTTGTCGATCTTCTCGGCGAGCGTCGTCTTACCGGGCTCGGTCGCGGCCACCATCCCACTCCCTACCTGTCGTGCCCGTTCATGCTAGTTGACGCGGCGCCTATGGCGTACACGACAGTTTTCACCTCGCGCGCGGCTTCGGCTGGCACCGCGGGCAGGAGAACGACGACCGGTTCATGAAGGGGTCGCGCCGGATGGCCGTCCCGCACCGGCCGCAGGGCAGTCCTTCCTGGCCGTAGGCGTCGAGTGACCGGTCGAAGTAGCCGGACTCGCCGTTGATGTTGACGTACAGCGCGTCGAACGACGTCCCGCCGGCGACCAGCGCCTCGGCCATCACGTCACTGGCGGCGGTGAGCACGGCGCGGCCGTGGGCGGCGGTGAGCCTGTCGGTCGGGCGGGCCCAGTGGAGTTTGGAGCGCCAGAGTGCCTCGTCGGCGTAGATGTTGCCGATCCCGGAGACGAGCGTCTGGTCGAGCAGGGCGCGTTTGAGCTCGGTCCGCCTCGACCGCAGCGCGCGGACGGCCTGGTCGAGGTCGAACCGCGGATCCATCGGGTCGCGGGCGATATGCGCGATGGTGCCCGGCAACGCCGTCCCGTCGACCTCGGTGAGTTCCGCGAGCGCGAGCCCTCCGAAGGTCCGCTGATCGACGAAGCGCAACTCCGGCCCTTTGTCGGCGAAGCGGAATCGCACGCGAAGGTGCTTCTCGTCCGGCGCGTCGCCGGGCTGGACGAGCATCTGGCCGCTCATGCCGAGGTGCGCGAGCATGGCCTGGCCGTCGGAGAGCTCCAGCCACAGATACTTGCCGCGACGGCGGGCGGCGGCGATCTTCACCCCGGAAAGCCGTCCGCCGAAGTCCTCGGCGCCGAGTTCGTGGCGGCGGATCGCACGGGCATGGAGGACTTCGACCTCGGTGATCGTCCGGCCGGAGACATGCGCCTCGAGCCCGGCACGGACCACCTCGACCTCGGGAAGTTCGGGCATACCGTCGATTCTCCCACCGGCCCTCGTGAGTGGTGAGGACGGTTCTAACCGTCCTCACCACTCACGAGGGGTCAGCGACGTCACCCGGACGACCTGAGCACCCGAAGCAGCGGCAGGACCTGTCACCAGCGCCAAAATCATCGCTGTGACCAGGCAGAAATGACGCATCCGCCGACCTCGACAGGCGACCTGAACGGTCGCGTCAGTGGCGGCGGACTGCGCTGACGTTACTGATTCACCGGCGCACGCGTCAACGAACCGTCCAGCTGAGGAGGACTCAGGTCGTCTTCGGCGGCTGATCGATGTCGAGCTCGGCCGAAAGCTGTCGCCAGGCCGTCTCGGCGGCCTTCTGCTCGGCTTCCTTCTTGGTCGTTCCCGAGCCGTAGCCGAGTTCGCGCCCGCCGACGAGGACGGTGGCGCTGAACTCCTTGCGGTGATCGGGCCCAGTGTCCTCGACCTTGTACTCGGGCACGCCGAGCCCGGCCGACGCCGTCAGCTCCTGGAGGCTGGTCTTCCAGTCCAGGCCGGCGCCACGCAGCGGCGCCTCGGCGAGCAGGTCGTCGAACAGGTGGTGCACGAGCTTGCGCGCGACGTCGATGCCGTGCTGCTGGTACGCGGCGCCGATGACGGCTTCGAGCCCGTCGGCGAGGATGCTCGCCTTGTCCCGGCCGCCGGTGAGCTCTTCGCCCTTGCCCAGCAACAGGTGCTTGCCCAGCCCGCCCTCACCGAGACCGCGCGCGACCCTGGCCAGCGCGTGCATGTTGACCACGCTGGCACGGAGTTTCGCGAGCTGTCCCTCGGCAAGTTCGGGATGGGTGTTGTAGAGGTGGTCGGTGACGACCAGGCCCAGCACCGCGTCCCCGAGGAACTCGAGACGCTCGTTCGGCGGCAACCCACCGTTCTCATAGGCATAAGAACGGTGGGTCAACGACAGCGTCAGCAGCTCGGGTTCGATCGTGATCCCGAGAGCTTCGAGCAGTGGTGCGGGGTCCGCGGGTGGTCCACCGGCAGATTTGCCCCCCATGTCGTCGGCTGCCGATCAGGCGGGCTCGACGACCTGGCGACCGTTGTGCTGGCCGCAGGCCGGGCACGCGATGTGCTGGAGCTTCGGCTGCTTGCAGGCGCGGTTGGAGCAGGGCACCAGCTGAACCGGAGCCGCCTTCCACTGGCTGCGGCGCGCGCGGGTGTTGGATCGCGACATCTTCCGCTTCGGGACGGCCACGAGTAGATCTCCTTCAGACGGTCTGCCCGCGGTCGCGAGCGAACTTGCTTCTCCGGAACGAGCTGGTGCTCGTCAGGCTTGCTTTCCGGGGCCATCGGCCTGGTCATCGCCCGTTTCGTCATCGAAACGATCGACCAGCGCGGCCCACCGAGGGTCTATCTTCTCATGCCCGTGACCGGGCTCGAGATCGGCCCACTTGACACCGCATTCGGTGCACAGTCCCCGGCAGTCCTCGGCGCACAGCGGGGCCAGCGGCAGCGCCAGCACCACCGCGTCCCGGACCGTCGGCTCGAGGTCGATCCGGTCGTCCACCAGGCGGGGGATCTCGTCCTCGTCGGTGGTCTCCTCGGTCGCGGAGCCGGGGTAGGCGAAGAGCTCGGTCAGGTCGACCTCGACGTCCTCGGTGATCGGGTCGAGGCACCGCGAGCAGTGCCCCGTCGCGACGGCGGACGCCGTGCCGCTCACGAGCACACCCTCGACGACGGACTCGAGCATGAGGTCGAGTTCGAGGGTGGAGCCGGCGTCGATGGTGATGACGTCGGGCACACCGAGCGCGGTCTCGACGGGGATCGAGCGTTGGACGGCCTTGCTCAGGCCGGCGTGACGGCCGAGTTCGCGGGTGTCGAGCACCCACGGGTTCCGGTCGTCCAGTTGCGCAGGCCTGGCCTGCGGCGACTTGTTCTCAGACATCGGTCACCAGGGTACGCAGGTACCGCCACTCACTTTCGGGCGCGGTCGGTGAGCCACCAGTGCGCGGCGGACGAGTGTCCCCGATGCCACATCGGGCGCACTGGACGGAGCCGCGAGTCCGTGAAGGCCCCCTTCACTGCGTCTAGCGCGGCGAAGGGGGCCTTCAGGTACTCGAGCGATCAGCTCTGGTAGTCGTACAGCGACGTCCGGCTGTTGCCCGGCAGGTTGACCGGGGACCGCAGGTGGTTGCGCCCGGAGTCGACCGTCCGCAGCGTGGTCGCCAGCAGTTCGGAGAACTCGGCCAGCTTCCCGTCGACGTAGGCGTCGCAGTCGCCGCGCTGCTTGTCGGCCTCGACGTGCGCCTCGTCGACGATGCGGGCCGCCTCGCCGTGCGCGGCCTGGACGACCTCGGTCTGGGCGACGAGCCGGGCCTGTTCGGCGCGGCCGTCCTCGATGGCGCGCTCGTAGGCGTCGCGACCGGCCTGGATCATCCGCTCCGACTCGGCGCGGGAGCGGTCGGTGAGGTTCTGGAACTCGGCCTGCCCGGCGGCCACCATGCGCTCGGCCTCGGCGTGCGCGTCGCCCATCATCTGCTCGGCGCGGGCGCGGGCGTCGGCGAGGATGCGCTCGGCCTCGGCCTGCGCGTCGGCGACCGTGCGGTCGGCCTCGGTGTTCGCCGTGGTGATCGTCTCCGCCGCTTCGGTGCGGGCGGTCTGGATCAGCTGATCACGTTTGTCCAGGACGTCCTGGGCGTCGTCCACCTCGCCCGGCAGCGCGTCGCGGATGTCGTCGAGCAGCTCCAGGGTGTCCCCGCGCGGGACGACACAACTGGAGGTCATCGGCACGCCGCGGGCTTCCTCCACGATGGTGACGAGCTCGTCGAGCGCCTCGAAAACCCGGTACACGGCCACTCCCTACCTACAGCGATCCCCACATTCCCTGAGATCAGTTTGCCCTCATCGCCGCCGTAAGGGGTGAAAGCGCGCGGTACCGGGCGTGTCCCCGCCGGTACCGCGCGCCATGATCACCTCGGGTCGAAGGCCGGATCCAGGATCAGCGCCAGCAGCTGCTGGTCGGTCAGGGAGGGGCCGCCCCGCGTGGCGTCGTCGAGGGTGCCGAGATCGAAGACGTTCACCGCCCCGCCGCCGGGCCGGAAGGCGATCGCGTTCCGGCCGACCGCCTGCCCGGTCGAAACGCCCTGGCCGATGATGACGTCGCCGTCCGAGCCCGCGGATTTCGGGGCGGTTTCGGTGATCACCACGAAGCTCCCGTCCGGCTGGGGAAGTTCCGCGCACCGCATCGGTTTCCGGTCGGGCCCGATCCCGTCGACCAGCTTCTCCGGCTCGCACCGGCCCTCGCGCGGATAGCCCTCCTTCGTGCTCACCGGACCGCTGATGGTGAGGTTGACGCCCCGCTCCCGCCCTTCGGCGTCGGTGAACCTGATCTGCGAGGTCTTCAGGTCGCCGTGCGCTGCCGCGAAGGCACCCACTTCGATGTCCTTCGCGCCGACGATCACCTTCGGCACCACGTCCTTGAGGTGCTGGAGATCGTCCTTCGGCGCGGCCTGCGCCGAAGAAGCGGCCGGTGAGACCTGCGCCGGACCGCTTCCCGGCGCCACGAACACCACCGCCGCCGCGATCACCGCCAGCGTGGCTCCCCCGGTCAGCGCCACCGCCCGCCGGTTCCGCACCTTCTTCGCCGCCGTACCGGCGACCTCGTCCGGGTCGAAGCCGAGCGGGGGCTCGGCCAGTGTGATCCCGCGCAGCCTGTTCTCGAGTTCGTCCATCACGCGCTCCTCCCGGAGACAGCCTCGTCGTGCTGTCTCTGCAGGGCCGCGCGGAGGACGTCGAGCCCCCGCGCGGCCTGGCTCCTGACCGTCCCTTCCGAACAGCGCAGCGCGACGGCGACCTCCGCGGCCGGCAGATCGGCGCAGTAGCGCAGCACGACGGCGGCGCGCTGTTTCGGGGGAACTTCGGCGAGGGCGCGCAGCAGCGAATCCGAGATCCCGGCGGTCGCCGGGGCCACGGGCTCTTCGGGGACGACGCCGTCGCGGTTCTCTCTGCTCCGCCATGGACGTCGCCGCTCGTCGAGCCAGCAGCGCATCAGGATCTGCCTCGTGTAGTTGTCGACGGGCCCTTTCCGGCGGACCTTCGGCCAGACCCGGTAGAGCTTGATGAGCGCGACTTGGACCAGATCCTCCGCGAGATGCCAGTCGCCGCAGAGCAGGTACGCCGTCCGTCTGAGCGGTAGCGCCTTGTCCCTGGCGAACTCCCTGAAGCTCGCATCGTCCCCAGACCGCATCGTGCCTCCTCGTCCGCGTTCCGGTGTATCTCACGGACGAGGAGGCACGAAATGTTGCACGGACGGGTCAGCCGGCGAGATTCACCAGCTTGAAGGTCGCGTAGCGGTCCGGCGTGTAGACGACCTCGCCGCCCTTGCCGGAGATCACGCGGTCGCTCGTGCCCACCGGGAACAGCTGGTAGTAGCCGGCGGCGCACGACGGCAGCACGCCTTCGCGGTTCTCGTAGACCGTGCCGGTCGCGCCGCCACGGGCCTTGTCCACCACGGACTTCGCGGCGGAGGACAGCGTCGAGTAGCCGATCTTCGTCAGCTTCGAGGTGTCACCGCAGGACGGCGCCGGGGTGCCGTCGGCGTCGATCACGGAGAAGGTCTTGTAGTGGTCGGCGGTGTAGAAGTGCTCGCCGGCGTTACCGGTGACGATGCGGCGCGCACCGCGATCGGGCGAGCCCGGCGTCGGGACCGTGTACTCGCGGTAGTAGCCCGACGCGCACTTCGGGAGGATGTTCTCGCGGTTGGAGAAGACCGTGCCGTCCTTGTCCGGATACGGGAACGGGCCACCCTTCTGGATGAGGTCGTAGGTCGTCGTCGCCTCGGCGGGCAGCGACGACAGCGACACGTGCTTGAACCCGGTGAGATCCCCGCACGGGTTCTGCTGGATGGAAACGGGGGCGGCCGTGGCCTGCGCGGCACTGAGCCCACCGAAGAACGTGACAAGCAGAACGAGCAGCGCGGCGGCGACCCGCGATCGTTTGTTGGTCATTTTCGGACCATAACCCGATCGCGTATTCACCAGAAGGCGCCGAGATGAACTCTCGCCGCCTACCGACCAACGGCTTCGGCCGTTCGGGTCAACCTCGTTCGGAATACTTCTCCGAGAGGCGTTTGAACACTACCGGCGGCACCAGGTGCTCGATGTCGCCGCCGAGCGCGGTGACCTCCTTGACCAGCGAGCTCGACACGAACCCGTACGCCGGGTTGTTCGCCATCAGCAGGGTTTCGAGCCCGGTCAGCTCACGGTTCATCTGCGCCATCTGGAGCTCGTAGTCGAAGTCGCTGACCGACCGCAGCCCCTTCGCGACCGCGATGATGTCGTTTTCGCGGCAGTAGTCGACCAGGAGTCCTTGCCACGAGTCGACGCGGACGTTCGGCAGCTTCGCGGTGATCTCGCGAAGCATGTCCATCCGCTCCTCGGTGGTGAACAGGCCCTTCTTGCTCTTGTTCACCCCCACCGCGACGACGACCTCGTCGAACAGCTTGGCCGCCCGCTCGATGATGTCGAGATGTCCATTGGTGGCCGGGTCGTAGGACCCGGGACAGACCGCACGCCGCATGGCGCGGACGCTACCAAGGCGGGGAACGTCCTGCGCGTTCTGCGCGTTCTGCGTCACACCTGATATTCGGCCCAGTAGAGCGCGGTGTCGCCGTAGCGCTTCGTCCGCATCGGCTCGAAACCCGGCGGCCAGTCCGGCTCGCCGTCCCGCGCGGCGCGTTCGATCACCAGAAGCGCCCCGTCGGTGATCCACCGGCCCGCCGCGAGCGCGGCCATGACCTCCCCCAGGCGGGTGGAATCGACTGCGTAGGGCGGATCGGCGAGGACGATGTCGAACGTTTCCGGCGCCGGAGCGGCCACGACGGACTCGACGGCCCCGGCCCGGACCGTGCCGCCGAGCCCCAGCGCGGCGACGTTCCCCTTGAGCACTTCGACCGCGCGCCGGTCCGACTCGACGAACAGCGCGCCGGACGCGCCGCGGGACAACGCCTCCAGCCCGAGCGCGCCCGAACCGGCGTAAAGGTCGAGGACCTGGGCCCCCTGCAGTTCGCCGGCGACCTCGAGCGCGTTGAACAGCGCCTCGCGCACGCGTTCCGAGGTGGGCCTCGTGCTCTTCGGCGGGACCTTCAGCCGCCTGCCGCCCGCGGTCCCCGCCACGATCCTGGTCATGGGTGCATCGTGCCTCAACGCCTTCCATCGTGACGTTGGCCGGGACTTGGTGAAGCCGCCGCCCAGCTCGCGTAGAGTCGTCCTTCGCCCTCGGAGGCGATAGAAGCGTTTAGGAGCGTTGCGTGTCCGAACCTCGGGTCAGACGGGCCGAGATCGCCATCGAGCAAGCCCATGTGGACACCGTCTACACCCGGCTCGCCGAACTGCGAGCCCAGGCTGAGGCCATGCGTACCAAGGGCTATGAGATCGGCCATGGCGCCGGGCGGGAAGCCATCTTCGAGCAGGCGTCCATGCTGTTCGAACGGGACATGATGGTGTACCACGCCAATCAGACCCTCCAGACCCTCGACGCGGAGTACGAGGGCCTGGTGTTCGGCAGGCTCGACCACCTCGACAACGACCACATCTACGTGGGCCGCCTCGGCATCCGCGACGCCGAGTTCGACAACCTCGTCACCGACTGGCGCGCGCCCGCGGCCGCGGCGTTCTACCAGGCGACGGCCGAGGAGCCGATGGACGTCGTCCGGCGCCGGGTGATCCGGTGCTCCGGCCAGAACGTGCTCGACGTCGACGACGACGTCCTGATCGCCGACGCGGTCCCCGACGGGATGCAGATCGTCGGCGAAGGCGCCCTCATGGCCGCGCTCGGCCGGTCGCGTGGCGAGAAGATGCGGGACATCGTCGCCACCATCCAGAAGGAGCAGGACGAGGTCATCCGGGCGCCGTGGCGCGGGGTCACGGAGATCACCGGCGGCCCCGGCACCGGCAAGACCGCGGTCGCGCTGCACCGCGCGGCGTACCTGCTCTACCGCCACCGCCGCCAGCTCGGCGGCGCGGGTGTGCTGGTGATCGGCCCGTCCGGGGTGTTCACCAGCTACATCTCGCGGGTGCTGCCGTCGATGGGTGAGACGAACGTCGAACTGCGCGCGCTCGGCGAGGTCCTCGACGGCTTGGAAGCGACCCGTCAGGACCCGGCTCCGCTGGCGGCGATCAAGGGATCGCTGCGGATGCGCAAGATCCTGCTGCGCGCGCTGCGGGACACGCCGGAAGACGCGCCGGAGGACATGAAGATCGTCTACCGCGGCGAGGTGCTGCGGCTCAACGCGCGCGAGCTCGACAAGGTGCGCCGCAAGGTGCACACCGCGGGCGGGCCGCCGAACCGGTCGCGGATCCGCGCCGCCGAACTGCTGCTCGACGCGCTCGCCGCGAAGGCCGAGCAGCACGCGAAGGACGACGGGCGTCAGATCGACAAGGCCGAGCTGATCACCGAACTCGGTGAGCGCATCGAGTTCCACCGGTTCCTGGTGACCTGGTGGCCGATCCTGTACCCGGCGCAGATCCTGCGCTGGCTCGGCAGCGAGAAGCGGCTCGCCTCCGCGGCGAAGGGCCTGCTCAACCGCGGCGAGATCAGCATGCTCGCGGCCGATTTCGCCGACCGCTCGCGCGGCTGGACCATCGCGGACGTCGCGCTCCTCGACGAGCTGCGCGTCCTCATCGGCACGCCGCCCAAGAGCCGCCGGGCCCGCCAGAACATCGAGGTCAACCCGGAACGCGGCGGCGCCCCGACCCGGCCCGAGCACTACGACGAGTACTCGCACGTGGTCGTCGACGAATCGCAGGACCTCTCGCCGATGCAGTGGCGGATGGTCGGGCGGCGCGGCAAGTACGCGAGCTGGACCGTGGTCGGCGACCCGGTGCAGAGTTCCTGGCCGGATCCGGCCGAGGCCGCGATGGCGCGGGACCAGGCCTTCGGGCTCAAGACGACCCGGCGCCGGTTCACCCTGCGCACCAACTACCGGAACTCGGCGGAGATCTTCGATCTGGCCGCGAAGGTCGTCGCGGGGCACGCGGAGGCCGACGAGCTTCCGCGCGCGGTGCGGCAGACCGGCGTCACACCGGAGGTCCGGCCCGTCGAGGCCGCCGGCCTGGAGGCGGCGACGCAGGCCGCGGTGAAGGAGATGCTGGGGGTCGTCGAAGGCACCGTCGGCGTGATCACCGCCATGGACCGGGTGCCCGAGATCGAAGGCTGGCTCGACGGGCTGTCGGACGAGCGGCTCAAGGTCGTCGGCAGCCTCGACTCCAAGGGCCTCGAGTACGACGCCGTGGTCCTGGTGGAGCCGAACGACCTCATCACGGAGTCGACCACCGGACGCCGGGTGCTGTACGTCGCGCTGACCCGCGCGACCCAGCAGCTGACCGTCCTGGCCTCGAACCCGGACTGGATCCCGGCCGCCTGATCACGCGAGTCGTCCATCTGATCACGTGAGTTCGCCGCTCAATCACGCGAGTTACGCCTTCAAGCACGCGAGTTACGTGCCTGATCACGCGAGTTCGGCGTGCCGGGACGGACGACACGCGTGATCCAACGGACGACACGCGTGACTGGATGGACGACACGTGTGTTTGAAGGCGTAACTCGCGTGCTTGAAGGCGTAACTCGCGTGATCAGAGGCGAAAAAAGCTGAAGGGCTCCTTCAGGACACTGGTGAATGCCCTGAAGGAGCCCTTCAGACCCCCGGTGAGTGAACGATGTGGGGACGCATCGCACGTCCAGGGGTATTTCTAGCGCCTCTTCGTTGTTCGGTGTCACGGCGAATCCACCGAACAACAACGCCGAACAACGTATCGGCCGTGGTCATGGGCACGGAGGCCGGTAATCGAGCCCCGGCAGGTGTTGTTCCCACTCGTCCGGCGTGATCCGCGGGTACACCGTCGCGCAGATGCGTTCGGCGGCCCGTTCGGGGCTGGTCTCCCACAACCGCACGCTGCCGTCCGCGACCGAACCCGCGAGCGTGTGCCCATCGGGGGCGAACGCCACGGCGTTGACCCGGTCGACGTCGTCGGTCAGGTTCGCCGATTCGCGGACGGATCCCGGATCGGAGACGTCCCATAGTCGCACGGACCGGTCGTAGCTGCCGGTCGAGAACGTCTTCCCGTCCCCGCTGAAGGCGACCGAGATGACGTTGTCGGTGTGCCCGGCCAGCAGTGCCGCCTCGCGCGGGGCCGCCGGATCAGTCACGTCCCAGAGCCTGCCGGTGCGATCCGCGCTGCCGGTGGCGGCGAGTTTGCCGTCCGGGCTGTAGGCGACCGAGAACACCGTGTCGGAGTGCCCCTTCAGGACCGAGAGTGGCTTCGCCATCGAGACGTCCCACAGCCGGGCGGTGTGGTCCCATCCGCCGCTGAGCAGGGTGCGGCCGTCCGGGCTGAACGCGATCGAATGGACGTCGTCCTCATGTCCGGCCAGCGTCGCGAGTTCGACGGGCCGCCGGACGTCGGAGACGTCCCACAGCTTCACGGTATGCCCGGAACCCGCGGTCGCGAGCGTCCGGCCGTCCGGGCTGAACGCGACGGGGTCGATCTCCTCCGACGGCCGGTAGAAGACGCCCATGTCGACCGGCTTGTGCGGATCACCGACGTCGATCAGCCGCATCGTGTGGTCCCAGGAGCCGGCGGCGAGCGTCCGCCCGTCCGGACTGAACGCGAGACCGCAGACGCCCTGGCCGAAGCCCGCGACCTTGCCCATCTCACGCGGATTGCGGGTGTCGGAGACGTCGACCAGGCGCACCACGCCGTCCTGGCTGCCGGTGGCCAGGAGCTTCCCGTCGGAGCTGAACACCGCCCGGCAGGCCGACCTCGACGGACCGCTGATCGCGGGACCCGGCAGATCCCACATCCGCACCGTCTGGTCGTCGCTCGCGGTCACGAGCGTGCGGCCGTCCGGGGAGAACACCGCCCAGACCACGGCCGCGGTGTGCCCGACGAGCGAAGGCTTCTCGCGCGGATTCGCCGGATCGGTCACGTCCCACAGCCGGGCGGCACGGTCGAAACCGGTCGTGGCCAGCGTCGTCCCGTCCGGGCTGAACGCCACGGACCGCACGATGGTCTTGTGCGCGGCCGTCGTCCCCAGCGGCGACGGCGCCATCGGATCGGCGACGTTCCACAGGCGCGCCGTCTGGTCGATGCTCGCGGTGGCGAGCGTCCGGCCGTCCGGGCTGAACGTCGCGGAGTGGATCCCGGCGGTGTGCCCGCTCACCACTCCGAGGGGCTTGGCCTGAAGCGGGTCGGCGACGTCCCACAGCCGCGCGGTCTTGTCCGCGCCTGCCGAGACGAGCGTCCGCCCGTCGGGGGCGTAGGCGAGACCGTTGACGTTGCCGGTGTGCCCGGGCAGCGTGGCCGCGAGCACGGGTTTCGCGGGATCGCGGACGTCGAACAGGCGCACCGTGCCGTCGCCGTCGGCGGTGGCGAGCACCGCCGCCTTCGGACTGAACGCCACCGCGTTGACCCGGCTCGGATGCTCCCCGACCAGCACTCCCGGCCCGGGTTTCGCGGGATCGGCGACGTTCCAGAGCCGCGCGGTCTTGTCCCAGCCCGCCGTCGCGACCGCGGTGCCGTCGGCGCTGAACGACACCGAGTTGACGTTGCCGGTGTGCCCGGTCAGCGTGGCCAGCTCGCTCGGGCGATGGGGATCCTTGACGTCCCACAGCTTGGCCGTCTGGTCCCAGCTGCCGGTGACCATCACCTGGCCGTCGCCGCGCAGCGCGGTCGCGTTGACGCGATGGCCGTGCCCGCGGACGCGGGTCGAGTACGGCGACTCGAACATCCCGAGCACGCTGCCGCGGGTGTCCACGCTCGGATCGACGCGGTACGCCGCCAGCGCGAGCTGCGCGGCCAGCGCCGGATTCGTCGTCCGCATCTCGATGGCCTGCCCGGCGACCTTCTGCGCGAGCGCGCTGTTGCGCTGGGCTGTCGCGGTCTGCTCGGCACGGACGGCGTACGCCATCGCGGCCGTCGCCAGCACCAGCAGGACGGCCAGGAGCGCGACCAGCTGACGCAGCCGCCGGGTGCGGCGCCGGGCGACGGCCTGCTCGTGGTTCTCGATCGCGGCGCTCGCCTCGAGGAACCGGCGTTCACGTTGGGAAAGCGCGCTGTCGTGCTCCTCCGCCCACTCCCTGGCGATGGCCAGCCGCGTGCCGCGGTAGAGCCAGCCGTCGTCGCGGCCGACGGATTCCCACGCGTCGGTCGCCTCGGTGAGCTGGCGGTGCACGCGCAGGCCCTCACGGTCCTCGGCGAGCCATTCGCGCAGGCGCGGCCAGCCCCGGATCAGCGCCTCGTGCGCGATCTCGATGCCGTTGTCGTCGAGCGTGACCAGCCGCGACGACGCCAGCCTGTCCAGCACGACGGCGACGTCCGGGTCGTCGGTGTCCACCTCGTCGCGGGTGATGCGGCGTTTGGTGTCCTCGGTGCCTTCGCCGAGCGCGGTCATCCGCAGGAAGATCTGGTTCGCCAGCCGCTGCTGGTGTTCGGTCAGCGCGGTGAAGGTGTGCTCGGAGGTCTGCGCGACCGACCGTTCGATCCCGCCGGTGGACTCGTAGCCGGTGAGGGTGAGGGTGTTGCCGTGGCGGCGGCGCCAGGTCTCCAGCAGGGCGTGCGAGAGCAGCGGCAGCACGCCGGGCTGCCCGGTCGCGTCGGCGACGAGCCGCGAGACCAGCGCGTTCTCGACGCGGTACCCGGCGTCGATCGCCGGCCGTGAGATGGCCTGCCGCAGCTCCTCGGTGCTCATCGGGCCGACGAGGATCTGCGCGTCCTGCATGGCCTCGACCAGCTCGGGATGCCGCGCGCAGTGGGTGTAGAAGTCGGTGCGGATGCCGAGGACGACCCTGGTCCGGCTCTCCGGCTCGGTCGTCGCGGTGACCAGCGCCGACAGGAAGGCCGTCCGTTCGTCGGCGTCCTGGCAGAGCGTGAAGACCTCCTCGAACTGGTCGACGACCAGCACGACGTCGCCCTCGCGGTCGGCGACCAGCTGACGGGCGGCGAGGCCGAGGTTGCGGGGATGGCCGGTGAACTCCGCGAGCAGCCCGCCCGGGGCGAGCCCGAGCGCGGCGCCGAACTGGACGGCGCATTCCTGCAGCGGCCGCGATCCGGGGGTCATCAGCAGCGTGACCGAGGTCTCGGCGACGGCCGGGAGGAGACCCGCCCGGAGCAAGGACGACTTACCGGAACCCGAAGCCCCCAGAACGGCCAAGAATCGTTGGTTCGAAAGCCGCGTGACGAGTTTTCCGACAAGTCGTTCGCGACCGAAGAATCGGCTCGCGTCATCCGGCCCGAATGCGGCAAGGCCGATATAAGGGACCGATTCCCCATTCAGCGGGGTAACCGGTGAATCGTCGACTCCGGCGCGCGTCCGCTCGGTCACGTCGTGCCATCGCGCCTCCCACTCCTCCTCTGGGCCGTCGCACGCCCGGACGTAGGCCAACGTGACCGCCAAGCTGGGCATCTTCTTCCCGCCGGCGGCCTCGGAGAGGGTGCCGGCGGAGTAGTGGGCACGCCTGCCCAGCTCCCGGTACGTCGGATTTCCGGCCTTCTCCCGCAGCCGGCGGAGATCGGCGGCGAACCCCAGCAACGGATCGTCCCCGGGGTCCAGCGGTCGTTCCGGACGCGGCACCCTCAATCCTTTCTTTTCAGTGGTTTTCCCACGCTCGCATTAGGGGGCAACCGTACCGTGGAAACGGGGGAACTCCGCCGAGTACCGGGTACATCGAGTCGGTTAATTTCGATCGATCGACAGGTGCGGGAAGGGATCGGGGGCCCGCGGCGTTGTACCGATGCGTGACCTCTCTGCCTGACATCCCGCTGTCCGTGCTCGACCTCTCGCCCGTCGTGGCCGGAGGCGGTGTCGCGGATTCGCTGCGCAACACCCTCGACCTCGCGCGCCGGACCGAAGCCCTCGGCTACCACCGGTACTGGCTCGCCGAGCACCACAACATGCCCGGTATCGCGAGCTCCGCGACCGCCGTGATGATCGGCCAGGTCGCGGCCGCCACCGAACGCATCCGGGTCGGCTCCGGCGGGGTCATGCTGCCGAACCACGCTCCGCTGGTGGTGGCCGAGCAGTTCGGCACCCTGGAGGCGTTCCATCCCGGCCGGATCGACCTCGGCATCGGGCGCGCCCCGGGCACCGACCAGCGGACCGCGCTGGCGCTGCGCGGCCCCGGCGGGCTCACCGCGGAGAACTTCCCGCAGCAGTTCTCGGAGCTGCTGGCCTACTTCGAGCACTCCGACCAGCGCGCCGTCAACGCCGTGACCGCCGAAGGCAACAAGCCGCCGGTGTGGCTGCTCGGGTCGAGCGGCTTCAGCGCGCGGATGGCGGGCGAACTGGGCCTGCCGTTCTCGTTCGCGCACCACTTCAGCGCCGAGAACACGCTCCCCGCCGTGGCGCTCTACCGCGACTCGTTCAAACCGTCGGACGTCCTCGACGAGCCGTACGTGATGCTCGGCGTCTCCGTGGTCGCCGCCGAAACCGACGAGCGCGCGCAGTACCTCGCCGCCCCCAGCGGCCTGACGTTCCTCAGCCTGCGCAAGGGCCGCCCCATTCCGCTGCCGACGCCGGAAGACGCCGCGGCCTACCCGTACACCGACATCGAGCGCGTGTTCATCGAAGACCGGGCCGCGAGCAGCATCATCGGTTCGCCCGAGACGGTCCACAAGGGACTCGAGACCCTGCTGGCCGACACGGGCGCGAACGAGCTGATGATCACGACCATGGTGCACGACCAGGCGGACCGGGTGCGGTCGTACGAACTGGTCGCCGAACTGGCGCGCTGACGCCGGGCGCCGTGAAGGCCTCCTTCCCTACGCTCAAGGTAGGGAAGGAGGCCTTCACGGACGTTCGGCTCGGGCGAGCGAAGATTCCTGCCATGACCGTCGATGCCGCACGGCGAACCGGGCGCGCCAACCCGGCGGCCACGTTGCGAAAGCCACTTTCGCAACGTTGACGGTTGCGAAAGTGGCTTTCGCAACACCGCTCACCCGAGCCTCGCCGTCCCCTGAACGCTGCCCGTTCCGTGAAGGTCTCCTTGAGGGACCCTGAGTCCCTCAAGGAGGCCTTCACGGACTTGGCACCAACCAAGCCCGCGCCACGAATGGACCAACGCGTCACCGAACGCGAAAGAACGGACAAGACCCCCGCGCGCCTTTGTCACAAAAGAACAAGAATTCTCCGGTTACCAGGACGTGACGTCTTGATCACACCGAAGTTCTTGTCACCAGGCAGGCGCGTGATTAGCGTACCGACCAGTAGCAAACTGCACGGTAACACCCCGTTGACCCTATTCAACGATTCCGTTCCGCCATTCGGAGCAAAGGAATTGCGCAAGCTGGGGTGTATTCGCCGTGCCCGGAAAACGGGAGGGTCGGCGTGGGCGTCCGGACTAACGCACCCTCATTCCCCGGCGCGGGTGCGATCCGGGAGACCGGCAGGCTCTACTCACTCGGCCTCGACGTCGTCCGCCTGACCTTCCGGCGGCCGTTCCAGGCCCGCGAACTGATCCAGCAGTTCTGGTTCATCGCGAGTGTGTCGATCCTGCCGACGGCGCTGGTCGCGATCCCGTTCGGCGCGGTGATCGCGCTGCACATCGGTTCGCTGACCGCGCAGATCGGCGCGCAGTCCTTCACCGGCGCGGCCAGCGTGCTGGCGATCATCCAGCAGGCCAGCCCGATCGTGACCGCGTTGCTGATCGCGGGCGCCGGCGGCTCGGCGATGTGCGCGGACCTCGGGTCCCGCACGATCCGCGAGGAGATCGACGCGATGGAGGTGCTCGGGGTCTCCCCCATCCAGCGCCTGATCGTGCCGCGGGTGCTCGCCGCGATGGGGGTCGCCGCGTTCCTCAACGGAATGGTCAGCGTGGTCGGCGTCCTCGGCGGTTATTTCTTCAACGTCATCATGCAGAATGGGACACCGGGTGCGTATCTGGCCAGTTTCTCCGCGCTCGCGCAGCTCCCGGACCTCTGGATCAGCGAGATCAAGGCGGTCATCTTCGGTTTCGTCGCGGCGATCGTCGCCTCTTATCGAGGGCTCAATCCGAAAGGCGGCCCGAAAGGCGTCGGTGACGCGGTGAACCAATCCGTGGTCATCACGTTCCTCCTCCTGTTCCTGTTGAACCTCGTGCTGACGACGCTTTACCTGCAGCTCGTCCCGGCGAAGGGCAGCTGATGGTCACGACTTCCCCCACGCGTACGGCGCGGGTCCGCGAAGCGGTCGATCGCCGGTTCGGGTTCCTGGACACGCTCGGCGACCAGATCCTCTTCTTCCTCAAGGCGCTCGCCTGGGTGCCGCGCGCGGTGCGCCGCTATCTCCGCGAGATCACCCGCCTGCTGGCCGAAGTCAGCTTCGGCAGCGGCGCGCTCGCGGTCATCGGCGGCACGATCGGCGTGATGATCGGGATGACCGTGTTCACCGGCACGGTCGTCGGGCTCCAGGGGTACTCGGCGCTCAACCAGGTCGGCACGTCGGCGTTCGCCGGGTTCGTCTCCGCGTACTTCAACACCCGCGAGATCGCGCCGCTCGTGGCGGGGTTGGCGTTGTCGGCCACCGTCGGCTGCGGTTTCACCGCGCAGCTGGGCGCCATGCGGATCTCCGAGGAGATCGACGCGCTGGAAGTGATGGGCATCCCCAGCGTCCCGTACCTGGTGACCACGCGGATCATCGCGGGTTTCCTCGCGGTCATCCCGTTGTACGCGATCGGCCTGCTGACCTCGTATCTCGCGTCACGCCAGATCACCGTCTGGTTCTACGGCCAGTCCGCGGGCACCTACGACCACTACTTCCTGCTGTTCCTGCCCCCGGGCGACGTGCTCTGGTCGTTCGGCAAGGTGCTGGTGTTCAGCGTCGTGATCGTGCTCGCCCACTGCTACTACGGCTTCCGCGCGAGCGGCGGCCCGGCGGGCGTGGGCGTCGCCGTCGGCCGCGGGGTGCGGACCGCGATCGTGGCGGTCAGCGTGCTGGACTTCTTCCTCAGCCTCGCGATCTGGGGCGCGACCACGACGGTGCAGGTGGCCGGATGAGCAGGCGCGGGCTGCGCAAAGCCGGGGTCAGGACGGCCGGGGTGCTGTTCCTCGTGGTGATGTCCGCCCTCGTGCTGCTGTCGATCAAGATCTACCGGAAGGATTTCGTCGACTCCGTGCCGGTGACGCTGCAGGCGGACCGCGTCGGCAACCAGTTGCGCCAGGGCGGGCAGGTCAAGGCGCGTGGCGTGGTGGTCGGCGAGATCCGTGACGTCCGCGCGACGCCGGGCGGCGCGGAGATCGACCTGGCCATGGAGCCCGGCAAGGTCTCGAAACTGCCCAAGAACGTGTCCGCGCTGCTCGTGCCGAAGACGTTGTTCGGTGAGCGGTACGTGCAACTGTCCATTCCGGACGGATCAAAGGCGCAGCCGCTGGCGGCGGGCGACGTGATCACGCAGGACCGGTCGGCTAACGCTATCGAGCTGGAACGCGTCTTCGACAACCTGTTGCCCCTGCTCAAAGCCGTCCAACCGCAGAAACTCGCGACCACGCTGACCACCGTCGCCACCGCGCTGGAAGGCCGCGGCGACCAGATCGGCGACACGCTCGCCACGGCGGCCGCCTATCTGAAGGACTTCAACCCGAACCTGCCGAAGCTGAACGACAACATCCGCGACCTCGCCACGGTTTCGAAGCTGTACGGCGACATCGCGCCGGATCTGCTCGACGCGCTGAGCGCCTCGGCCGTCACGCTCGACACGGTCAAGGAGAAACGGGCCGAACTGGCGTCGGTGTACCAGCAGGTGACGTCGTCTTCCCAGCAGGTCACGACGTTCCTCGCCAACAACCGCGCCAACATCATCGCGCTCGCCGCCGACAGCCGCGCACCACTGGAGGTCGCCGCGAAGTACTCGCCCAGTTTCGCCTGCACACTGCGCGCGATGGCCGAGCTGAAACCGCAGATGGACAGGGTGCTGGGCGCCGGGACCGACGAACCTGGCCTCCACGCGGAGATCACCGTCAGCCAGCCCCGGGGCAAATACGTGCCCGGCAAGGACGACCCGGTCTACAACGCCGCCGGGGAACCGCGCTGCTACCCGACGAACGGCCTGATGAGCCAAGGGATCGTGGCGACCGGTGAGCGGACGGCGGCCCTCCCTGGCGCACAGGGCGACCTCGGCCTGGCGAACTCGCCGCAGGAACGGGAGCTGATCTCCACGCTCGTCGCGCCGTCCATCGGTGTCCCGGCGGCGCAGGTCCCCGCTTGGGGCAGCGTGCTCGTCGGCCCGCTCTACCGGGGCACGGAGGTGACGCTGCGATGAGGAACTTCGTGAGCCCGCTGATCAAGGGGCTGATCTTCGTCGTCGTCACGACGCTGGCCACGGTGCTGCTGGCGGTGTCCATCACGAACACCGGCCTCGGTGACACGAAGACCTACAGCGCCAAGTTCCTCGACGCGACGTCTCTCAACGTCGGCGACGACGTCCGGATCTCCGGGGTGCGGGTCGGCCAGATCGAGGAACTCGAGATCGCCGACCAGAGCCTGGCCCGCGTCCGGTTCTCCCTCGACTCCCAGCGCAGGCTGCCCGCCGACGTGACCGCGGTGATCAAGTACCGCAACATGGTCGGCCAGCGCTACATCGCGCTCGAACGCGGCAAGGGCACCCCCGAGCTCCTGGAGCCCGGCGCCGAGATCCCGCTGGAGCGGACGACGCCGGCACTGGATCTCACGGAACTGTTCAACGGCTTCAAACCGCTGTTCCAGGCCCTGTCGCCCAAGGACGTCAACCAGCTCTCCGGCGAGATCGTCCAGGTACTGCAGGGCGAGGGCGGCACGGTGGAAAGCCTCCTGGCGCACACCGGTTCGCTGACCACCACGCTCGCCGGCCGCGACAAGGTGATCGGTGACGTGATCACGAATCTGGACACGGTGCTCAAGAGCATCAACGGCAAGGGCGACGCACTGTCCACTTTGGTCTCCACGCTGAAGGAGCTGGTGGCCGGGCTCGCCGGTGACCGCACCGAGATCGGGGAGGCCGTGTCCGGGCTCGCGGACCTCACCACCGCCACCGCCGGCCTGCTCGAACAGGGCAGGAAGCCGCTCAAGGACAGCATCGAAGGACTGGGCCTGCTCGCCGGTCAGCTGACGACGGAGACCGGCAAGGCCGAGGTCGACCGCTTCCTCACCGTCCTCCCGGGGAAGCTGAACGACCTGGGGCGGATCGGCTCCTACGGAACGTGGATGAACTTCTACCTGTGCTCGGCCGTCCTGCAGACCAAGCCTCCGCGCGGGGTCCCGGCGACGGCGGAGAGGTGCACGTCGTGAAACCCTTCAAGGAGCGGAACCCGATCGTCGTCGGTCTCGTCGGCAGTGCCGTCGCGGCCGCGGTGCTGACCGCGACGCTCAACTACGAGAACCTGCCGATCATCGGCTCCGGGACCACGTACCAGGCCGAATTCTCCGAGGCGGCCGGGCTGCAGCAGGACGACGAAGTCCGCATCGCCGGGATCAAGGTCGGCGAGGTGAGCGACGTCCGGCTCGCCGAAGACCACGTGGTGGTCAGCTTCCGGGTCAAGGACGCCTGGATCGGCGACCGGACCGCCGCCGAGATCAAGATCAAGACCCTGCTGGGCCGGAAGTTCCTCGCCCTGCGCCCGACCGGCGAGTCGGTGCAGAACCCGAAGCAGGTCATCCCGCGCACCAGGACCGTGACGCCGTACGACGTCACCGAGGCGTTCAACGGGCTGGCCGACACCGCGGGCGCCATCGACACCGATCAGCTCGCGGAGAGCTTCACCACGCTGAGCGACACGTTCAAGAACTCGCCCGCGCATATCAAGAAGGCGCTGGAAGGGCTGACCTCGCTGTCGAAGACCGTGTCCTCCAGGGACAACGAGCTCGCCAGCCTGCTGTCCAACGCGCACGGCCTCACCACGACGCTCGCGAACTCGAACGACGACTTCGCCAAACTCCTTTCGGACGGCAACCTGCTGCTGACCGAACTGGACAAGCGGCGGCAGGCGATCCACGACCTGCTGACCGGCTCGCAGGAGCTCGCCACCCAGCTTTCGGGGCTGGTGCGGGACAACAAGGACCAGCTCGGCGGAGCGCTCAGCCAGCTCGGAGAGGTGACCGACATCCTGCAGCGGCAGAACGACAATCTCGCCAAGAGCCTCGAACTCGCCGCGCCGTACTTCCGCGTGGTGAACAACTCGCTCGGCAACGGGCGCTGGGTCGACGGCTACCTGTGCGGACTCATCCCGGAGAACCGGGATCCCTGCACCCCGCCGATCCCGGGAGGTGGCCGGTGATCAGCAGATTCGTCACCCTCGCGCTCGTGCTCGCGCTGGCCGTCGTCGGCGGGCTTTGGTGGATCTTCTCCGGTAACGGGCTCGACCGCGTCACCGTGTACTTCTCGCGCGCCGTCGGCGTCTACAGCGGATCGGACGTGCGGGTGCTCGGCGTCCGCGTCGGCCAGGTCGAATCGGTGGACCCCGAAGGAGAACGGGTCAAGGTCGTCCTGACCGTCGACGGGTCGACCCCGATCGCCGCCGACACGAACGTCCTGGTCGTGGCGCCCAGTGTGGTGGCCGACCGCTACGTCCAGTTCACCAAGCTCACCCGCACCGGGAACCGGCTGAACGACGGCGCGGTGATCCCGGTCGAGCGCACCGGAACCCCGGTGGAACTCGACCAGCTCTACTCCAGCCTCGACACGCTCGCCAAGGCGCTCGGCCCCAAGGGCGCGAACGCCGACGGCGCGCTTTCGGAGCTGCTGCGCACCGGCGCGAAGAACCTCCAGGGCAACGGCAAACCGTTCAACGAGTCGGTGCGCAACTTCGCCGACCTCGCCAGGACCCTGTCCGGGAACTCGCAGAACCTGTTCGCCACCGTCGACGAACTGCAGCGGTTCACCTCGATGCTGGCGACCAACGACCGGAACGTCAGCGAGGTCAACAAGCAGCTCGCCTCGGTGACCGGGACGCTGGCGCAGAACAAGGACGAGCTCGCTCGCGCGCTCAACGGCCTCGGCGGCGCGCTGGCGGAGATCCAGCAGTTCATCAAGGACAACCGCGCGCTGATCAAGTCCAATGTGGACAAACTCGCGCTGACCACCGGGACGCTGGTCGACAAACGCGCCGCGCTGGCCGAAACCCTCGACACGATCCCGCTGGCGGTGACGAACGTGCTCGAAGCCGTCGACCCGAAGACCGGCAAGCTGCAGAGCCGCGGCAACATGCTCGAATACGCCCCGCTCCCGCTGCCCGTCGCCGGCGACACCTACACCGGGGGGCGCTGATGGCCGCGAACCGGAAGATCGCCGTGCTCGCCGCGTGCTGTGTCGCGCTCACCGCGTGCTCCTCGGATTTCAAGGGCGTCTACGACCTGCCGCTGCCCGGCGGCGCGGACATCGGCGACCATCCGTACCGGGTGACCGTGCAGTTCGCCGACGTCCTCGACCTGGTGCCGCAGGCCGCGGTGAAGGTGGGCGACGTCCCGGTCGGCCGGGTCGAGACGATCAAGCTCGGCGAAGACGGCTGGACGGCCGAGACCGTCCTGGCGGTCAACGGCGACGTCCACCTGCCTGCCAACGCCATCGCGCGGCTGCGGCAGTCCAGCCTGCTCGGTGAGAAGTTCATCGAACTGGCCCCGAGCGCGGCGAAGGCCGAGGGCAGGCTGGGCGAGGGCGCGGTGATCCCGGTCGCGAGCACGAACCGCAACCCGGAGTTCGAGGAGATCTTCGGCGCGCTGTCGCTGCTGCTCAACGGCGGCGGGATCGGCCAGTTGCAGACCATCAACCGGGAGCTGTCGAAGGTGATGGACGGCAACGAGGAGGAGATCCGCTCCTTCCTGTCCACGGTGGAGCAATTGGTGTCCAACCTGGACACGCACCGCTCCGACATCACCTCCGCGCTCGACGGGCTCAACCAGCTCTCGGCCACATTGGCGAACCGGAAGAAGCAGGTCGAGGGTGCGCTCACCGATCTCACCCCCGGTCTTCAGAGCCTTGCCGACCAGCGCACCCAGCTCGTCTCGATGTTGCAGGCGCTGGACCGGCTCTCCGGCGTCGGCGTCGACGTGATCAAGAAGAGCCGGGCCGATCTCGTCGCGGACCTCACCGCGCTCGCGCCGATCCTCAAGCGGCTGGCCGACGCCGGCGAGGCCTTGCCCAAATCGCTGGAGATCCTGCCGACGTTCCCGTTCACCGACGCCGTCCGCGACGGCATCAAGGGCGACTATCTGAACGTCTACGCCTCGGTCATCCCCGGGCCGGGCGTCGAACTCCCGCCGCCTGGCGAAGGGGTTCCGCCGGACCTCCCGACCTTGCCGCTGCCGTCCTCCGGAGGTAGCTGATGCTCACCACCCGTGTCCGGATCCAGGTCATCGCGTTCGTCATCCTCGCGCTGGCGACGACGGCGTTCGTCGGTGCCAGCTACGCGGGGCTCGGCCGGCTATTCGGGGCGGGCGGATACACCGTGAAGCTCGCCCTGACCGACGGCGGGGGCCTGTTCACCAACGGCGAGGTGACCTACCGGGGCGTCGCCGTCGGCCGGGTCGGCGAACTGCGGCTCACCGACGGCGGGATGGAAGCGGATCTGCTGATCGACGACGACGCGCCGCCGATCCCCGCGAACTCGCGGGCGGTCGTGGCGAACCGGTCAGCGGTGGGCGAGCAGTTCGTCGACCTCCAGCCGCGGACCGGCGACGGGCCGTACCTCGCCGAGGGGTCGGTCATCCCGCGCGAGGCGACGGCCGTTCCGCTGCCGGTGCAGCATCTGCTGACCGACCTGGACTCGCTGACCGCGTCCGTGCCGACCGAGGATCTGCGGACCGTGGTCGACGAACTCGACAACGCCCTGCGCGGTTCCGGCGCGAACCTGCAGGTGCTGCTGGACTCCACCACCGACTTCACGAAACAGGCCGCGGACCACCTGCCGCAGACGGAGAAGCTGATCACCGACGGCTCGACCGTGCTGAAGACGCAGGTCGACTCGTCGCAGGCGTGGCGGCAGTTCAGCGGTAACGCCAAGCAGTTCGCCGAGCAACTGTCCCGTTCGGACGGTGACCTGCGGCGGCTGATCGCGACGGCGCCGGACGCGGCCACCCAGCTTTCCGGGCTGCTGCGGGACAACGAGCCGGGCCTGCCGATCCTGCTGGCGAACCTGCTCACCACGTCGCACGTGTTCTCCGCCCGCACCGACGGCCTCCGGCAGCTGCTGATCAACACCCCGAAGGCGGTGTCCGCGGTCGACGCCGCGGTCGACGAGCGGTCCGGGAAGATCGGGCTGGTCCTGACGTTCTTCGACCCGATGCCGTGCACCAAGGGCTATGAGGACACGACGGTCCGCGACAGCAGGGATCTCTCGCCGCTGCCGTTCAACACCGGTGCCGCGTGCACGCTCGAAAAGGGCAACGCGAGTTCGGTCCGAGGCTCGCAGAACGCGCCGAAGGGCGGGGTCCCGCCCGCCGCGATCCCCGGCGGCTTCGGCGCCGACGGCCAGCCGACGTCCACCAGCCTCGAGGAGATGTTGTGGCTGCGCAACTGAAGATCGCGATCGCCGTGTTCGCCGCGGCCTGCGCGTTCGCGGGATGGGCCGGGTACACCTGGTTCACCGCGACGGGTTCCGAAGCCGTGGCTTACGGGAATTCGCGCGACGAAGCCCTGAAGTCCGGGCGCGAACTCGTCGCCCGGCTCACCAGCCTCGACCACCACCGCGTCGACCAGGGCATCGCCGACTGGCTCGCCGCGTCCACCGGCCCGCTGCGCGAGCAACTGGGCAAGGCCGACGACGCGACGAAACGGACGCTCACCCAGGACGCGACCGTCTCGACCGGCAAGGTGCTCGACGCGGCGATCAGCGAACTGGACGACCACGCGGGAACGGCCAAGATGCTGGCGTCGGTGGAGATCACGATGGCGAAGGAGGGCGCGGCACCGACGACGAAGCGCAACCGGTTCGCCGCCGGGCTGACCAGGACGGACGAGGGCTGGAAGCTCAGCGCGCTCGATCAGCTGCCGGTGGGTGCGCGATGACCGCCACCGCCGAAACCGAAACCGAGGTCGTCGAAGAAGAGGCCGTCGCCGGGAAGCCGTCGCGGCGACCGAAGGCGCCGTTGATCCTGCTGGTCGCGGCGGCCGTGCTGGTGGCGGCCGGGGTGTGGTTCACGCTGGAGGCGAAGACGATCTCGGCGGCGCCGTCGGCGGCCAACACCGCGCTCACCGACGTCGGCGCGACCGCCGAGGTGAACTCCGCGGTGACCGTGGCGCTCGACAAGATCTTCTCCTATTCCTACGACCGGACCGACGCCACCGAAAAGGCGGCGGCGTCGGTGCTCAGAGGCAAGGCACTGGAGTCCTACAACCAGTTGTTCGCGCAAGTCCGGGAAAAGGCTCCGGCGCAGAAACTGGTTCTCACCACCCGCGTCTCCTCATCCGCCGTCCAGGAACTCGGCGACGGTAAAGCGAGACTGCTGGTATTCCTCGATCAAGCGGCCACCCGGGCCGACAACAATTCTTCGACAACGGCCGCGGCCCAGCTTTCGATCACCGCGGAACGCGAAGGCGACAACTGGGTCATCACCGACCTCATCCCCAGGTAATCCGCTTTGTAAACCAGGAGAGAAAACGAGGAGAATCATGTTCGAGGTACGTTCCCCCGCCGAGAACACATCAACACAGCTCGGTCGAACGGTTCCCCCTAAAACAGCCCGTCGTCGTCTCGGCACGGTCGTCGCGCTCACTTCCGCGCTCGCCATGGCGGGCAGCCTCGCCGCGACCCCCGCCCTGGCGGACGACCCGGTGGAGATCCCGGTCTCCTACACCGTCACCGGGAAGACCACGGTGAAGAAGACCGGCGGCACCCTCGACCTCGGCCCCGGCCAGCTCGACGGCGCCCTCGTCATCGACGGTGACAACGTCGGCATCCGGGGCGATCTCGCCCTGCCGCCGTCGACCGCGAACATCTCGCTGGTCTCGGGCGTCTTCAAGATCAAGGCCCGCGTGCGGATCGAGCCGACCGGCCCGGTCACCGGCACGCTCGCCAACGGCGACCTGACCACCCACTCGCAGGCGAACATGCTGATCGACAACATCGTCGTCGGCCTGTTCTGGCCGGTCATCCCGCTCCCGACGGTGCCGAACGCCTGCAAGACCGTGAAACCGCTCGACCTGACCCTGGTGTCGAAGAACGTCGACCTGTTCGCGCCGAGCATCCCGTCCTCGGGGACGTTCACCATCCCGGAGTTCAAGGACTGCTTCATCAACGACCTCGCGCTGGGGGCGTTGATCTCCGGTCCCGACAACACGATCAACCTGAGCATGAAGTCGAACCTGTCTTAAGACCTCGTGAGTGGTAAGGACGGTTAGAACCGTCCTTACCACTCACGAGACCGTCAGCAGAACTGCGGAGCGGCCGGGTCGACCAGCGCGACACCGGTGCCGTCACCTGCGGAAACGGCGTAGACCGGCACACAGACGCCCGAGAACTTCCACATGTCCATCGGCGGCTCCGAGCTGGTGTCCCGGCTCTCCTGTTTCAGGTTGCTGCCCCAGGCGAAGACACTCCCGTCCGCCTTCAGCACGACGTTGTGGTTGTAGCCGGCGTCGAGGGCGACGACGTCGGACTGCGCTTCGGGCGGCACCGACGACTGGCCGTAGGTGTTGTCACCCCAGGCGATGACACCGCCGTTCTTGAGCGCGATGCTGTGGCGGAATCCGCCCGCGATCGCCGTCACCCCCGACGACGCCGCCGTCGGCACGGTGATCTGGCCCTTCGAGTTGCTGCCCCACCCGATCACGCCACCGTTCTTGATGGCAAGGCCGTGGTCGACACCCGCGGCGATCGAGGTCACGCCCGAGGAGACCGCCGGGGGAACGGTGGTCCGGGAACCCCAGCTCAGCACGCCGCCGTTCTTGAGCGCGAGATTGAAGTACGCGGTGGTGGAGATGGCCGTGACCCCCGAGGTGGCGGCGGCCGGGACGACGTTCTGGCCGTAGAAACCGTTGCCCCACGCGATGACCCCGCCGTTCTTGAGCGCGAGTCCGTGCGCCCAGCCCGCCGCGATCGCCGAGACGCCCGACGTCGCCGCGGCGGGCACGGTGGCCTGGCCGTAACTGTTGTTGCCCCAGGCGAGCACGCCGCCGTCCTTGAGGGCGAGATGGGTGAGCGAGCCCGCGGAGACGGCGGTCGCGCCGAAGGCCGAGACGGGCACGGTGCCCTGCCCCTGTTGATAGTCGTTGCTCCCCCATGGCCGCGGTTCGCCGGTGGGCGCGGCGTGCGCGGTGCCGGAAAGGGAAACCGTGGCGATCATTACGGCTATCGCGGTACTCGTCACGCGCCGTGTCGCGGGTCGTCGATTGACAGAAGCCATGCGGGAAATGTTAACCCGGTTCCGCCGGCCGGCGGCTTCTTTGTCATCGCCGGACAAACTTCATAATCGCATTCAGCGTCCACTGACAAGAAAGAACGGGCCTCTCACCGACCATGAAACATGTCGACATGAATCCTTGTTACGTACATAACTCGCGGGTAACCTCGGTTTACCCCACCACCGAGAAAGCCGCTCGAGTCGAGCATATTTGATCAGAAGAATCCGCCGAAAGGCGCATGGGGAAAGCCGCCCGAGACGTAAACTGGATCAAAGGAGATGACAGGTATGTCCCGCAGACTTGGCAAGTTGTCAGCCGGCGTCGCCACCACCGGCATCGTGTTCGGCGCCGTCGCCGTGCTCACCGCCGGAACGGCCGCGGCCGCGACCACCTACGCCACCGGCACCGTCGCCTACATGTGCAACTTCCCTGGTATCGGCCAGCAGCAGCTGGACGTGAAGGCCAACTTCAGCGGCCCGGACTCGGTCGCCGCCGGCGGCACCTTCACCCCGGCGTCCGTCGGGGGCTCCGCCACGATCAACGCCACCATCAACGCGCTGCTCAACGCCGCCAACTACGACGGCGTGCGCGGCAAGGCGAACATGCCGGTCACGGTCACCAACGCCTCGCCCGCTTCGGCGACGGTGACCAACCTGGACGTTCCGACGCAGATCAACCCGTACGTGCCGGGACCGCGGACGTTCAACATCGTCCAGGACGCGGGCACCGGCGTCCCGACGTTCACCGCGGGCACGCCGGGTTCGGCGACCGCCTCCCTCGGCACCACGATCAACGCGCCGCTGGACTTCCACAAGAAGGACGGCACCTGGACGGCGTGGAACTTCAACTGCACCGTGAAGAACACCAACCCGGCGCAGAACCGGGCGTTCAGCCCGGCGATCCCGGTCACCTGATGAACCACCCGTGCGGGGCGGGGACGCCCGCCCCGCACGGGTCACCCCGCGTCCGTGGAAGGAGTCCGCATGCGACGAGCGCTCGGCAGGCTGGCCGCCGCCACCGTCGTCCTCGTGTCCGGCGTTCTCGCGGCACCCACGGCCGCGGCGGCGACGGACCACTCCACCGCCACCCTCACCTACTCCTGCAACCTTCCCGGTGTCGGCGCGCAGCCGGTGTACCTCACGATGTCCTTCCACGGCCCCGATTCCGTGCCGAGCGGCGGCGGCTTCACCCCGGCCGGATTCACCGGTTCCATGACCTTCAACGCCGCCGCCGTCGCCCTCTTCAACGCCGGTTTCGACCGTATCCGTGGTGGACTGGCCGCACCGATCACCGGGACGAACGTGTTCCCGCCCCCGGTGAGCACCGTGACCATGAAGCTGCCCGAGGTGCCCGGCCCGTTCGCCGCGCCCTTCACGGCGTACCTCGTGGAAGACCCGGGCAGCGCAGTGCTCACCTTCACCGCCGGATCACCCGGGACGGCGACGCTCGCGCTCGGTACGCCGCTGAGCTTCGTTCTCGAACTCCGCGACCGGAACGGCTCGTGGATGCCGTGGCAGGTCGCTTGTGCCGTGCGGGTCACCAGCCCGCCGCAGAACCGGACGTTCGCCCCGGCGATCCCGGTCACCTGACGTGAGAGGAAGCCTTGTGAGACAGCAGGTCCGGCGGATGAGCGCGGTCTTCGCCGCCTTGGTAGCGGCACTCTCCCCGCTCACCACCGGGCAGGCATCGGCCGCCACCGCGCATGCCACCGGCGTCGTCGTGTACCTGTGCGGATTCCCCATGATCGGCCAGCAGCCGCTCGACATCACGACCAGGTTCGACGGCCCGGGCACGGTGGCCGCCGGCGGCACGTTCACCCCGGACACGATCGCGGGTACCGCGACCTTCAGCGCCCTCCACAACGCGACGATCTTCAGCGCCGCCAACTACGACGGGGTCCGCGGCCGCGCCACCGCCCCGCTGTCCGGTACGAACGTCACCCCCGCATCGGCGACCGTGGCAGCACTGAACGTGCCGGAGCAGATCACCCCCTACGTACCCGGGCCGCGCACGGTCGGCTTCGCACAGGACACCGCCACTTCCGTGCCGGCCTTCACCGCGGGAGCGCCCGGTTCGGCGGTGCTGGCGCTCGGCACGACGTTCAAGCTCGAACTCGATTTCCACAAGCGCGACGGAAGCTGGGATCCGTGGACGCTGAACTGTACGGTCAAGAACACGAACCCGGCGCAGAACCGCGCGTTCGCCCCGGCTGTCCCGGTCGTGTGACAGGAGAGGAAGCCAGATGACGCAGCAGGTTCGCCGGACACTCGGGAGGCTTCCCGTACTGGCGGGCGTGATCCTGCTGGCGGGGGCGCACGGGGCGCTCGCCTCCTCGGCGGCGACCGATCCGGCGACCGCCGAGACGCCGCTGCAGGGCGCCGCGCCGGCCCGGCAAACCCTGGGGAACACTTGCGTCTTCCCGGATCCGGTCGGCGAACGTCCGGTGCCGATGGCGGTCCAGGCCATCCTGCCGATGGTCGTCCCCACGGGAAAACCATTACAGGTCAAGGATTTCTCCCTGACGTTCACCCTCCCCGAGGGAACACTGGGCGGCCTCACGGAAGTGGCCGGTGCGGCGACGATCGAGCTCACGGCCACGCGCGAGGACAAGAAGAGCCAGGTCCCGGTCGCCCTCGAGATCCCGGCGACCAAGGTCCCCGCCACCGGTGAGCTGAAGCTGGTCGCGAAGGGCAAGGTGCCCGACATCGTGGTCACCCTCCCCGGCGAACTCCGCCTCACCACGGGCACTCCGTCCCTGGCGCTGACCGCCGTCCCGGCCGCAGAGCCGCCGGTGAAGCCGGTCACCTGCACGCAGGCGCCGGATCAGGACACCGAACTGGGCAAGATCACGCTCCTGAAGATGGAGGCCGCGAAACCCGGCGACGCGAAACCCGGGAAGAAGCCCGCGGCCGAGGCGAAAGCACAGGACGCCGACGACGAACGTGAGCCGATCTTCGTGCAGCCTTTGCTGCCGTTCGAAACGCAGGGCCTCTCGACGGTGGCGAAACTGGGCGCGGTCGTCCGGTTGACGCCCTCGTTCATCTTCAACGCCTTCTGGCACGTGTACATGGAACCGCCACATCGCTTCACCGGCTCCACGATCATGCCGCCGAGCAAGGTGACGATCCTCGGCTTCGGTTTCGTGCCGATCAACGGAACGCTGGAACTCCTGCCGCCCGACTACAAGACGGGCAACAACGTCATCGACGTCGACGGCCAGCTCCACGGGGACACCACGACGACGGCCACCACCCGGCTCGAAGTGTTCGGGAAGTTCAAGGACGTGACCGTCAACGGCGTCGCCCTCGACGTCGGCTCGAACTGCATGACCAGTGAGCCGATCGTGCTGAACCTGCGCGGACCGAACTGGGACGTGAGCTACGGCGGCGTGCTGCGGACGGATCCGAACGACCCGGATCCCGCTTATCGGGGCTTCACCCTGCCCACGTTCTCCGGCTGCGGGGTCAAGGAGGACCTCGACTCCCTGCTGAGCGGAATGGGCTCGGGGCCGGGCAACCAGGCGTGCGTCGGGGTCAACCAGGTCGGCCTGCCCTGGGACGACGTCCGCAAATGCCCGAACGCGGAGCCGCCGGCGGCGCGCCGCTGACAGCGGGGCGCTACGGCCCGCTCGGCGTCCACTGTGGACTCTTGCGCGGCGCCGGAAGCACCTCCGGCAAAGGACAACCGGCGGGCGCGACACCGGCCCGCAGCGCGAGCTCCATCTCGAACCGTGCCCCCGGGTCGCGCAGGTGCTCGCCGAAGGTCGCCTGCAACTGCCGCATGCGGTACCGGACGGTCTGCGGATGCACCTGGAGGCGCTCGGCGATGTCGACGACGTTGCCCTGGCTGTCCAACCAGGCGCGAAGGGTTTCGAGCAGCCGTTCCCGCTGTTTCCCCGTCATTTCCACGAGCGGAGCGAACAGACGGTCGCGCAGCTGACAGGTCAGCGCGGCGTCGGCGTTCACGAGCAGGGTGGCGAGGTGTTCTTCGGCGCGGATCACCCGGCGGGCCTGGATGATGCCGCGTTCGGACAGATACAGGGCATCGCGCGCCCAGCGGAGGGAATCGGCGACGGAGTCCAGCGGACGGCACGGGCCGATCGAGAGCCGGTAGTCCGGCAGCGCGGCCTGCAAGGTGGCCAGGCGGGCGACGGAGATCTCGCCGGGGACGAGCACACGCGGCTCGGCGCAGTCGAGTTCGGCGAGCACGTCCGAATCCACGGCGTTGTGCCGCCGGGGTCTGACGGTTTCGCCGATCGGATGCAGCACCACCGGCGTCGCGCGCTCGGGCACCGTCCAGCCGGTCAGCTGCGCGAGTTCCGCGATCGCCTTCGACGGCGCGGGCGGGGTTTCCAGCACCAGGTGGAGCAGTTTGCGGCGCCAGGTGTCCAGCGCCCCCGCCGTGCGCGCCTTCGCTTCGAGGTACCCGTCCAGCGCGACGGACGCGAGTTCGTCCATGAACGCGAGCATCGCGTCGGCCAGTTGCGACATCACCGCGGACGAGAGACCGCTGCGGCGGCCGACCCGCATGATGCGCCGCCACGAGACCCTGGCACCGACGCGGTACGCCGACTGGAGGGTGTCGAGGCTGCGGCCTTCCCGCATCTCGTTCTGCCCGAGCCGGTGGTGGACCTCGTGCGACTGCTCCTTGGAAACGGTGGGATCCGCGATCTGGGCGACGAACAACGTGATCGCGTACTCGACGCCCGCGCGGATCGACTTCCCGTACGGCCCGTCGAGCGGGCGCGCGTACGCGGGGATGGTCGCCCGGATCTCGTCGACGATCTCGTTGGCGAGACTGCCCAGTTCCGGTCGCAAAATGTCGGCGAGTTTGCGGGGAAGTGCCGCAGGGGGCTGCGCAGCGTGTTCGATTCCGCGCTCCACCGACATCGCAGCTCCTTTGCTCCGCCCAGCGTCCCGACATCCCACGATCGTCGTGGGGTGACAACGAACACATCGCGATGTCGCTCGTAAATGTGTCACCTATCGCAGAAGAAACCGATTTCTTGTCACCATCGTGACAAAATCACGGGTCATCCCTGAATTTTGATGACAAGTGCCCGGCAAACGCCTCGCGCGGTACGTACGAACGGCCGATGAATACGGAGCGTCACTGTTTTCCGGTGAGCAATTCCCCGAGTACTTCGAGCACGGGCTCCAGCACCCGGACCTCGGTACCGGCGCATTCGGTGATCCCCGCGCCGACGACCTCGAAGCCGCTCAGCCCGCGAAGCATCGCTACCAGACGCTCGATCGTCAAGCCGCCGGGCTCCGGATAGTTCAGCCCGTCGAACTCCGCCGGGTCGAGCACGTCGAGGTCGAGGTGGACGTAGACCTTCTCCGCGCCGGCCAGCCCGGCGGCGACGTCGGCCCTCTCGACGACGAGCCCGCGTTCGACCGCGGCCCGCTCGGCGTCGTCGAAGGCCCTCGTCCCGGCGAGAACGACGCGGCCGGGTTCGATGGGCGGGTTCGCGGCGAACTCCGGATCGCCCTCGCCGAGCAGCGACCGCAGCACCATGCCGTGGAACGCGCCCGACGGCGACGTCTCCGCGGTGTTGAGGTCGGAGTGCGCGTCGAACCAGGCGACGCCGAGCCCCGGCCCGAAGCGGTAGCGCGCGACCCCGATCGGGATCAGCTCGACGCCGCAGTCCCCGCCGATGGTGAGCACCGGCCCGCCCGGCGCTTCGAGGGCGGCGAGCTGCGCGGCGCGATTCGCACCGGTGAGCACCGCGCGGTTGGCGATGCCGTCGACCGCGGGCGACGTCTCCCGGGTCTGCCGGATGTGGTGCACCGGCACGCCTAGCACGTGACCCGCCAGCTCGGCGAGCGCGACGCAGCCTTCGGGCAACTCCGGCGCGCGCTCGGTCAGAGCGCCCTGGAACTGGGGTACGGCGTTGATCAGCACCGGTCCACGTTAGCGGCGGCCGCAAGTCCGAGGAGAGCGGACGGCCGGGGCTTGGGCGGATCGAGGCGCCGCGTTGCGAAAGCCACTTTCGCAACGTTGAAGGTTGCGAAAGTGGCTTTCGCAACGTCAGCGGCGCCTCTTCGCAGGTACGCGAGGGCCCTCTTCCCCGGCCGAGCCGAGGGAAGAGGGCCCATAACGCGCTATACCCACGTCACTCCAGGACGAGCAGGAGGTCCCCGCCTTCCACCTGCTGGACGGCGTTGATCGCGCGCCGCGACACCTTGCCGCCGCTCGCCGCGGTGATCGACGCCTCCATCTTCATCGCCTCGATGGTCGCGACCGTCGCACCGGCCTCGACCTCGTCGCCCTCGGACACCTGCAGCGTGACCACACCCGCGAACGGCGCGGCGATCTGCTTCGGGTCGCTCTTGTCGGCCTTCTCCGTCGCCGGGATGTCCGACGCGATCGAGGTGTCGCGCACCTGGATCGGGCGCAGCTGGCCGTTGAGCGTGGACATCACCGTGCGCAGCCCGCGCTCGTCGGCCTCGCCGACGGCCTCCAGCTCGATCAGCAGCCGGACACCCTGTTCCAGGTCGACCGAGTACTCCTCGCCCGGCCGCAGGCCGTAGAAGAAGTCCTTGGACGGCAGGACGGAGGTGTCACCGTACTGCTCGCGGTGCGCCTCGAAGTCCTTCGTGGGCCCGGGGAACAGCAGCCGGTTCAGCGTCCGGCGCCGGTCCTCGGCCAGCCCCTTGCGGTCCTCTTCGGACAGTTCCTGCACCGGCTTCGGCCGTGCCCGGCCTTCGAGGGCCTTGGTGCGGAACGGCTCCGGCCAGCCGCCGGGCGGGTCGCCCAGTTCGCCGCGCAGGAAGCCGATCACCGAGTCGGGGATGTCGAACTTGTTCGGCTCGGCCTCGAAGTCGGACGGCGAGACGCCCGCGCCGACGAGGTGCAGGGCGAGGTCACCGACCACTTTGGACGAAGGCGTGACCTTGACCAGGTGCCCGAGGATCTTGTCCGCGGCCGCGTACATCGCCTCGATGTCCTCGAACCGCTCCCCGAGGCCGAGCGAAATCGCCTGGGTGCGCAGGTTCGACAGCTGACCGCCCGGGATCTCGTGGTGGTACACCCGCCCGGTCGGCGAGGAGAGCCCGGCCTCGAACGGCGCGTAGATCTTGCGCACGCTCTCCCAGTACGGCTCCAGGTCACCGATCGCCTGCAGGTCGAGCCCGGTCGGCCGGTCCGAGTGGTCGGTGGCCGCGACGAGCGCCGAAAGCGACGGCTGCGACGTCGTGCCCGCCATGGACGCGACGGCACCGTCGACGGCGTCCGCCCCGGCCTGGATCGCGGCGAGGTACGTCGCCAGCTGACCACCCGCGGTGTCGTGCGTGTGGATATGCACCGGTAGGTCGAACTCCTTGCGCAGCGCGGAAACCAGCCGCGCCGCCGCCGGCGCCCGCAGCAGGCCGGCCATGTCCTTGATGGCCAGGACGTGCGCCCCCGCGCCGACGATCTGCTCCGCCAGCTTGAGGTAGTAGTCCAGCGTGTACAGCTTCTCCGACGGGTCCGACAGATCCGAGGTGTAGCAGAGCGCGACCTCGGCGACGGCGGATCCGGTCTCGCGGACGGCCTCGATGGCCGGGCGCATCTGCTCGACGTCGTTGAGCGCGTCGAAGATCCGGAAGATGTCGATCCCGGTCGCCGTCGCCTCCTCGACGAAGGCGTTGGTCACCTCGGTGGGGTACGGCGTGTACCCGACGGTGTTGCGGCCGCGCAGCAGCATCTGCAGGCAGATGTTCGGCACCGCTTCCCGCAGCTTCGCCAGCCGCTCCCACGGGTCCTCCGCCAGGAACCGCAGCGCGACGTCGTAGGTCGCGCCGCCCCAGCATTCCAGCGAGAGCAGCTGCGGCGTGGTCCGCGCGACCACCGGCGCGACCGCGAGGAGGTCCTTCGTCCGCACCCGGGTGGCGAGCAGCGACTGGTGCGCGTCACGGAACGTGGTGTCGGTGACGCCGATGGTCGGCGACTCCCGCAGCCAGCGGGCGAAACCGTCCGGGCCGAGCTCGGTGAGCTTCTGCTTCGAGCCGGGCGCCGGCTCGAGCCCCTTGGGCAGCTTCGGCAGCTTGACCTGCGGGTCGAGGGTGCGCGGACGTTCGCCGTGCGGTTTGTTGACCGTCTTGTCGGCGAGGTAGGTCAGCAGCCTGGTCCCGCGGTCGGCCGAATGGCGCGCGGTGAGCAGATGCGGGCGCTCCTCGATGAACGACGTCGTGACGCGGCCTTCGCGGAAGTCCGGGTCGTCGAGGACGGCCTGCAGGAACGGGATGTTCGTGGCCACACCGCGGATCCGGAACTCGGCGACGGCGCGGCGGGCCCGGCCGACGGCGGTCTTGAAATCGCGGCCGCGGCAGCTGAGTTTCACCAGCAGCGAGTCGAAGTGCGCGCTGATCTCGGTGCCGGCGAACGCGGTCCCGCCGTCGAGGCGGATGCCGGAGCCACCGGGCGAGCGGTACGCGCTGATCATCCCGGTGTCCGGGCGGAAGCCGTTGGCGGGATCCTCGGTGGTGATGCGGCACTGCAGCGCGGCGCCGCGCAGGTACACCTTGTCCTGCGCCAGCCCCAGGTCGTCGAGCGTCTCGCCGGAGGCGATGCGCAGCTGCGACTGGACGAGGTCGACGTCGGTGACCTCCTCGGTCACCGTGTGCTCGACCTGGATACGCGGGTTCATCTCGATGAAGACGTGGTTGCCGTCGCGGTCGAGCAGGAACTCGACGGTGCCGGCGTTGCGGTAGCCGATCTGGCGGGCGAACTTCACCGCGTCGGAGCAGATCCGGTCGCGCAGTTCGGACGGCAGGTTCGGCGCGGGGGCCAGCTCGACGACCTTCTGGTGCCGCCGCTGGACCGAGCAGTCCCGTTCGTAGAGGTGGATCACGTTGCCCGCGCCGTCGGCGAGGATCTGGACCTCGATGTGGCGCGGCTCGACGACGGCCTTCTCGATGAACACCGTCGGGTCACCGAAGGCCGACTCGGCCTCGCGCGCGGCGGCCTCGATGGACTCGCGCAGCTGGGCGGGGTCCTGGACGCGGCGCATACCGCGCCCGCCACCGCCGGCGACGGCCTTCACGAAGACCGGGAAGCCGATCTCCTCGGCGGCGGCGATCAGCGCGTCGACGTCGGAGGACGGTTCGGAGGAACCCAGGACCGGTACGCCCGCGTCGCGCGCGGCCTTGACCGCGCGGGCCTTGTTGCCGGTCAGTTCGAGGATGTCCGCGCTCGGTCCGACGAAGGTGATGCCTTCGTCCTCGCACGCGCGCGCGAGGTCCGGGTTCTCGGAGAGGAAGCCGTAGCCGGGGTAAACGGCGTCTGCGCCCGCCTTCTTGGCGGCCGCCACGATTTCCTCGACCGACAGATAGGCCCGCACCGGGTGACCGGGTTCGCCGATCTCGTAGGCCTCGTCGGCCTTCAGCCGGTGGAGCGAATTGCGGTCTTCGTGCGGGAACACAGCCACCGTGCCCGCGCCGAGCTCGAATCCGGCGCGGAACGCGCGGATGGCGATCTCGCCCCGGTTGGCGACCAGTACCTTGCGGAACATGCCGGTCCTTCCCATCATCGGATCGGTAGGTGAGGCACGTTACCCGTTCGGTCCCGCAGGGCGGGAGTTGTCGTCCAGGTGATGGACATCATCCCTGGCTGAGTTGCGCTCCGGGACTCTGCAGCAACCTGTTCGCGGTGCCCTCGTGGACGCCGGTCAGCACGTCGGCGGCGGCGAGGTCCACGAGCGCCTTCGTGACGTCCGGCGCGGAGACCGCGGGATGCAGGGCCCGGTACAGCGCGGCCACCCCGGCGACGTGCGCGGCGGCCGACGACGTCCCGCTGAGCACCCGGCCGCCGTTGCCTCCGGCGTTGGGTCCCGGCACGTCAACGCCGGGGGCGAACAGGTCGACGACCTCGCCGTAGTTCGACGTCGAACCGACCTGATCGCTCGCGTCGGTCGAACCGACGGTAAGCGCTTCGGTGACCCGGCCGGGTGAGAACTTGCCCGCGTCGGTGGCCTCGCCGCCCGCCGGCAGGGCGATCGGGACGACCGCCGCGAGCGCGCGGACGGCGGCGTCGAGCTGGTCGTTGGCCGCGCCGCCGATACCGAGGACGGCGACGGCGGGCTGCTGTGCGTTCTGCGTCACCCAGTCGATCCCCGCGATGATCTTGTCCGTCGCGCCGCCACCCTGTGCGTCGATCACCCGGACCGGGACGATCCGCGCGCCCTTCGCGACACCGAAGGTCCTCGACGCGGCGACACCGGCCAGGTACGTGCCGTGACCATTGGTGTCGGTGGTGTCCGTGCCACCGTTGAGGAAGTCCTTACCGGGTTTCACCCGGCCGCCGAAGTCCGGATGCGCCGCGTCGACGCCGCTGTCGATCACGTAGACCGTGACGTCCTTCGCGTCGGTCTCGTAGTGGTAGAGCTGGTCGAGACCCGTTCGCTGGTCGATCCGGTCCAGCCCCCAGTTCGGCGGGTTCTGCTGGACTTCCGTCGCGGAGGCGGGCGGCGCCACCAGCACCAGGAGCGCCAGCGCGGCCATGACCCGTACCAGTCGAATGATCATGCCTTGGCTCTACGCCTGTGCCCCGGGGGCGGCAACCCCGGAGTGTCACCCGTTCGACTGGTCTTGCCCGATATGGCCGCTGACCGTCGATTTCGGGAAGCAGACCAGCGCGTCGAACGCCTCCACGACGTCGACCGGATTGAACAGATGCGCGTGCCGGATGCTCTGCGGTCCCTCGGTGCCGCGGCGCGTGCGGAGATCGACCAGACCGGGTCCTCCGGCTTCGACGCTGCCGTCCGCGGGTGCTTCGAGGTTTTGGCGGTACACGGTGAACCCGAGCCGCGCGGCCGGATCCGGCTTGAGCCCGGTGGTCTCGCCCTCGACGGCGGTGAGCGCCAGCGCGAAGTAGTCGTCGCCGAACTCGGCCGCCAGATGCGTGCCCGCCGACGGCGAGGTGAGCCCGGGGAACGGCGAGAACGGGACGCGCTGGAGGTGTCCGTTGTGGAGCATCACGACGATCTTCGTGTCGTCGCCGTGCAGCCGCCGGATCAGCCGGACGGTGTCGGCCATGTAGGCGTCGCGCGAACCGCTCTGCAGGGCGGGCGCGTCGCCGGACATCATCGCGGCGACCTCGGCGAGGTACGCGTCGACACGCAGCGCGCCTTCGACATGGTGCTCCGCGACGGCGGTGTCCCCGTAGACGGGACACAGCGAGGTGAGGTGCGTCTTGAGGCGGGTGAGCGCCGCGGTCGCCTTGTCCTTCGCGGGCGTGTCGAGGGCGGCGTACTTGGCGGGCGCCTCCGCGCTGCTGACCGACGCGTACCCCTTGGTCGCCTCGATCGCCGCGTCGACCAGGCCCGTGGCATCTTCGTCCACAGTGGACAGATAGGCGCGGACCGCGTCGAGCGACGGCACGGGCGAGCCCGCGGAACTCGGCACGTCGAGGCCGTAATAGCGGACGTCGCCCCGCGCGCGGAGCCACGTGAGCATTTCGTGAGCCTCGGGCGACTCGCCGAGCGAGAAGGTGAAGCCGTCGCGACCGATGTCGGCGACGTCGCCCGGGGCGCCCTTCAGCCAGTCTTCGACGAGCTCGCCCTCGGCGAAGCCGGATTCGAAGCCCACGATGCGGAAGCCGTGATGCTCGACGAGGTGCTGGAGCAAACGATTGCGGAAGTCGCCGAACTCGTGGATGTGGTGGTTGTTCTCGCCGAGGGCGACGATCTTCGCGTCCCCGATGAGTTCGGCGATCTTCGCTGGGTCTGACATACTGCCCACACTAACGCAACAGGAGTAGCAATTGGCAACCTCCGGTACCCAGCGGCCCGGCGGCCGGACCGAGCGCACCCGCCAGGCCGTCCTGCACGCCACCCTCGACCTGCTGGCCGAACGCGGGTTCGGCGAACTGACCGTGGACGCGGTCGCCGAACGGTCCGGGGTGCACAAGACCACGGTGTACCGGCGCTGGTCGTCGCCGGACGGCCTCGTCGCCGCCGCGCTGCAGATGGGCGCCGAGGACGACTGGACGGCGCCCGACACCGGTTCGCTCGAAGACGATCTGTACGAAGTGGCGGCGGAGGTCGTGCGGTACTTCACCGAGCCCGCGCTGAAGGAGCTGCCCACGGCTTCGGTGCTGGCGGCGTTCCAGTCACCGCCAGCGGCCGAAGCCCTGCACGACTTCTACGCCGACCGGCACGTGCGCATGGCGCCGATCGCGGAGCGGGCCGTCGCGCGGGGCGAGGCCCCCACCGGCACGGACGGCGACGAACTGGTGCGGGCGGTGTGCGGACCGATCTTCTACCGGCTTTTTCTGTCGCGGGAGAGCGTCACGGTGGCGGATGCGCGGTTCACGGCGCGAGCGGTGGCGGTCGCGGCGCGTGAGGGTGCTTTTGTGCGGTCGTGACCACGCATTTAGTCCTCTCGATGCGGGTTATCCGGGCGAAGTCCTGGTCGCCGTTCCGTGAAGGCCCCCTTGAGGGACCCAGGGTCCCTCGAAGTTCCCCTCACGGGGCGGAACTCTCAGTGACACCCGCCAGCACGTGAAGGCCCCCTTCCCTCGGCTCAGCCGAGGAAACTCGACCTTCACGCCTTGCCGAGTACGTGAAGGACCCCTTCCTTGTGTCAGGCGCAAGGAAGGGGTCCTTCATGCACTTATGGGCAGAGGGGTCTTGAGTCGTTCGAATCGGCCGTGCGGTTTGGTTCGGGCATGCCGAGGGGCCCGTCGCCGGTGTGGCGGGCGGGCTCCTCGGAGGTTCAGCGGTGGTGCAGGGTGTTGCGGCGGGGTTGTCGGAGCGGATCCCGGTACTGGGGCGGGATGAACTCCGGTAACCCGTCGGCCGCCATGCGGACTTGCCAGTCACCGTGATGAATCAGGCGGTGATGGAAACCGCATAGCAGCACGAGATTCCGGAGATCGGTGGGTCCGCCGTCTGCCCAATGGACGATGTGATGGGCGTGGCAGTTCTTGGGTTTCCGATGGCAGCCGGGGAAGGCGCAGCCGCCGTCGCGGATGTTCAACGCGCGTCGTTGCCCGGGGGTGACGAACCGTCGGAGGCGTCCCATGTCGAGTGGTTCGCCCGAGGTGCTCATGACGACCGGGAGCATGAGGCAGTCGCAGGCGGCGAGCCGGGCTTCGCGGGCGGTCATCGTCCCCACGAAGTCCAGACACGCGGTCCCGAGACCGGATTTGAGTTCCTCCAGCCCGATGGTGACATGAACAAGCGTGCGGTAGCCGCTGGTGCCCGGCTGATCCGGGCACGCGATCGCCAGATCCAGGAGGTCAACCCAGGCGTCGCCCATGCGTTCGCACTTCATCCGCAGGTCGGCTTGTCCGAACTCGTCCACCGGGCGTGGCTGGGCGTGCGCCTCCAGTGCGGCGGCGGTGCGGGCACCGGTCTCGTCGTCGAGCAGGCCGGTGAGTTTCCAGAACCCGTCCTTGCGGCGCTCCAGCGTGATTTCCCGGCGTGGTTCCTTCGGCTCGGGGTCTTTCGGTTCCTTGCCGTCGGGGTCCAGCCACCCCAGCAGGTTCGCCTCAGCCTCGACGAGTTGGTGAGGACCGGCGTTAGGGGCGAGATCGGCGAGGATCTTCTCCGCGGTGGCGCGATCCTCAGCCGTGGTGTCGGCAGGAAGGTTCTTCAAGATCTCCAGGATCTGATCGATCCGCTCATCCCCGACCAACCCCTGAGCGGCGACCGCGGCCGTCGCCGGAGCGACCGGCGGAACCTCCGTGCCATCCAAAGCCCGAGTCGGGTTCAGGGCGAGCGCACGGTTCACCACCGCCCGCGCCTCACCCACCGACAACCCCGCCATGTCCGCGAACCACTTATCCGTACGGCCATACCCGTACAAGTCTTTGGGGCCCCGATTCTCGATCTCCGCCAAAAACTGCCCCAACCCGGCAGTGGCCATCCGAATCACCCGCAAAGACTGCTGCACACCATGCGCAAGCTCCAGCTTGCCAGCGCGCCACAACTCCTGCGGCAACTCAGGGAGAAAGGTCTCGGACACCCCTCCATAATACCGCAAAACAATCGAACACGCGTTCGTAATTTTAAGCAACAAGGGAAAGTGCAAACCAACACTGAAGGGTGATCGAGCCCGAAAGGTCCGCTACCCCTCGAAGCCTCCGGACACCGAGGACCCATCGCGGGATTGAGGACAGTTTTACCGTCAGCGCCAACGACCTTCCCGGCCACACTGGTCACTCCGCACCAAGAGAGGGGACAGTCATGTCCGCGGTTCCCTCTGGGTCAGGTGGTCCTCAACGTCAGGGTGATCGAGCTCGAAAGGGTCGCTACACCCCCGAAGCCTCCGGACACCGAGGACCCACCGCGGGCTTGAGGACAGTTTTACCGTCAGCGCCAACGACCTTCCCGGCCAGACTGGTCACTCCGCACCGAGAGAGGGGACAGTCATGACCGAGGAAGTCCGGAACCGGCCGGTGGAGATGCCGGGCAGGCTCAAGCTCGTCCGCGGTTTCCTTTGGGTGCAGGCGGTCCTCAACGTCCTCGCGAGCGCGCTCGTGACCGCCCTCGCGATCAACGAGCTCGAGCACGGCAACGAGGAAGCGGGGCTCGCCTTGGCACTGGCGATCCTCGGTTTCGTGGTCGCCGTCGTGCTGATCGCTTGCGCGACAAGGATTTCCCGCGGTTCGCCGTGGTTGCGGCCGACCATCGTCGCGGTGGAGGGGCTGGTCGTGGTCATGGGGCTGGTCAGCCTGGTCAACGGCGGGGCGATCACGCAGCTGATCGGGATGGGCATCGCCGTCGGCGTCATCGTCGTCCTCAACAAACCCGAGGAAAGCGCCTGGTTCAAGCGCTGACGAGGTCGATCCGGTAGCGCACTTCGGACAGCGGGACGTCCTCGCCGGGCATGGTGTCGGTCTTGGTCGCTCCGTCCGGCACCCAGCCCCCGGCCGCGTAGAAACGCTGGGCGCGCTTGTTGGTGTCGAGCACCCAGAGCGTCGCCTCGCGGTGCCCCGATTCCCGCAGCGCGGCCACGGCGGTGTCGAGCAGCAGCCTGCCCCGCCCGGTGCCCCAGCGCTCCGGGTCGAGGTAGATCGCGCGCAGTTCGCCGCGGATCCGGTCGACGGCGGTGAAACCGAGGAGCGATCCGTCTTCGACCAGGACCAGGATGTCGCCCTGGTTGGCGGGATCGGCGAGGGTCCGCTGCCAGCGGGCGGCCCGGCCCTCGACGGAGAGATCACGGAGGTAGAGCTCGGGCAGCAGGCCCTGGTACGCCGACTGCCACGACCGCACGTTCACCTCGGCGATCGGCCAGGCGTCCTCGACGGTCGCGGGGCGGATCATGGCGCTTTCCATGCCGCGAAACCGGTCACGACGGCCAGCGACAGGACCGCTCCCAGCGCGATCCCCCAGCCGGCGCCGGTCACGCTCGAACTGCTCGGCATCGCGTAGAACAGCGTGCACACCATGACGATGCCGCCTCCGGCCACGCCGCAGAGGAACGCGGTTCCGAACGCCGCCGGCCTGAGCAGCACCCCGAGCGCCGTCCCGGCCAGGAGCAGCGCCGAGACCACGAGGTAGACCGTTCCTTCGTCGGCGCGGCTCGACGAGTAGCCGAACAGCTCGACGGCCTCCGTCACCAGCCCGGCCGCGCAACCGGCCCCGGCCACGAGGGCGGCGACGCCGAGCGCGTCCCGCGGTTTCCCCAGCCCGAGCCGGAAACTCCGGTCACGTCGCACCGCGAGCAGCGCGCAGACGGCTCCCGCGAGCAGAAAGCCGCCGGTGAGGACGAGAAGCACCGAACCGAACGGGATCACCGCGAGCAGCGCCAGTCCGCACAGCGCCCCCGGGCCCGCGATCCGGCGCGTGCCCGGCAGGAGCATCGCGATCCCCGCCGCGGTCGCGAAGACCGCGAGCGGCAAGACCGTCCAGCCGCCGTCTTCGAAGAAATCCTCCAAGCTGCTGCCGCGCAGGAACGCGATGGCAACGAGGTACACCGCGGCGGTGATCGCGAGCAGTCCCGCGGCGATGGCGAACGGGTCGGGCTTCGGCACCGGCGTCGCGGCTGCGACCGGCAGGGGTTCAGGGGCCGTTTCGGGCTCCGGTCGCGGCGCCGGTTCCGCGACGACCCGGCCCTCGATCCGCACCATCGCCTCGCCGGTCGGCCCGGTCACGGTGACCCGCGCCTCGAACGCCCCGAGTTCTTCCTGCTCCAGCACGATCTCGGCCTCGTCGCCGTCTTCGGTCACCCGCAGCCAGGAATGCGAGGACGCGAACCGGCACGCCCGCGCGATCGGCGGTCCCGCCAGCCGGATGCGCGCCGCCGGGCGCGATCCCCGGACGACCTCACCGAAGCGGACCACCTCGGATTCGGCCCGCACCCGTGCTTCCCGCCGCGCGAGGTCGGCGGCCTCGGCGATATGCCGGATGTCGGTCTGCGCCATCGTGGTGAGGACCTCGTGCGCGCCGATGGCGACGGAGAGGTTCTCGCTCGCCAGCCGCCGCTGGAGTTCCGTCACCGCGCCGAGGCGGGTGAACATGTTGGGATCCTCGCTCGCCGCGCGCAGATCGGCCGGGACCGGCGACGGTTTGATCCGGCGGCGCCTGCTCCTGGCCAGGTACAGCTCGCCCTGCATCTCGATGTCGCGGCTGGGGGTCTGGTTCGGGTTCCGCTCCCGGACGCTGTCGAACAGGTAGTCGTACAGCTCGCCGAGCGCGATCCAGCCGTCCTCGTCGCGGTCCGCGTCGCCGGTGCGGAGGCCGTCGACCAGTGCCGAGGTGAACACCGACGGGCGGACGTGGTCGTCGGCGAGCTGGTCACCCTCGAAGGCGTACTCGATGGAGTTCGACGCGGTGATCACCGCACGGCCGCGGCCGCCGAAACCGCCGGCCGGGAACGCGTCGAGCACGTTGGCCTCGCCGGTGGCGCGCACGGCGACCCCTTGGCTGAAGGCACCGCCGTAGCAGCAATCCAGCAGGAGGACGATGCTCCGCGACCGGCTCATCCGCAGGCAGCGCTGGACGAAATCGGCGGGGACGGCGGTCGACGCGAGCCGTTCCGGTCGGGTGTTGCGGGCGGCGAAGAACAGCTCACCCGACTCGCTTTTCAAGCCGTGGCAAGAGAAATGCACCAGCAGGACGTCGTCCGGCGCGCTGTCGGCGAACAGGTCCTCGACCCGGCCCGCGATCACGTGGGCTGTCTCGTCGCGCACCACCTGGACGTCGAAGTCGCTGATGGCGCGATCGCCGAGGACTTCGGCGAGCGCTTCCGCGTCGGCGGCCGGGGACCGCAGCGCGCTCAGCCCGGGGTTGTCGTACTCCCCGTTGGCGATGATCAAGGCACGCCGCTCGCCGGTCATGGCGACGAATGCCTGCTCACGAAGAGATCGACGAGCTTGTCCTGATCGGTGAGCGTCGCTTCGGACAGCTCCAGCACGTCGCCGTCGATCTCCAGCCGTACCGTTCGCTTCACCCGTCCGCCACGCGAAAGCCACTCACGCACGGCCGCGACGACCGAACGCAGTCCCTGCGCGGACTGCCCCAGCGTGACCAGCAGCCCGCCCACCGTCGCGACGTCGAACCCCCGCGAACCGGGCGGTGCCGGACCGGCAGGCAACGTCTTCACGTCGGCGAGCCCGCGCTCGATCAGTGCCCCTCGAAGGTATCCGGCGAGCTGGTCGACCCGTTCCGCGTCGGCCCCGTCCTCACCGAGCTGCACTCGCACCGCTGACGTCATCGCCGGCCTCCCTCGCCCGTACCGAAGAGGAAAGCCCCTTGGCCCGTCCGGCGGCAAGGTCCGATCGGGCAGAGCTGTTCACGTCAGCTTTTTTCCAGGTACTCCACGCGATCTTCGTCGACGACGTCGGCGATCATGTGCGCCAGCCCCAAATAATTACCCAAGGCCGGGTCCTTTTCGACGATTTCCAACGCACGGGCCCTGGCCTCGGCGATGACGTCCTCGTCGCGCAGCAGCGACAGCAGTTTCAGGGTCGACTTCTTCCCCGACTGCGCGGCGCCGAGGATGTCGCCCTCGCGGCGCAGTTCCAGGTCCATTCTGGACAGTTCGAACCCGTCCGTCGTGGACTCGACGGCGGCCAGCCGCTCGCGGGTGGTGGTCCCGTCCAGGGTTTCGGTGACCAGCAGGCAGAGCCCCGGCACGCTGCCCCGGCCGACCCGTCCGCGCAGCTGGTGCAGCTGGCTGATGCCGAACCGGTCGGCGTCCATGATCACCATCGCGGTCGCGTTCGGCACGTTGACGCCGACCTCGATCACGGTGGTGGCGACGAGCACGTCCAGGTCTCCCCTGGAGAACGCCTGCATCACGGCGTCCTTGTCGTCGGGGGGCATCCGGCCGTGCAGGACCCCGATCTTCAGGCCCTTCAACGGTCCTTCGGCCAGCTCTGGCGCCACGTCGAGCACCGCGAGCGCGGGCCGCTTGTCGCCCTTGTCCGATGCCGGTTCGTCGCCGATGCGCGGGCAGACGATATACGCCTGGTGGCCCTTGCCGCATTCCTCGCGGACCCGCTGCCATGCCCTGTCCAGCCAGGCGGGCCGCTCCGCGACCGGCACCACCGAGGTCTTGATCGGCGACCGGCCGACCGGCATCTCGCGCAGCGCGGAGATCTCCAGATCGCCGTAGACGGTCATCGCGACCGTGCGCGGGATGGGCGTCGCCGTCATGACGAGCACGTGCGGGCTGGTCTCGTCGGAGCCGCGGGAGCGCAGCGCGTCCCGCTGCTCCACCCCGAAGCGGTGCTGCTCGTCGACCACGACCAGGCCGAGATCCGCGAAGGACACCGTGTCCTGGATGAGCGCGTGCGTGCCGACGACGATCCCGGCCTCACCGCTGACCGTCTCCAGCAACGCCTTCTTGCGTTCCTTGGCGCCCATCGAACCGGTCAGCAAGGTCACACGCGTCGCGTTCTCCGCGCCGCCGAGCTCACCCGCCTGCCCGAGGTCGCCGAGCATCTCGCGCAGCGACCTGGCGTGCTGCGCGGCGAGGACCTCCGTCGGCGCGAGCATCGCCGCCTGCCGTCCGGAATCGACGACCTGCAGCATGGCGCGCAGCGCGACCACCGTCTTGCCGGAACCGACCTCGCCCTGCAGCAGCCGGTTCATCGGATGCTCGGTGGACAGATCCCCGGCGATCTCCTCGCCGATCTCCTGCTGGCCCGCCGTCAGCGCGAACGGGAGCCGCTTGTCGAAGGCCTCGAGGATGCCGCCGTCGGTGTGCGGACAGGCTTTCGCCGGCCGCGAGACCAGAGAATGCCTGCGCTGCGCGAAAATCAGCTGCACGGCCATGGCTTCGTCCCATTTGAGCCTGTCCCGCGCGGAGTTCAATGCCTGCCAGCTCGACGGGCGGTGGATGCCGCGCAGCGCGCTCTCCAGGCTGGGCAGGCCGTACCGGGCGAGCAGCTCGATCGGCATCGGGTCCTCGTCGACCTCCAGCACGTCCAGCACCTGCCGGACGGCCTTGGCGATCACCCAGGTCGGGATCCCCTGCGCCGCCGGGTACACCGGGATGATCTCGGCGAGGAAGTCGTCCATCGCCTCGGCCTGGCGCTCGGCGTCGAACAGTTCGTACTCGGGGTTCGCCAGCTGCAGGACGTCGCGGAAGGCGGTGACCTTGCCCGCGAAGAGGCCGTTCTTGCCGGGCACGAGTTCCTTCTCGCGCCAGGCCTGGTTGAAGAAGGTGCACTGCAGGCGGCGTTTGCCGTCGGTGATCACCATTTCGAGCAGGGTGCCGCTGCGCGCCTTCATCCGGCGCTTGTTGACCCGCTCGATCCGCGCCATCACGGTGGCGTGCTCGCCGAGTTCGAGCCCGGCGATGTCGGTGAGCTGGCCGCGCTCGGCGTAGCGGCGGGGGTAGTGGCGCAGGAGGTCGCTGACCGTCTCGATCTTGAGGCCCTTGGCGAGGGCCTTCGCCGTCGCCGCGCCCACGACCAGCTTGAGGTCCGCGCGCAGGTTGGTCATGCGGTCACTCCACCCCCATCAGCAGCACGGCGCCGGTCTGGCCGCCCGCGTAACTCGTCACTTCGACCTCGGGATGCTCCAGGCGCAGCTGATCGGCCAGCTCACCGGGCAACCGGACCGGGGCGTCCAGCCCGGTCAGCACCGTGACCAGCTCGCCGCCGAGGGCCAGCATCCGGTTCAGCACGCCGACCGCCGCCGCGACCAGGCTCGTCTCCGAGGCGGGCGCGGGCTCGATCAGCACCACCTCGCCGTCGACGAGGCCGACGACGTCTCCGGCCTGCGCCCGGCCCACCCAGGTTAGCGACTCCTCCTGCGCGATCCTCAATTCGCCACGCCTGGTGGCGGCGGCCGCTTCGGCCATCGCGACCACGTCGTCGTTGGTGCGGCGGTCCTGGTCGTGGACGGCCAGTGCGGCGAGCACCTGGACGGGTGAAACGCACGGGATGACGACGACGTCGCGGTCCGCGGCCATCGCGTGCCCCGCGGCCGCGTCGGCCGCCGCGGTCAGCTCCTGACCGCCGGGAAGGACGGTGACGTGATGGCCGGCGGCCTCGTTGATCAGGCCCAGCATCTCCTCGACCGTCGGCTCGACCCCGTGCGGGACCGAAAGCACCGCGACCCCCTCCGCACGGAGGAGTTCGGCCAGCGGCCCGCCGTGGACCACGGCGACCACCGAACGGTCGATACCGCCGCCGACCTCGACCGGGGTGGGCGTGATCAGCGGCTCGACCCGGACCCGGCGGGGGCGGCCGAGCTCGATGCCGGCCTCCAGCGCCGCGCCGATGTCCGCGCAGTGGACGTGGACGGCGTACGCGCCGGCGCCGTCCCCGGCGACCGTGACGCTGTCGCCGAGGCCGCTGAGGGTCTTGCGAAGCCCGGGAAGACTGGTTTCGTCGACGTCGTCGAGCAGATACATGACCTCCCAGGCCGTCGGCGCCTCGATCGGGTGATGGTGATGCGCCTCGAGCGGGTGGTCCGGCTCGGTGAGGCCGCCGGAGATCACGCCGTACAGGGCGTCGAGGACCGCGACGAGGCCGCGGGCGCCCGCGTCGACCACGCCGGCCACCGCCAGGACGGGCAGCTGCTTCGGGGTCTCTTCGAGGGCTTCGGCGGCGATGCCCGCCGCGGCGGCGGCCACCTCTTCGAGTGGCCCTGTCGCGTCGCGGACGGCCGCGGCGACGGTGTGGAGCACGGTCAGGATGGTCCCGGCCACCGGACGGCTGACCGCGCCCGTGGCGGCCCTGTCCGCGCACCCGAGCGCCTCCGCGAGCCCGGGCCCGTCGAGCTCCCTCGCGGCCGCCGTCTCGGCGATCCCGCGCACGACCTGCGACATGATCACGCCCGAGTTGCCCTTGGCCGCGGCGACCGCGCCCTTGGCGAACGCCGACAGCGCCTCGGCGGCCGTCGCGGGTTCGGCCTCGGCCAGCGCGTCGCGGGCCGCGGTCATGGTGAACAGCAGGTTGGAGCCGGTGTCGGAGTCGGCGACCGGGTAGACGTTGATGCCGTCGATCGCCGGCCGCAGCACCGACAGGCTGTGCACACAGGCCGCCGACCAGGCCGACACCGCCGCCACGTCCAGCACCCGCACCCCGTAACCTCCTAGCTGTTCCAGCGAGGGTATCGACCCGGTGCCGGAGGGCTCTGAGCCACTGGTTACTATGGTCGAGTTGCCCAGCATGCTGGGCGCGTCATTCTTTGTCCCAGATCCAGAGGAGTTCGACGTGGCTGCCGTGTGCGACGTCTGTGGCAAGGGACCGGGCTTTGGCAAGTCGGTCTCGCACTCCCACCGGCGTACCAACCGCCGGTGGAACCCGAACATCCAGACCGTTCACGCCAAGATCGGTCTGTCCCAGCGCAAGCGCCTGAACGCCTGCACCTCGTGCATCAAGGCGGGCAAGGTCGTTCGCGGCTGAGCCGGGTTTTTGGGGAATGGCGGGTGCTCTCCGGAGCGCCCGCCATTTTTTTGTGCTCCGGGGCGCGCGTTCATGAAGGTTTTGGGACGTCGAGTGTCCCGATTCCCTCATCAACGCCCCCTTCATGCCCCGCCGCGCCCGGCCCTGGGGCACGTTGCGAAAGCCACTTTCGCAACGTTGAGGGTTGCGAAAGTGGCTTTCGCAACGTGGGCCTCGGCCGCGCTGTCCGTGAAGGCCTCCTTCCCTACCCTCAAGGTAGTGAAGGAGGCCTTCACGGACTTTCGCCATCGCCCCAGGAGCCCCATCGGTCTCTGCTGTCACGCAAGCGCGTGAAGGCCCCCTTCCCTCGGCTGAGCCGAGGGAAGGGGGCCTTCACGCGCAACAGCGGGTTTACGGGAGCTTCCAGTCCACGGGACCGGCGCCCTGATCGGCCAGCAGCTGGTTCGCCCGGCTGAAGGGCCGCGAGCCGAAGAAGCCGGCGTGCGCCGAAAGCGGGCTCGGGTGCGCGGACTCGATGCACGGCACCTTCCCCAGCATCGGCTTCAGGTTCCGCGCGTTGCGGCCCCACAGGATCGCCACCATCGGCTCGTCCCGGGCGGCGAGGGCCTTGATGGCCTGCTCGGTGACCGCTTCCCAGCCCTTGCCCTGGTGCGAGTTCGACTTCCCGGGCTGCACCGTCAGCGACCTGTTGAGCAGCAGGACCCCTTGATCGGCCCACGGCGTCAGATCCCCGTTCGACGGCAGCGGGTGCCCGAGGTCCTCGCAGTACTCCTTGTAGATGTTGATCAGGCTCTTCGGGATCGGCCGGACGTCCGGCGCCACCGAGAAGCTCAGCCCGACGGCGTGCCCGGGCGTCGGGTACGGGTCCTGGCCGACGATCAGCACCCGCACGTCGTGGAACGGCTGCTGGAACGCCCGCAGCACGTGTTCACCCGCCGGGAGATAGGTCCGGCCGGCGGCGATCTCCGCGCGGAGGAACTCCCCCATCGCGGCGACCTGCGGCGCCACCGGTTCGAGGGCCTGCGCCCAGCCTGCTTCGACGATGTCCTGCAGCGGTCGTGCGGTCACGGCGTGCGAGCTTACTCACGTCCGTCGAGCCGCCGGAGTTCGACCCGGAACCGTGCCGCCCGCTCGACATAGCCGTCGACGACCAGCTTGATCATGTCCGGCCCGAACGACGTGTTCGGCCGCGTCTTCGCCGGGACGCCGAGCGCGATATGCCCACTGTCCACATAGGACCCGTAGGAGAGGACCGCGCCCGCGCCGACCATCCCGCCGTCCTCGACGACGGTTCCGTTCAGCACCACCGATCCCGACGCGATCAGGCAGCCCTCGCCGATCCGCGCGCCTTCGATGTGCACCGAATGCCCGACGGCGGAGGACTTCCCGATGATCGTCGGCTCCTTGCGGGTGCAGTGCAGGACGCAGCCGTCCTGGACGTTGGACCGCTCGCCGATCTCGATGAATCCGTGGTCGCCGCGCAGTACGGTCTGCGGCCACACCGACGCGAACGCCGCGATCCGGACGTCGCCGATCACCGTCGCGTCGGGGTGGACGTAGGCGTCCGGGTGGATCGACGGTTCGAGGTCGCCCAGTGCGTAGATCGGCATGCGTTCTCCTAGACCAGCGGCTTGCCGTAGCAGATGCTTTCCGGCTCGTCCTTGTAGTACCCGAAGCCCGGAATCTCCCGGTAACCGGCCGATTCGTACAGCGCGATGGCTTCCGGCTGCTTGTCGCCGGTTTCGAGCACCATGCGCAGCCGTCCGGCCTCGGCGGCCGTCCGCTCCAGGTCGGCGAGGATCGCCCTCGCCAACCCGCGACCTCGCGCCGAAGCCATCACGAACATGCGCTTGATCTCGGCATCGCCCGGCAGCAGGGGTTCCGGCCCGTCGTGCGCCCGCCAGGCGCCGCACGCGACCGGGACGTCGTCGAGGTAGGCGGCCATGAACAGCCCCTTCGGCGGGGCGAACTGCGCCGCGTCCATCGGGGTCTCGTCTTCGCTGCCGTACCGGGCGGCCAGCTCGAGCTGTGCTTCTGCCAGCAGCTTCACCGCGTCGGGGTGGTCGTAGGCCAGCACACGAAGGTCCATGAGCGCGACATTAGCGACCGGCCTCGTCACGGGGAAACGGGATTGGCCCAAGTGGATGCGGCGTGTTCGGCACTGTCGCCGGAACCGTGGCACGCCTTAGGTTCTGCCCATGTCGAGCGAAACGCCCCTGCGTCAGGCACGCAATTCCGCCGCGTTCTGGGCCGCGACCGGCCGGTCCCGCGGGCACGAGGTGATCCGCCGTCGCGGCTTTCTCGCCGTCGCCGGCGGGCGCGCGGGGTTGCGCGTCCTGATCCAGGAGCCCGGTCTCACCGCCGGTGAGCTGGCGGAAATCACCGAGCTCGCCGCACGGGCGACGGGACCGGTGGAGGCCGAGGATCCCTTCAGTGTCACCGATCTGAGCCATCTCGGAGACATGCGCAGCTGGCGGATGCCCGTCATGCTGCGCCCACCCTCCCCGGTCGCCGAACCCGCGATGGAAGTGATCCGGGTACGCGAGGAGGCCGACCTGCGGGCCGCCGAACGCGTGGTGGTCGAAGCCTTCGAACTCACGCGTTTCCAGCCGGGTGAGATGTTCCCCACGGCCCTGCTCGGCCGGCCGGGCGTCGAGGTGTTCGTCGCGCGGCTCGACGGCGAGGTCGCCGGGGCGTGCGTCACCGTCGTCGACGACGGCTTCGGCAGCCACTACTGGGTCGGCACGACGGACGCCTTCCGCTCGCGTGGCGTGGGACGAGCCGTGATGCTCGGCTCGCTCGCCCCACTGGCGGGGCTGCCGGTCACCCTCACCGCGTCCCGGCTGGGCAGGCCGCTGTACGAATCGCTCGGCTTCACCGCCGGCGCGGAATCGACCTGGTGGGCCTCACGCTCCTAGCGCCAGTGCTGCCAGCCGCTGTCGTGCCCGTACCGCTTCCCGTCCACCGTCACCCCCGAATCCGGCATGGTGACGACGCCGATCTCGGTCCAGCCCTCCGGCAGGTCGGCGAAGGCGGGGAAGGTGGCCGCGAATGCGTGGTCCTCGCCGCCGGTGAGCACCCATTTCAGCGGGTCGGCGCCGAGCGCGGTGCCGACCTCGGTCAGCCTGCTCGACACGTCGAGGTCCGCCGTCCGCACGTCGATCCCGACGCCGGAGGCCTCGGCGATGTGGCCGAGATCGGACAGGAGCCCGTCGGACACGTCGATCATCGACGTCGCGCCGCCGTCGGCCGCGCGGATCCCCGCCTCGTAGTCCGGCTCGGGACAGCGCTGCGCGTTGACCACACTGACCGGTGAGCGGAAACCACGCCCGAGCACGGCGAGCCCGGCGGCCGCCCAGCCGAGCCGCCCGCAGACCGCGACGACGTCGCCGGGACGCGCGCCGGACCGGGTCACCGGTTCCCGGCCACCGAGGTCGCCGAGGGCGGTGACACTGATCACGATCTGGTCGGCGCGCACCATGTCGCCGCCGACGATCCCGATCCCCGCGCGGTCGGCTTCGAGCCACATGCCCTGGGTGAGTTCGGTGACGAGTGACGTCGGCGTGTCCGAGGGGCACGCGAATCCCATGAGGACGGACGTCGGGCGCGCGCCCATGGCGGCGATGTCGGTGAGATTCACCGCGACCGCCTTGCGCCCCACCTGCTCGGCGCTGGACCAGTCGAGCCGGAAATGGACGCCCTGCACGAGGATGTCGGTGGAGGCCACCGTCCGCCCGTCCGGGGTGGCCACGACGGCCGCGTCGTCCCCCGGTCCGAGCAGTGTCGTCTCCGGCTGTTTCCGGCCGGCGGTCACCGCCTCGATCAACCGGAATTCACCGGTCCCGGCGACCGTGCCGTCGTTCGGTGACACCCGTCACCTCCACTTTCCCTTGTCCGGACAAATAGCGATCACCGATAGTCGGAAGCCCTAGGTTTTTCCCGGGGCTGGCGATACGTTGCTACAACGTTCCTACCTTGAGCCGACTTTTACGAAGGGGCGCGCCGTGGTCCACGCATACATCCTCATCCAGACCGAGGTCGGCAAAGCGGCCGCGGTCGCCGCGGAGATCTCCACCATCTCCGGTGTCACCAGTTCGGAGGATGTCACCGGCCCGTACGACGTCATCGTCAAGGCCGCGGCCGACACCGTCGACCAGCTGGGTCAGCTCGTGGTCGCCAAGGTGCAGAACGTGGAGGGCATCACGCGGACGCTGACCTGCCCGGTCGTGCACTTGTGACAAGTGGTGTAGTTGTCCGGTGGCTGACACGGACACCGGCGCACCGCCGAAACCCCTGCTGATCGCGGCCGCCTGCCTGGCGATCCTGCTCGTCGCGGGCGTGGCCGTCTTCGGGCTGACCCGCGGCGCGGACTCCGACGCCCCGGCCGCCGACGGCCCGCTCCCGCTCGTCCCGGTCCCGGCACCGCAGTCGGGGTCACCCGAATGCGCGAAACTCGTCGGCGCGCTCCCGCACGAGCTCACGTCGTCCGGCAACACGCTGGTCCGGCGGAAGCTGGCCGACCCCGCCCCCGAGGCGACGATCGGCTGGGGCACCGGCGACCCGGTGGTCCTGCGGTGTGGTCTCGGCAAGCCGCCGGAGCTCACCCGGACCTCGCAGCTGCGGACGATCAACGGCGTCCAGTGGCTGCAGGTCGAGGGTGAGGGCACCGCGACGTGGTTCGCGGTGGACCGCCCCGTCTACACGGCGCTCACCGTGCCGGGCACCGCGGGGACCGGGCCGCTCCAGACCGTTTCCGAGGTCATCGCCGCCAATCTCCCCGCGGTGCCGCTGCGCTTCTGATCAAGGCAGCAGAAGGCTCTTGCCGGTGTACCGCCGCGCCTCGATGTCCGAGTGCGCGGCGGCCGCCTCCGCCAGCGGGTACGTCCGGCCGATGACCGGCGTCAGCTTCCCGTCTGCCGCCTGCCGCAGCACTTCCCGCACCCGGCGCGGGTTGTCGGGCCAGAACCCCACCAGCTGCGCCATGTCCACAACGGACAGCCGGGCGCGGTCGGCGTCGCCGATCACGGTCTCCGCGCCGCTGGACATGCCGTAGCCGGAGAAGCGGCCGCCGTTCCTCAGCAACGCGAGCGAGGCGGCGCCGAGCTCGCCGCCGACACCGTCGAAGACCACGTCCAGGCGATGGCCACCGGTGAGGGCGAGGACGTCGCCCGTCCAGTCCGCCGCCGAGTAGTCGACCGGTTCGGCGCCCAGTTTCCGCGCGATCGCCGCCTTTTCGTCGCCGCGGACCGCCGCGAAGACAGACGCGCCCGCCGCGCGGGCGAGCTGCACCAGCACGCTGCCGAGCCCACCGACGCCGGGCGCCACCAGGACCCGCTCCCCCGCCGTGACCGGGGTCTTCTCCAGCAGCGCCAGTGCGGTACTGCCGTCGTCGAACAGGGCCACCGCGTGCAGCGGATCCAGCCCCTCCGGAAGCACGAAGGTGTCGTCCGGCAGCGCGACGACCGTGTCCGCGTATCCCCCGCCGTATCCGCCGGGCGCGTGGGTGAGGACCTGCTTCCCCAGCCAGGTTTCGTCGATTCCGGGACCCACCGCGTCGACGGTGCCCGCCACCGACCCGCCCGGCACGTACGGCGGCTCGACCGCGAACACGTCGGGTCCGTCCCCTCGCCGGATGAGGGCGTCGAGCCAGCCGACGCCGGCCGCCGTCACCGTGACCCGGAGTTCACCCTCCGCCGGTTCGGGGGTGGGCATTTCGACCTGTTCCAGGACGCCGGGATCACCGAACCGGGACACTCTGATCTCACGCATGAGCGCAAGCTATGACCTCCAGCATGGTGGAGGTCAAGCGAGCACGGCGATCAGCGGTTCGAGCGCGGATCGCAGCGCCTCGCGCGAACAGCCCGCGTACCCGATGAGGTTCCCGAACACCGTCGGCGTCCCGGCGAAATGCCGGGCCAGCCCGTCGAGCCGGATCCCGGCGCGTTCCGCCGCCGCCATGCGCGCCACCTCGTCGGCCGCCGAGCCGCAGGGGACGACCAGATGAGCGCCCGCGTCGTCGCCGAGCACCGGGATCCCCGCCGAAGTCAGTGCCGCCGAAACCAGGGACCGGCGCTCCGACAGCTCCCGCCGGAGTTTTCGCAGGTGCCGGCCCAGATCGCCGTGCCGCGCCAGTTCGGCGAGCACCCGCTGCCCGGCGGGCGAAGGACGCGTCCCGGTCGCTTCGCGGTACTCCAGCACCGCCGCCGCGACCTGCGACGGCGCGACCATCCAGCCCGCGCCCAGTGCCGGCGTGAGGATCTTGCTCGTGGTCCCCAGATGCGCGACGACGTCGGGCGCGAGCGCGGCCAGCAGCGGCAGCGGCGCGACGTCGAACCGCAGCTCACCGTCGTAGTCGTCCTCGATCACCAGCATGCCGTTGGCGCGCGCGAGTTCGACCAGGTCGACGCGGCGGGACGCGCTCATCCGGCTGCCGAGCGGGTACTGGTGCGCGGGCGAGCAGTACACCGCGCGAACGTCCGCGGGGACGGCGTCCGGGCGCAGGCCCTCTTCGTCGACCGGGACGGGCACGACCTCCATCCCCGCGCGCCGGAACGCCTGCACCGCGCGCTGGTAACCCGGCTCCTCGATCGCGACCCGGTCACCGCGCGAGAGCGTCGCGCCCGCGAGTTCGATCACCGCGGCCGTCGTCCCGCCGGTCGCGAGCACCGTTCCGGCGGCGAGGCCACGGTGCCTCAGCAGATGTTCGGACACGGCGTCCCGGTACGCGGGCAGACCGGCCCTGTCCTCGCGATAGGTCGGGCGCGGGTCGGCGGCGGCCCGCCACGCGCGGCGCCAAGCCGCCTTCTCGATGCCGTCGGCCCACGGGACGCCCGGCGTGAGGTCGACCAGCGTGGGCGGCTTGGCGGGGACACCCGGCGCGGGCCCTTTCGAAGGCCGGTCCGCGGGCGGCGTGGTGGTGACGTACGTGCCGGAGCCGTGGCGGCCGGCGATCCAGCCCTCCGCGTGAAGCTGTTCGTACGCCGCGGACGTCACCGTGCGGCTGACGCCGAGACGGCTCGCGAGTGCCCTGGTCGAGGGCAGTCTGTCGCCGCCGCGCAGATGTCCGTCGCCCGCGGCGGCGCGCAACGCGTCGGCCAGCTGGACCGCGAGCGGGACGAGCGAATCGCGGTCGAGACTGACCGGCAGGGCGGTGTCGGACATGGTGTACTCCGGACTTACGGGAAGTGGCCTTCTCAAGTATAGGAGAATTGGACATTATTACAGGCCACTCTCGTGGGTGAGACTGCTCGCATGTCTGCCCCGCTCTCACCCACCGACCGGACCACCCTCGGCCGCAAGAAGAACCGCGCCCTCACCGACCGCTCGGCGTTGTACTCGGTGCTCGACGAGGGCCTGGTCTGCCATCTCGGTGTCGTGCGCGACGGCGTCCCGCTGGTCATCCCGACCGGCTACGGGCGCGACGGCGACACGCTCTACCTGCACGGTTCGACGGGCGCGAGGAGTATGCGCGACTCCGACGGCGTCGAGGTCTGTGTCACGGTGACCCTGCTCGACGGCATCGTCTACGCGCGCTCGGTCAACAACCACTCGATGAACTACCGCAGCGCGGTGATCCTGGGCAGGGCGGCCGCGGTCACCGATCGCGAACGCAAGATGCACGGCCTCCACGTGCTGACCGACCACCTCGCGCCCGGTTCGTGGGAACACGCGCGGGATGTCGACGTGAAGGAGTTCGCGGCCGTTTCGGTGCTGGAACTGGACCTCACCGAGGCTTCGGTGAAGATGCGCGGCGAGGGCCCCGACGATCCCGAGGACGAGGTCGCGGCCGATCTCTCGTGGGCGGGGGTGCTACCGGTGCGGACCGTGTTCGGTGAACCGGAGCCGTCGGCGGATCTCGTCAGTGAGTGGACGGTGCCGGACCACGTGAAGCGGCGGGTCTCGTGAGTGGTAAGGACGGTTCTAACCGTCCTTACCACTCACGAGCGGTGACGCGGCAGCCGCACGGTGAACGTCGTCGCCCCCGGCACGCTGTCGACCTCGATCGTCCCGCCGTGCGCCGAAATCAGCGACAGCACCACCGAAAGCCCGAGCCCGGTCCCGCCGTTGCCGCGAGTGCGGGCGGTGTCGACCCGGTAGAACCGGTCGAAGATCCGCTCCCGCGCCTCCGGCGGGATCCCGGGCCCGGCGTCGCTCACCCGCAGGACGACCTCCGAGTCCGAAGCCGCCGCGGACAACGTCACCGGCGTCCCTGGCGGCGTGTGCACCGCGGCGTTGGCGAGCAGATTGTCCAGCACCTGCCGCAGGCGCACCGGATCCGCTTGCAGGACAACGCCTTCCGGTAGCGCGCCGATGCTCAGCGGATGCTCCGGGCGGCCGGCGGCGAAGGCCTCCCCCGCGTCGGTGATCAGCTCGGCGACGTCGACTCCGACCAGCCGCAGCGGCGCCTCGGTCTCCGGCGCGTCGAGGCGCGCTAGGAGCAGGAGGTCGTCCACGAGCACGCTCATCCGCTGCGTCTCTTCCCGGATCTTCGACAGGTGCGCCTCGCGTTCGGCGGGTTCGTTCGCCGCGGCGTAGCGGAAAAGCTCGGCGTAACCCCGGATCGACGTCAGCGGCGTGCGCAGTTCGTGGGAGGCGTCGGCGATGAACCGCCGGAGCCGCTCGTTCGCCTCCCGGCGTGCGACCAGCGAGGAATCGAGGTGCGCGAGCATCACGTTGAACGCCGTCCGCAGTTCTTCGACTTCGGCACCGCCGCCGCTCGCTTGCGCGCGCACCGGGAGGTCGGCGTTCGCGGTGAGGTCGTGCGAAGCGATGTCGTGCGCCGTCCCGGCCATGTCGCTCAGCGGCCGCAGCCCGCGCCGCAGCACCAGCCGCCCCGCGATCACCAGCACCGCCAGCGCCAGCAGGAACGCGACGACCTCGACCATGATCAGCTGGCTGACCGTCCGGTCCAGATCCGCCTGCGGCGCGGCGCTGACCAGCACGATGTTCTGCGCCGGTTCGATCGGGCAGGCCCGGACCCGGTAGGTGCCCTTGTCCTCGATGTAGACGGTGCGCAGGACCTCGGTCCGCGTCGCGTCCTCGGCGACCTTTTCCAGCGCCTTGGTGTCCGGCGGCAGGGAACCGCCCGCCTGCGGCAGCGCCTCGCCGTCCCGCACCGCGAACACCGCGGAGAACCAGCCGTAGGCCTGCTGAGGTTTCCCGCCGTGCGTGGTGCGAAGTGACGGCACCTGGCTGATCTGGGTCTTGGCGAGCTGTTCGTCGAGCCGGTCGTTCAGGTAGCCCTTCATGATGCCGACCATCACGGTCCCGACGATGGCGAACACGACCAGTGCCAGCGCGCCGAGCCCGAGCGCCAGCCGGGTGCCGAGCCTCGACCGGCGCCAGGCGTCGAACCACCGGCGCAGTACCTTCATCTCGCCGCCTGCCGGACGACGTAGCCGACCCCGCGCACGGTGTGGATCAGCGGTTCGCCGCCCGCGTCGAGTTTGCGGCGCAGGTGCGAGATGACGAGTTCGACCACATTGGACCGGCCGCCGAAGTCGTACTCCCAGACGTGGTCGAGGATCTGCGCCTTGGTCAGCACCGAAGGCGAACGCCGCATGAGGTAACGCAGCAGCTCGTACTCGGTCGGGGTCAGCTCGGCGGGTTCGCCGCCGCGGGCGACCTCGCGGGTGTCCTCGTTCAGGGTCAGGTCACCGACCCGCAGCACCGCCGCCTTGGCCTGGTTGGTGCTCCGCCGCAGGACGGCGCGCAGCCGTGCCATCAGTTCCTCGACGGAGAACGGCTTCACGAGGTAGTCGTCACCGCCGCGGGTGAGCCCGGCGACCCGGTCCGCGGTCGCGTCCTTCGCGGTGAGGAAGACCACGGGCACCGCCGTCCCGGCCTCGCGGAGCTTGTCCAGCACGGTGAACCCGTCGATCCCGGGCAGCATCAGGTCGAGCACGACGATGTCGGGCCCGAATTCGGCGGCGCGTTCGAGCGCGGCCTCCCCCGATCCGGCGGTGACGGCCTGCCAGCCCTCGTAGCGGGCGACGGTGGCCACCAGGTCGGCGATATGCGGCTCGTCGTCCACCACCAGCAGGCGGACGGGGTTCTCGGTGTTCACAACGCCATCCTCCGTGAACGCGCGCGCGAGGGCGAGGCGGGAGCGCACACGACAGGAAGCCGACAGGTTCCGCCAAGAAAGGTCACAGGTTGGCGCAGCAGGCTCGGCACTGAACCGGATCGGAAGGAACCACGTGTGACCACCATGACGCAGACCGCCGTGAGACAGCGCCCGGCGATCCGTCCCAGGATCGCCGCGCGCGCCGGGCTCTTCCTCTTCCTCGGCGCCAACGTGGCCGCCGTGACCACGCTCTTCTTCGCCGCCGGGCCGTCGGACAACGTGCTCATCAGCGTCGGCAGGCTCGCCGGGCTGTACGGGGCGCTGGCGATGGCGTTCCAGCTGCTGCTGGTCGCGCGGCTGCCGTGGTTCGACCGCCGCCTCGGCATGGACCGGCTCACCGGCTGGCACCGCTGGACCGGGTTCAGCCTGCTGTGGACGCTGCTCGCCCACTTCGTCTTCATCGTCTTCGGCTACGCGCAGGTCGAGGACACCGGCGTGGCCGGCGAGTTCGTCACGATGGTGACCGAACTGGAGGGGATCCTGCGCGCGGTCGTCGCGTTCGCGCTCATCCTGCTCGTCGGCGCCGTTTCCGCCCGATTCGCCCGGCGCCGTCTGGCGTACGAGACCTGGCATTTCATCCACCTCTACACCTACGCGGCGGTCGTGCTGGCGTTCAGCCATCAGATCGCGCTGGGCGGATCGTTCGCGTCGTCGGCGGGGGCGCAGGTCTACTGGTGGGCGGTGTGGGGTGTCGCGCTCGGCTCGGTCGCCGCCGGCCGGGTGGTGCTGCCGCTGGCACGTAATCTGCGTCACCGGCTGAAGGTCGTCGCCGTCGTCCCCGAATCCCGCGACGTCGTCTCGGTGTACATCTCCGGCAAGCACCTCGACAAGATGCCCGCGCGGGCAGGCCAGTTCTTCCTGTGGCGCTTCATGACCCGGGATCGCTGGTGGCAGGCGAACCCGTTCTCCCTGTCGGCCGCGCCGGACGGCCGCACCCTGCGCCTGACCGCGAAGGCCGCCGGTGACGGCAGCGCGTCCCTGCGGTCGCTGAAGGTCGGCACCCGGGTGTTCGCCGAAGGCCCGTACGGCGCGTTCACCACGATGCACCAACAGAAACCGAACGCGTTGCTCGTGGCGGGCGGCGTCGGGATCACCCCGGTCCGCGCGCTGCTGGAGGAGATCTCCGGACACGTCGTGGTGCTCTACCGCGTCCGCGACCGACGCGACGCCGTCCTCCTGCCCGAGCTGATCGGACTGGCGCGGGCGCGCGGCGCGGTCGTCCGGGTCCTCAGTGGACCGTCCGATCAGGCCGGTCCGGTACTCGGCGCGCCCAACCTGCGGCGGATGGTGCCGGACATCGCCGACCGGGACGTCTTCGTCTGCGGCCCGCCGGGGATGACCTCCGCGACGCTGCGCAGCCTGCGGGAGCTGCGGGTGCCGTCCCGGCAGGTCCACGCCGAACGCTTCAGTCTCGCCGCCTGAGCCAGGGAGTCCCGATCATGAAGAAGACCATCGTCGCCGCCACGGTCGCCCTTTCGGCCGCCGGTTTCCTCGGTGTCTGGCTGTACGAACCGGGTCCGCTCGGCTCGGAGACCGTGGCCGTCGCGGCGCCTTCGTCTCCGGGTGTGTCCTCTTCGGATAGTGGCGCGGCCGAACGCACCATCGACGGTTCGGTGGAGAGCAACCGGTACGGCACCGTCCAGGTGCGGCTGGTGTTCTCCGCCGACGACAGGATCGCCGAAGTACGCCTGCTGCGACGGCCGACCAGCGGCCGCGGGGTCGACGCGATCCCGGTCCTGCAGGCGGAGACGCTGACCGCGCAGAGCGCCGACATCGACACCGTCTCCGGGGCCACGTCGACAAGCGAGTCGTACGTCAAATCCCTGCAGGCGGCACTGGACGCGCGATGAACCGCGTCGAACAGGTGATGGGGCTGCCGGTCTCGGTCGACGTCCGGACGGGCGGCGACCTCGCCCGCCACGCGATCGACGGCGTTTTCGGCTGGCTGCGGGAAGTCGACGCCCGGTTCAGTCCGTTCAAGGCCGACAGCGAGGTCTGCCGCTACGACCGCGGCGAACTCGCGCCCTCGGAACTGAGCGACGACCTCCTGGAGATCCTCTCGCTGTGCGATCACTACGAACGGTTGTCCGGTGGGGCGTTCACCGCCCGGCTTCCCGGGCGGCGGCTCGATCCGAACGCGGTGGTGAAGGGCTGGGCGGTGCAGCGAGCGGCGGCGTTGTTGCTGGCCGAGGGCCTGGACGTCTTCTGTGTCAACGCGGGCGGGGACGTCGTCACCTCCGGCGAGCCGGAGCCCGGCCGCGCCTGGCGGGTCGGCATCCGGCATCCCGAGCGGCCCGACGCGGTCTGTGCCGTGGTCGAATCGTCCGGTGGCGCGGTCGCGACCTCGGCGGAGTACGAACGCGGCGCGCACATCCTGGACGGACGGACCGGGCGCCCGCCGGCCGGGCTGCTGAGCGTCACGGTCGCCGCCGACGACCTCGTCACCGCGGATTCCCTCGCCACGGCCGCTTTCGCGATGGGGGCCGAGGGGATCGCCTGGGTCGCCTCGCAGCCGGGTTGCCAGGTGCTGGTCATCGACGCGGAGCGGCAGGTGCACCGGTCGCCGGGGCTACGGCTCGCTTAAACCGTTGGCCGCCCGTCGCGGGCTCAGGCAGACTGCGGCGTCATGACCTCTGTCGTACAGAACTTCTTCTTCGACTGCGCCGACGCCTACGAACTGGGCCGGTTCTGGAGCGGCGTCGTCGGAAAGCCGATGGCGGACGACGACGTGCCGGGCGATCCCGAAGCGATCATCGAGATGGACAACGGAGTCACGCTTTTCTTCGGGCAGGTCCCGGAGCCGAAGACGGTGAAGAACCGGATCCACCTCTGCCTCACGCCGGACATCCCGCGCGACGAGGAGGTCGAGCGCGTGCTGAAACTCGGCGCGACCCTCCTGCACGACCGGCGCAACCCGGACGGCACCGGCTGGGCGGTTCTCGCCGACCCCGAGGGCAACGAATTCTGCGTGCTGCGCAGCGCCGCCGAAAAGGCCGCCACCTCGTGACCGACTACCTGACCGTCAACCGGGCGAACTGGGACGAACGCGCTCCGGCCCACGCCGCTTCGACGGACTACGGCTACAAGAAGTTCGTCGCGGACCCCACGCACCTCAGCGGCGTGGTCACCTTCGACCGGCCGCTGCTCGGCGACGTCTCCGGCGCCCGGGGAGTGCACCTGCAGTGTCATATCGGCACGGACACGCTTTCACTGGCCCGCCTCGGCGCCCGGATGACCGGCCTCGACTTCTCCGCGCCCGCGCTGGAGATCGCGCGCGGGCTGGCCGCCGAGACCGGCGCGGAGATCGACTACCACGAGTCCGATGTGTACAGTGCCGCCGACGTGCTGGGCACCGGGGAATTCGACCTCGTCTACACGGGGATCGGCGCGCTCTGCTGGCTGCCGGACATCGCCCGGTGGGGGCAGGTCGTCGGGCGGTTGCTGAAGCCTGGCGGACGGCTGTTCATCCGCGACATGCACCCGATGCTGGGCACCCTCGACGAGACACAACCGCTGATCACGCCGCGGTACCCGTACTTCGAGCATGCCGAACCGCTGGTGTTCGACGAACCGGGGACCTATGTGGACACCGACGTTTCGTTCCAGCACAACCGGACGCACGAATGGAACCACGGGCTCGGCGAGATCGTCACTTCGCTGCTCGACGCCGGGCTCACGCTGACGCGGCTGGTGGAGCACGACAGCGTGCCGTGGAACGCGCTGCCCGGGTTCATGACCCTGAACGAGGCGACCGAGGAATGGCGGCTGACGGAGGATCCGCGGCGGCTGGCGGCGAGTTACACCATCGAGGCCGTGAAGGCGACCTGAGCGTCGGGCATGTGCTGCTGCATGCGAGCAAAGGGTGGCGGTGGCGTGGTCGGTCAAGTCTCGGTGTACGGGCGGCGGTTTCGTGTGACTGACCGGACGACACGCGTGATCAGATGGACGACACGCGGCGGAACGCCGTTCACGCGTGTCGTCCGGTCGGTCACGTGACATCGCCGGTCAGGTCTCGTGAGTGGTAAGGACGGTTAGAACCGTCCTTACCACTCACGAGACTTTGGAAGAATGTCCGCATGAGCGTCTCCCCTGAGAAACGGCCCCTTGTCGCCGTCGCCGCCCTGGGCGGCACCATCTCGATGGTCCCCGGCGACGGCGAGGACCACGCCGTCCCCCGGCTCACCGCCGCCGACCTGCTCGGCGACCTGGGCGAGAACCTCGAGATGGACGTCCGCGCGGAGACACTCGCCGGGATCTCCAGCGCGTCGATGGATTTCGCGACCCTGATCAGGACACGCGACTGGGCCGCCCGGGCCGTCGACGAGGGCGCGGACGGCGTCGTCGTGGTCCAGGGCACGGACACGCTCGAAGAGACCGCGTACTTCTTCGAGCTGACCTGGGCTTCCGAGGCGCCGATCGTGGTCACCGGCGCGATGCGCAACCCCAGCCTGCCCAGCGCCGACGGCGCGGGGAACCTGCTGGCCGCGTTGACCGTCGCCGCCGATCCCCGCAGCCGGGGCCGCGGCTCCCTGGTCGCGTTCAACGACGACGTCCACGCCGCGCGCTGGGTCCGCAAGACGCATTCGAGCCATGTCGAGGCGTTCTCCTCGAATCCCGCCGGGCCGCTCGCGCTGCTCAGCGAGGGCTTGGTGCACTACTTCCACCCGGTCGCCGCCCGCCCGGCGGCGTTGTCCTTGGCGGACGCGGACTTCTCCGGGCTGGTGCCGATCGTCGAGAGCGGCGTCGAGGACACCGGCGAGCTCCTGGAAACGCTGGTCAAGGCCGGGGTGAAGGGTGTGGTGCTCGCCGCGAACGGTGCCGGGCACGTCTCGGCGGGGTCCGCCGAGGTGATCGAGCGGGTCCTGCCGGAGGTGCCGATCGTGGTCGCCGGCCGCACCGGCGCCGGGCCGACGTTCCGCGGCACCTACGGCTTCCGCGGTTCCGAATCGGATCTGATCGCGATGGGCGCGACCATGGCGGGCTGGCTGGACCCGCGCAAATCCCGGCTCCTGCTGCACACCCTGCTCGCCACCGGCGCCTCGCGCGACCGCGTCGAGGCCGAATTCCGGCTCCGGGGCGACCTCGCCTGAGCCGCGTTTCGTCCTCTGAATGCGGTAGTTGCACGCGCAAGGAAAGCATTCAGAGGACGAAATGCGGGAGGGATCAGTCCCGGACGGGGCCCGAGACGGGGTCCAGGTGGTACGGCCGCATGGCGCGGGGCCGGTGCCGGTAGACGTGCACGCTGACGGCGGGGTCCGGGCCGTCGTTGCGCACTTCGTGGACGTAGCCGGGGCCGAAGACGCGAGACTGGCCCTCCGACAGCGAGTGCAGCTCGGTCACGGCCCGCCCGTCGACGGCGCGCCGGGCGACGGTCTCGCTCAGCTTCCCGCTGACCACGGTGAACGCGCCCGCGGCGAATTCGTGGTCGTGCAGGTCGGTGCGCTGACCGGGCAGCCAGCTCATGAGCCAGATCTCCTGCAGCTCGTCCGAGTCGACGAGGGCGGAGAACCGCTCGTCGGGGTCGTACCGCAGCAGGTGCCGCCAGCGATCACGGTCCGCGGCGAATTCGAGCGCGACGCGCACCGGGTGGCGCAGAGCGGGGTTTTCGGGAATGACGAGCGTGTTGTCCGGGACGGCGAACATGAAGAGGTCCTCGCAAAGGAAAGAAGGTGTCGAGCTGGGCCGGGGCTGAGTTCACCGACAACAGCGACACGACGCACACGAGACGGCGCCAAGACCCGAGAGGCCCCGCGACACAGTCATCCCACGTGCGAACATGCGCACAGCGAACCACCACGGAGCCCGGCGGTCAACCGATCCCACACCGTGGACCGCGTCTCAGGACCACTCGTGCTTCTGCGACCGGCCGAGCAGCTCGGCTCCCGCGCGCCTCGGATCGACCCCTTCGTGGCACACGCGGTGCATCGCGTCGGTGATCGGCATGTCGACACCGAGACCCATCGCGAGCTCCCGGATCGACGTGCACGATTTGACGCCCTCGGCGACCTGACCGCCGGTGGCCGCGAGCGCCTGCTCCAGCGTCTCGCCCCGGCCGAGCCGCTCGCCGAAGGTCCGGTTGCGCGACAACGGCGACGAGCAGGTCGCCACCAGGTCGCCGACACCGGCGAGCCCGGCGAAAGTCAGCGGGTCGGCGCCCAGTTTCGCGCCGAGCCTGGCCATCTCGGCCAGCCCGCGGGTGATCAGGGTGGCCACGGTGTTCGCGCCCAGCCCGAGCCCGGCCGCCATCCCGCAGCTGAGCGCGATGACGTTCTTGCACGCCCCGCCCAGTTCGCAGCCGACGACGTCGGTGTTGGTGTACGGCCGGAAGTACTGATTGAAGCTCGCCCGCTGGATCGCCTTGGCGTTGTCGTGGTCGGTGCACGCCAGCACCGCCGCCGCCGGCTGCCCCAGCGCGATCTCCTTCGCCAGGTTCGGCCCGGACACGACCACGATCTGCCCGGCGCCGACGCCGGCGATCTCGGCGATGACCTCGCTCATCCGCTTGAGCGTGCCCAGTTCGACGCCCTTCGCGAGGCTCACCAGGATCGCGTCGGACGGCAGGAGACCGGACCACTCCGACAGATTGGTCCGCAACGTCTGGCTCGGCACCGCGAGCACCACGGCCTGCGCGCCGTCGAGGGCCTCGGCCGGGTCCGCCGTCGCGGTGATCCGCTCCGGCAGTTCGATATCGGGTAAATAGGACGAATTGCGGTGCCGTTCCCGGATGTCGGCCGCGACCTCGGGCCGCCGGGCCCAGATGGTCACGTCGCGTCCGGCGTCGCCGAGCACCTTGGCGAACGCCGTCCCCCAGGATCCGGCGCCGAGCACGGTCACCCGCTGGACCTCGGCCATCAGGCGTCGTCCTCCGGCTTCTTCGCGGGCGGTTCCTCCTGGCGGATCTCCGCGAGCAGCGCGGTGATCTCGGTCATCATCAGATCGGTGACCTCGCGCAGCTTGGACGCGCTGCGGGTCGAACCGTTCTTGTAGGCGGAAAGATCCATCGGCTCGCCGACCAGGTGCGTGATCGTCTTGCGCGGGAACGGCGTGAACTTCTTCGTGTAGCCGTTGAAGATGTGGTTCGTGCCCCAGCGGGCGATCGGGATCACCGGCACGTCGGTCTCCAGCGCGAGCCGCGCGGCCCCGGTGAACGGCTTCTTCGGCCAGCCGTCCGGGTCCTTGCTGATCGTCCCCTCCGGATAGATCACGACGACCTTGCCGTCACGCAACGCCTGGTGGGCGGCCTTGAGACTGTCGCCGGCGGCGGCGGAACCGCGCGAGACCGGGATCTGGCCGGCGCCCACGAAGATCTTGCCGAAGAGCGGTGTCCTGGTCAGGCTCTCCTTGCCGAGGAACCGCGGCACCCGCTTCTGGCGGTGCACGAACACCGCGTCCACCGCCGGGTCCATGTGGGACACGTGGTTGAGCAGGAGCAGCGCGCCGCCTTCGCGGGGGATCCGCTCGGCGTTGCGGTAGACCCGCTTGCCGATGGCCGTCGCCGGGTAGAACAGTGCGGCGGCGATGCCCACCCAGATGCCGCCCTTCTCACGCCGGGCCAATTCGTCCTCCTCGAAGTCACGCGTGTCGTCCCAGGCCACTGATCCTGCCGCGCGCGTACGAGCGCGGTCCAGGGAGGGTCGGGTAAGAAGTGAGATGTGGACAGTGTGGGTATCGACCTGATCGTGCCGATGAAACGCCCGGCAGAGGGCAAGTCGCGGCTTCGCGGCGCGGTCGTGCCCGAGCGGCACGCCGAACTGGTGCTGGCGCTGGCCTACGACACGTTGTCCGCGGCGACCTCGGCGGAGGGGGTCCGGCGGGTGCTGGTGGTCGCCGCCGACCCGGCGTCGGTGGCGGATCTCACCGAACTCGGTGTCGAAATCGTCACCGAACCGTCGCACGGCGGCTTGAACGCGGCCCTTCGCCACGGCGAAGAGCTGCTGCGCCGCGACACACCCTCCGGTCTCGTCGGTGCCCTGCAGGCCGACCTGCCCGCGCTGCGGACCGAAGACCTCACCGCCGCGCTCGCCGAAGCCGCCGGAGAGCGGGCGTTCGTCGCGGACCGGCAGGGAACGGGTACGACCCTGTTGCTCGCGGGGGCGGGCCGCCCGCTGGCGCCCCGGTTCGGCGCGGGTTCCGCGCGGGCGCACACCGCCTCCGGTGCGACCCCGCTCACGATCGCCGCGGAATCGCTCCGGGCCGACGTGGACACCGCGGATGATCTCGCTCACGTTCGCACCCTCGGTACCGGAAAGCGCACTTCAACGCTGTTGGGAACACCCTGCGTGGCGATGTGACGAGAGTTCACCCCGGCGACCCGCGCGAGGCGCACATAATCGCCCCGAGTGGTGAACAATGAAGCCCGTGAGCACAAATGACGGCGGCACCCCGAACTCGGCAAGGAAGCGGAAGACCTCCGCCGCGAAACCGGAACCGGACAGCGGCACGGCGAAACCCGTCAGGGCGAGAAAGAACAGCAGTCCGGTCCCGCGCACGGCCGTCCGTGCGACACGCGGCGGTTCGGCGAGCCGCCCCGCCCAGGAGTTCCGCGCGCTGCCCGCCGCGCCGCCCGCGGTGACGTCGGCGCCCACGGCCGTCGAATCGCTGCCCGACGACCGGTACTTCAACCGTGAGCTGTCGTGGCAGGACTTCAACGCACGCGTGCTCGCGCTGGCCGAGGACGAGTCGCAGCCGCTGCTCGAACGCGCCAAGTTCCTGGCGATCTTCGCGTCCAATTTGGACGAGTTCTACATGGTGCGGGTCGCCGGGCTGAAGCGCCGCGACGAGACCGGGCTGCCGGTCCGCAGCGCGGACGGGCTCACCCCGCGCGAGCAGCTGGCCTACATCGCCAAACGCAACCAGGACCTGGTCGAGCGGCACACGAACGCCTTCGAACTGCACCTGCGGCCACAGCTGGCGGACGAGGACATCCGCATCGTCGGCTGGAACGACCTGACCGGCGCCGACCAGCTCCGGCTGTCCAACTACTTCAGCGAGCAGATCTTCCCGGTGCTCACACCGCTGGCCGTGGATCCCGCGCACCCGTTCCCCTACATCTCCGGCCTTTCGCTCAACCTCGCCATCACCGTCCGGGACCCCGAAGCGGGCACGGAGCGGTTCGCGCGGGTCAAGGTGCCGAGCAACGTGCCGCGCCTGATGCGGATCGAGCAGCAGCCGCGGGAGAGCCACACCGCGACGTTCCTTCCGCTGGAGGAACTGATCGCCGCCCACCTCGGCGAGCTGTTCACCGGGATGGAGGTGACCGAGCACCACGCGTTCCGGGTCACCCGCAACGCCGACTTCGAGGTCGAAGAGGACCGGGACGAGGATCTTCTCCAGGCGCTGGAACGCGAACTGGCGCAGCGCCGGTTCGGCCCGCCGGTGCGGCTCGAAGTGGCGCAGGACATGAGCGAGCACATGCTCGAACTGCTGCTGCGCGAACTGGAGGTCGACCCGCGCGACGTCGTCGAGGTCCCCGGTCTGCTGGATCTCACCTGTCTGCACCAGTTGTCGGGTGTCGACCGGAAGGAACTCAAGGACCGCCCTTTCGTTCCCGCCACGCATCCGGCGTTCGGTGAGCGCGAGACGCCGAAGTCGGTGTTCGCGACGCTGCGCGAGGGCGACGTCCTCGTGCACCATCCGTACGACTCGTTCTCCACCAGCGTCCAGCGGTTCATCGAACAGGCCGCCGCGGACGACAAGGTGCTGGCGATCAAGCAGACGCTGTACCGCACCTCCGGCGACTCCCCGATCGTCGACGCGCTGATCGACGCCGCCGAGGCGGGCAAGCAGGTCGTCGCGCTGGTCGAGATCAAGGCACGGTTCGACGAACAGGCCAACATCACCTGGGCCCGTACGCTGGAACGCGCGGGCGTGCACGTGGTCTACGGGCTCGTCGGGCTGAAGACGCACTGCAAGGTGTCGATGGTGGTGCGCCAGGAGGGTTCGACCATCCGCCGCTACTGCCATATCGGCACCGGCAACTACAACCCGAAGACCGCGCGCCTGTACGAGGACCTCGGCATCCTGACCGCCGACCCGACGATCGGCGCGGATCTGACGGATCTGTTCAACGTGCTGACCGGGTACTCCCGCCAGGACACCTACCGCAACATCCTCACGTCGCCGCACGGGATCCGCCGCGGCATCGTGCGCGCGATCGGCGAGGAGATCGAACTCGCCCGCGCCGGCCAGACCGCCGGGATCCGGATCAAATGCAACTCGCTCGTCGACGAGCAGGTGATCGACGCGCTGTACCACGCTTCACAGGCGGGGGTGCCGGTCGACATCGTGGTTCGCGGGATCTGCTCGCTGAAACCGGGTGTGGAGGGACTGAGCGAGAACATCCACGTGCGGTCCATCCTCGGCCGCTTCCTGGAACACTCGCGCGTCTTCACCTTCCTCGCGGGCGGCACGCGGTGGATCGGCAGCGCGGACATGATGCACCGCAACCTCGACCGCCGGATCGAGGCACTGGTGCGGGTCAAGGATCCGAAGCTGACCGCACAACTGGACTACATCTTCGAATCCGCGCTGCATCCCTCGACCCGGTGCTGGGTGCTGAACTCGACCGGCGAGTGGACCCCCTTCCCCGCCTCCGGCGACGACGTCCGCGACCACCAGGTCGAGCTGGCGAAGCGGCACGGGGCGGCGGGATGAGCGGGGTCATCCGGGCGGCGGGAGCCGTTCTCTGGCGTCGTGACGGGGACCGGATCGAGCTGGCGCTGGTCCACCGGCCACGCTACGACGATTGGTCGCTGCCGAAGGGAAAGCTGGATCCGGGCGAGACCATCGCGGGCGCGGCGGTCCGGGAGATCGAAGAGGAGACCGGATTCGAGGCGGTCCTCGGCCGCTATCTGGTCCGGACCGAATACACCGTCGCGGGAGCGCCGAAGACCGTCGACTACTTCTCCGCGCACGCCGTTTCCGGTGCTTTCGCGCCGAACGAGGAAGTCGACGAGCTGCGCTGGCTCGACGCGGAGGCGGCGGAGAAACTGCTGACGCGGCCCGAGGACGTCCGGGTGCTGCGCGAGTTCTCCGCGCTGCCGCCCGAACTCACCACGGTGATCCTGGTGCGGCACGCCAAAGCGGGTAAACGCGACGAGTGGAACGGCGACGACGACCTGCGGCCGCTTTCGGACGCGGGCCAGCGCCAGGCCGAAGCACTGCGTTCGCTGCTGCGGCTTTACGCGCCCGGCAGGGTGCTCTCGGCGCCGCGGCTTCGGTGTGTCCAGACGGTGAACGGGCTCGCCGAAGACCTCGGGGTCGAGGTCCGGCACGAGCCGCTGCTGTCGGAGGAGGGCTACTGGCCGGACCCGGTGCTCGGTGTCGCGCGGCTGCTGGCCATCGCCGGTGACGGCGGGACGCCGGTGATCTCCAGCCAGGGCGGGGTGATCCCGGACGTCGTCAGCGCGCTGGCCGACCGCGACGGCGTCGACCTGACCGCCGCGCGCGGCGGCGTGGTGCCGTCCAAGAAGGGTTCGTTCTGGGTGCTGTCGTTCCGGCCGCCGACCGAACAGGACGGGCCGGTGCTGGTGGCCGCGGACTATTTCGCGTCGCCTTTGCCCACGCCGGCTCCCGCCCATCCCTGAGGCTTCGCTTCGCGCGTGAAGGCCCCCTTCCCTCGGCTGAGCCGAGGGAAGGGGGCCTTCACGCGCAACCGCTAAGAACCCATCCCCGCCCGTTCGAAGGCCAGCGTCGGCAGATCGACGGCGTGCGCGCCGCCGTCCGCCACGATCACCGCGCCGGTGATGTACGACGACTCCGGAGACCCCAGGAACCGCACGATCGACGCGATCTCCTCCGGTTCGGCGGGACGGCGCAGCGGGACCTCTGCGGTCACCCTCCGGTAGCCCTCGTCGTGGCCGCCGTCGAAGCCCGCCGCCTCGGCGAACTGGTCCATCTCGCCGTCCGCCATCGGCGTGCGCACCCAGCCGGGGCAGACCGCGTTCGCGCGCACCCCCTTCGGTCCGTAGTCCCGGGCGATCGAGCGCGTCAACCCGATCAGCGCGTGCTTCGCGACGGTGTAGCCGGCGACATTGGGACCGGCGAACAGCCCCGCCAGCGACGACACGATGACCACCTGACCGCCGGTTTCGACCAGCGAGGGCAGCGTGGCCCGGCAGAAGACGAAGGCGCTGGACAGGTTCGAGCGCAGGGCCAGTTCCCATTCCTCGTCACCGGTGTCGACCACCGAGGACAGCCCGTGCCCGCCGGCGTTGGCCACCACGACGTCCAGCGTGCCGAACTTGCCGACGATCTCCGCCGTGGCGTTTTCGGCGGCTTCGCGGTCGCTGGCATCGCAGGCGACGACGTGCGCGCCGGTTTCGGCGGCCACCTTCTCCAGCGGTTCGAGCCGCCGTCCGAGCACCACCACCTGGGCGCCTTCGTCGGCGTACCGGCGGGCGACCGCGGCGCCGATACCGGTACCGCCACCCGTGATCGCGACAACCTTCTTCACTTGCGGAGTCCTTTCTAAGCGGGAAAACCGGAACGGGCCGAGACGCCGAAGTCGGCGAGCACGGCCTGGCCGTTGACCGCCCGCGAACGCGCGGACGCGAGGTGGAGCACCTGCCAGGCGACCTCTTCGGGAGCCTGCACCGGAAACGCGGGATCGTCGAGCACGTCGCCGAGATCGCCGCGCGCCATCGGGGTGTCGACCACCGACGGGCAGACGCAGTTCACCCGGACGCCGGGGAGATCGACGGCGAGCGCCCTGGTCATCGCGACCACGGCGCCCTTCGAAGCGCAGTACGGGACCATGCCGGGCGCGCTGGTGAACGCCGAGTCGCTGGCCAGCAGCACGACCGAGCCACCCGACGCGGTGAGCCAGGGCGCGGCGTGTTTGACCAGCAGGAACTGTCCGGTGACGTTGACCGCCATGAGCGCGGCGAAGTCCGCCGCCGAGGTTTCGGTGACCGGGGTTCCCACCGGCCCGGAGATCCCCGCGCAGCCGACCACGACGTCGAGCCCACCGAAGCGGCTCGCCACGGCGTCGACCGCGGCGGCCACCGACGACTCGTCGGTCACGTCGGCGCGGAGCGCGAGGAGACCGTCGGACAGTGTGGGCACGGGAGCCCGGTCGAGGGCGCCGACCCGCGCGCCCTCGGCGAGGAAGGCCTGGACGCAGGCAAGGCCGATACCGGACGCCGCGCCGGTCACCAGTACGGCCTTGCCCGCGAGATCCAGTCCCATGACGTCATCCTCCGGTCCGGACCTTTCACGGAGGTTGGCCGTCAGTGCACCCTTCTTGTCGGCAGCCGCACGACGGCCTTTCCAGTCCCGGCCGGACCGGCAAGACTGCGAACCATGACCAGGCCGCATCCACTCGACCCGCTGACCGCCGACGAACTCACCGCAGGCCGCGAGATCCTGGCCGCCGAAGGCCTGCTCGCCGCGACCACCCGGTTCCCGGCCGTGCTGCCGGTCGAGCCCGAAAAAGGCGACGCCGCCCCCGACCGCCGTGTCCAGTACACGCTGCTCGACACGGCGACCGGCCAGGCGCGCGATGTGGTCGTCTCGCTGGCGAAACGCGAAGTGATCTCCAACGAGGACTGCGGCCCTGGCCAGCCCGCGTACCTGTTCGAGGAGTACGACCTCGCCGCGTCGATCACCAAGGCGTCACCCGAATGGCAGGCCGCGATGCAGCGGCGCGGTCTCGGCGACCGGATCGGGCACGCCTTCTGCGCTCCCCTGGCCCCCGGTTTCTTCGGCAGGCCCGACGAGACCGGCCGGGTCATCCGCTCGCTGACGTTCCTGCGCGACGACGCGTCCGACAGCCCGTGGGCACATCCGGTCGAAGGCCTGATCGTCCACATCGACCTGACCGGGCAGCGCGTCATCCGGGTGGAGGACGAGGGTGACGTGCCCGTGCCGCCGGAGCACGGCCGCTACGACGGCGTCCCGGCCCGCACCACGCTGAAGCCGATCGAGATCACTCAACCGGAGGGCCCGAGCTTCACCGTCGACGGCAACGAGGTCACCTGGGAGGGCTGGAAACTCCGCGTCGGCTTCAACGCCCGCGAGGGTTTGACGCTGCACCAGGTCTCGTTCCAGGACCGCTCGGTGCTCCACCGCGCCTCGGTACCGGAGATGGTGGTGCCCTACGGCGACACCGCGCCCGGCCGGTTCTGGATCAGCTACTTCGACGCGGGCGAGTACCTGCTGGGCAAGAACGGCAACGACCTGCGCCTGGGCTGCGACTGCCTCGGCGTCATCCACTACTTCCCCGCGTTCGTCGCCGACGACCACGGCCATCCGGTCGAGATCCCGCGCGCGATCTGCATGCACGAAGAGGACTACGGGATCCTCTGGAAGCACACGGATCTCGACGGCCGCGCCGAGGTCCGCCGGTCGCGGCGGCTGGTGATCTCGTCGATCTCCACCATCGGCAACTACGACTACGGCTTCTTCTGGTACCTCTACCTCGACGGCACCGTGGAGCTGGAGGCGAAGGCCACCGGCGTCGTGTTCGCCGGCGCCGCGCACCCCGGCACGGACCACCCGCACGCCAACGAGATCGCGCCCGGGCTGTTCGCGCCGGTGCACCAGCACCTGTTCTGCGCGCGGCTCGACGTGGCCATCGACGGAGAGCGCAACTCGCTCGTCGAGGTCGACGTCGAACGCGTCCCCATGGGCGAGCAGAACCCGTACGGGAACGCGTTCACCTGGAAGGAGACCCCGCTGCGGACCGAGCAGCAGGCTCAGCGGTTCGCGGACCCGGCCAAGGCGCGTGTCTGGGAGATCCGCAGTGCGGACCGGACCAACCGGCTCGGCTCGCCCACCGCGTACCAGCTCGTGCCGCGACCGTCCGCGACCCTGATGGCACAGCCGGAATCGACCGTCCACCAGCGGGCGACGTTCGCCACCCGTCACCTGTGGGCGACGCCGTACCGCGCGGGCGAGCGGTTCCCCGCGGGCGACCGCCCGAACGCGCATCCGGGCGGCGCGGGTCTCCCCGCCTGGACCGCCGCCGATCGCGACCTAACCGACACCGATCTCGTGCTGTGGCACGTATTCGGCCCGACCCACATCCCGCGTCCGGAGGACTGGCCGGTCATGCCGGTCGACTACTCCGGCTTCTCCTTGCGCCCGTACGGCTTCCTGGACCGAAACCCGGCACTCGACCTGCCTTCCGGCGCCTCCGACGAGCACTGTTCCGCCCACGAGCACTAGGACTCACCGATGCCCGAACTGACCCTGTCCGACACGTCCACCTGGCTGCCGCTGGACGGTCTGGCCCCCGGTTTCGACGCTAACAAGGCCCCCACGGTCGGCGACCTGCACGGCCGCACCTTCGAACTCGCCTGTGAAGACGGCACCACGTTCACCGCGGCCTTCTCCGGGACCCGGATCGAGTGGACTTACCACGGCACCGGCACCGACCGCTGCGAGACGTTCCTGGTCGACGACGACCTCTACTACGTCCAGTTCCACCCGCAGGCCCGGCAGGACGAGGCGTTCACCCTGCTGCTGGACCTGCGCCGCAGCCGCGCCCTCCTCGTGCTGAGCAAGATCGGCGACACCTCGCCCCGTGTCACGCAGTCGTTCGTGGCCGCCACGATCGGCGGCATCGAGCCCACCGGGGAATCGCTCGCCCCGACCACGTCGCTGGTGGGGCGCAGGGTGCTGTGGGTGTACAGCACCGAGCACGCCTACGAGCACGTGTACCTCAGCCCGCACTGGTACACGTGGCAGTGCCTTGCCGGTCCCGAGCGGGGGCTCGCGGACACCGACGAGAACTCGGTCTACGAACTGCGGCCGGGGATCTACGTCTTCGCCTGGCGGGAGAAGGTGATCCCGTGCGCCTCGGTGACCGTCGCCGACCACCGTGACGCGAAGCGGCTGCGCTCGCACGGTGTCCTTTTCGGACTGGACGCCAGCGGGAGCACTCCGACCCACTTCACCTTCGGCGCGCACGGCAGGCTGCTGAGCACCACCGTGCACCCCGAGGCCTACGACCCGGCCGGGAGCTGAGCCTTGACCGCCGACATCGTCCTCACCAACGCCACGGTGTACACAGTGGACGGTCACCGGCCCTGGGCGTCGTCGCTGGCGATCAAGGACGGGAAGGTGCTGTCGCTGGAGGACATCGAACGCGGCCCGAGCACCGAGGTCGTCGACCTCGACGGCGCGTTCGTCATGCCCGGCCTGGTCGACGTGCACAACCATCACGCCTTGGCCGGGCGCGCGGCCCTGTTCGAGCTGAACTTCGGCCTCGACGCGGGGCTGGACGACATCCTCGCCGCGGTCCGCGAGCGGGCCGCCGGGCTCGGGCCGGACGAGTGGGTGGTCGGCGGCGCGTGGGCGTCCACTTTGGTCAGAACGCTCTCGCGGACGTCGGCCCGGCACGCGCTCGACGAGGCCGCCGGCGGACGCCCGGTGATGCTTTCCGACGACAGCAGGCACAACCGCTGGGTGAGCAGCCGGGCACTGGAGCTGGCGGGCGTCACCGCCTCGACGCCCGATCCGGCGGGCGGGGAGATCGTCCGCGACCACTCGACCGGAGAGCCGGTCGGCGTCCTGCTCGAAGCGGCGGGCGTCGCAGTCGAGCGGGCGCTCAGCGAGACACGGACGCTCACCCCGGAGCAGCACGTCGCGGCGTCACGGCACGGGATCGGCACGCTGCACTCGTACGGCGTCACCGCGTTCCAGGACGCCGGTGTCTCGGCGGACATCCTGCGGGCGTTGAAATCGCTCGACGACGCGGGCGAACTGCACGCCTGGGTGGTTTCCTCGCTGCTGATCAACGACCCGATCTTCGGTTTCGACCCGATCGGGGCACCGTTGCTGGAGGTCGCCGGGCAGTACCGGAGCGAGCATCACCGGCCGGACTTCGTGAAGATCTTCCTCGACGGGGTGCCGCCGACGCGGACCGCCGCCTTCCTGGAGCCGTACCTGCCGGACGCCGCGCACGGGGCCTGCCATCACGGCGCCACCACCATGCCGGGCGAGGAACTCGTGGGCTGGTTGCGCACGGCGGCCGCGGCGGGGCTCTCCGCCAAGGTGCACTGCACCGGGGACGCGTCGGTGCGCGCGACGCTCGACGCCGTCGAGAAGGTGCGTGCCGAGGGGTTCGCCGACGCGCGTTTCCAGGTCGCGCATGGCCAGTTCGTCCACCCCGACGACCTCCCTCGATTCGCCTCGCTGGGTGTCGCCGCGGACATCTCGCCGTTCCTGTGGGTCCCGGGCGTCATCCCGGCGGCCATCGCCGAGGTGTTGCCCGGTGAGCGGGCCGGGCGGATGCAGCCGAACCGGTCGCTGCTCGACGAAGGCGCGCTGGTCGCGGGCGGTTCGGACTGGCCGGTCAGCGAGTCACCGAACGCGTGGGAAGGCATCCACGGCCTCGTCACGCGCCAGGATCCGACCGGCACGTTCCCCGGCGCGCTGTGGCCGGAGCAGGCGATCGGCCTGGACGAGGCGATCGAGGTCTTCACCCTGGCCGCCGCCCGCGCGATGGGACTGGGCGACGTCACCGGCTCGCTGGCCCCCGGGAAGTCGGCGGATTTCGTCGTACTGGACCGCGATCCGTTCCGGACCGATCCGTCCGCGCTCGTCAAGACGAAGGTGACGCAAACGTGGTTCGCCGGGCACCGCGTGTACCACCGCGCCTGATCTCCTACACTGGTAGAAGAACCAGTGCGGGAGGTCAGCCGATGCCGAAGATCATCGACCACGACGAGCGGCGCAGCCATATCGTCGACGTCACCTGGGATTTGATCACCCAGGGCGGGATCGAGGCCGCCACCATGCGCGAGATCGCGGCGGCCGCCGGCTTCGCCAACGGCGCGCTCAAGCTGTACTTCCCGAGCAAGGAAGACATCATCCAGGCCACCTACGAACGCGCGCTCGGCATGATGCGCGAGTACGTCGAGCTGGACGAGTTGCGCGGGCTGACCGCGCTCCGCGAGCTGTGTGTCTCGTCGATGCCGATCGACGAGGACCGCATCGCCGCGGGGCGCGTCCTGCTCACGTTCTGGCAGCTGTCGCTGACCAACCCGAAACTGCAGGACAAGTACCTCGAGCACATCCGCTCGTGGCGGGGCCTGCTGCACCGGTATCTCACCGAGGGCCGGGAGGACGGCGACATCGTCACCGAGACCCCCGACGAGCAGCTCGTCGACGAGGTCGTGCTGATCAACGCCGGGGCGAACGTGATGAGCCTGGTCGCCGGGGAGTTCTCGACGATCGCCTTGCAGCGGCAGCACCTGGAGTCCTTCTTCGAGCGCCTCACCCGCCCCTGAACTCCTCCACACTCCCGCATTTCGTCCTCTGAATGCGGTAGTACGTGGTGCGAACCGCCGCATCCAGAGGACTAAATGCGGCGGGCGCCGACCCCTCAGGCGCGACTCGCGTGACGGTAGGCGGAACTCGCGTGATTGGACACCGATCTCGCGTGATTCAAGGCGTAACTCACGTGATCAGGCCGCACACGCGACTTACGCCTCCAATCACGCGAGTTACGCCCCCGCACACGCGAGTTACGCCCCCGGACACGCGAGTTCCGGTTCTGTCGAGGGGCAAGGCAGTCTGGCGTGTCGCGAAGCTTCACCGACTCCGGAGCCGTGGTTTGGCGTCACGGCGGCCCCGGTGTCACGAGGGCCGGTAGTGAAGGCCCCCTTTACTACCTTCAGGGTAGGCAAGGAGGCCTTCACGGACCGGGGGGCGTGGCGCCCAGGAGGCGAGGTCGGCATCTGGACACCGCAGGCCCGCCGCAAGCAGGTGACTAATCGCGGCGGTCGAAGGTCCGGGTCAGGAAGCTCGCCACGTGCCGGTGCGAGCGCGGCGAGGCCGGGAGATCCGTGTAGAGCCCGTAGAACCCGTGGATCTGACCCGAGTAGCGCGTCAGCTCGACCTGGGTCCCGGCATCGGTCAGCCGCCGCGCGAACTCCTCCCCTTCGTCCCGCAGGACGTCGTACTCGGCCGTGAGCACCAGCGCCGGCGGGAGCCCGGTCAGGTCGTCGGCGCGCAGCGGCAGCAGGTACGGATCGTTCAGCTGCGCCGGATCCGACACGTACTGCTCGAAGAAGAACCGCATGGCCCCGGCGGTCATGCCGAAACCCTCGGCGAAGTCCACATAGGACCGAAACCCGTCGTCCGGATGGCCGAACACCGGGCAGATCAGCACCTGCGCGGACACCGGCGGGCCACCACGGTCGCGGGACATCATCGAGACCACCGTCGACAGGTTGCCGCCCGCGCTCTCCCCGCCGATCGCGATCCGCGTCCCGTCCACCGACGGCCCCGCGCCACCCGCGGCGAGCCATTCGACGACGGCGTAGCAGTCGTCCGGGGCCGCCGGGTACGGATGCTCGGGCGCGAGCCGGTAGTCGACCGCGACGACGGCGACCTTCGCCGCGTTGCACACCGCCCGCGACGCGACCTCGTTCTCGTCGATCGAGCCGATCGTCCAGCCGCCACCGTGGATCCAGACGAACGCGGGTACCGGCGCGGTGACCTCGGGCAGGTAGATCCGCACCCGCACGCCGGACGGCAGGACATGGTCGGCCACCGACCCGACCTCTTCGACCGATTCGGGGCGTCGCCACGAAGCGGCGAAAGCGGCTCGTAACTCGGGAGCTGTCAGAGGTCCGGCCGGCGCCTCCGAGGGAGCGCTGCGGGCCAGGAGTTCCTTCACCGCGGGATCGAGGGTCACGGTCACACCGCTTCCGCGACCAGCACCCGCGGGCTGCCCGGCAGCGCGAGCCGGTCGGTGAGCCGCCAGCCCGCCCCGTTCAGCCACTCGCGAACCTCGGCCTCCGGGTAGACGACCGTCCCGTCGATCACCAGGTACTCCCCCGCGTGCAGCGCGTCGATCGGCCGCTGCACCGCGTCGTCATCCAAGAAGAAGTCGAGCAGCAGCAACGTCGCTCCCGGCGCGGCGGCGGCGCGGGCGTTGCGCAGGATCTCAGCGTTCTGCTCGGCGTCGAAACGGTGGACGACGTGGTTGACCATCACCAGGTCGAACTCGCCTTCAGGCCGCGCGGTGGGCGTCTCCGCGCCGACGACGGTCACCCGGTCCGCGAGCCCCGCCTCGGCCGCCGCGGTGGTGACCGACTCGGTGAAGCCCGGGTCGAAGACGAACGTGGTGCGCAGCCCGGCGTTGGCCTTCATGGCCTCGACCGCGAACGCGCTCGACAGACCGCCCAGGTCCAGCAGGTTTCGATAGGAGCCGAAGTCGAACGCGCCGGCCAGCATCTTGGCGTGCAGGGCGTTATACGTCATGACGCCTGCCATGAACGTTCCCCAGCGCGCGTCGTCCATCTCCAGCTTGCCCGGCTCGCCGCTGTCGGCCGTGTGGCCGAACTGAAGCCAGTGCGGGTAGCTGATCGAGTCGAGGAACGTCAGGAACGGCGCCAGATCGAGGTCTCCTCCGCCGAGGTACTCCGCGGCGTCCGCGGCCAGTTCGTACCGTCCGTCCACACGGGACAGCAGACCGAGTGATGACATGGCGTCACCGAGAATGCGGGTGATCTTCTCCGGTTTGCCGGTCTTTCCGGCCAGTTCCGCGGCCGTCAGCGGCCCGTCGGCGAGCGCGGTGAACAGCCCGATCCGGCTCGCCGCGAAGAGTTGCTTGGCCGCCATGTAGCCCACGGCGATGTCCACGATCCGCTCGGGACCGGCAGTCTTGGTCGACCCGCTCACGGGTGCCCTCCTTCGTTCGTCACCGCCGAGAGTCTACAGACGTAGACAAAAGAATCCAGTGCAAGTTTTCGCCCACTACCAGGAAAAAGTCGCCGGATATCAACTTCCTACGTTCGTAGAATATACCCATTGACAGCGCACTCCCCCAGTGTCAACATGCGTAGAACTACCCCCGCCGGAGGTCCGTTCCCCGGCAGTGCGGTCCGCTTCGGGCGGGCTCGGGAAAGGGGATTCATGACCCTGCTCGAATTACGAGAACTCACCGTCGGCGTCATCGCTGACGAGACCGAACGCGAACTGGTCCGCGAACTTTCGTTCGACCTCGACCAAGGCCGGACACTCTGCGTGGTCGGCGAATCCGGCAGCGGTAAAACGGTGACGGCCTTGTCGATCATCCGGTTGCTCGAATTCGTCGCACCGGTGTTCACCCGCGGCGAGATCGCCGTCGACGGCGTGGACGTCACGCGGCTTTCCGCCGACGAGATGCGCGCGTACCGGGGCCCGCGGATCGGCATGATCTTCCAGGAGGCCTTGGATTCACTCAACCCGAGCCAGCGGGTCGGCAAGCAGCTGGTCGAGGCATACCGGAAGCCCGGTTCCCTGCCACGCCAGGCCGCACGCAAGGGCACGCCGTTGCATCGCGAGGCCGAGGCGAAGGCCCGCGGCTTGCTGAAGGAGATCGGCCTCACCGACACCGACCGCGTGCTTTCCCTTTATCCGCACCAGATGTCGGGCGGGATGCAGCAACGGGTGATGATCGCGCTGGCGTTGATGGCCGATCCGAGCCTGCTGATCGCCGACGAGCCGACCACGGCCCTGGACGTGACCACACAGGCGGAGATCCTCACCCTGTTCGACCGGGTCCGCCGCGACCACGGCACGGCGTGCGTCTTCATCACGCACGACATGGGCGTGGCCGCACAGGTGGCGGACCGGATCGCGGTGATGTACCGCGGTGAACTGGTCGAGCTCGGGTCCACAGAGGACATTCTGCACGGGCCGAAACATCCCTACACCAAGGCGTTGCTCGATTGCGTCCCGCAGCTCGGGGTGAGCAGGCGCGACGGTTTCCCCACGATCTCCGAGGCGCTGCTCGAAGCCGCGATGAACGGCGAATCGGCGGTCGCCACCGAAACCAGGGTGTTGAGCCGACCGAAGACCGAGGACACCGGCGGGGGCACCGCGCTCGTCATCGACTCCGTGTCCAAAGTGTACGGACGGCGCGGCCGGTTCTCGCTGAGCCGCGAACCCGAGGTGCACGCGGTCAAGGACGTTTCGTTGGAGATCGCGCCGGGCGAATTCTTCGGCCTGGTCGGGGAATCCGGTTCGGGCAAGACCACGCTCGGCCGTCTGGTGAGCGCGCTGGAGCCGCCGACCTCGGGCACCATCTCCTTCGGTGAGCACCGGTGCACGCCGTCCGGGCTCGACGGCGACGAGCGCGCGTTCCGCCGCCGCGCGCAGCTCATCTTCCAGGACCCGCAGAGCTCGCTCGATCCGCGCCACACCGCTGCCCGGATCATCGCCGAACCACTGCGGGAACTCGCCGGCCTCCGCGGCGCCGAACTCGACCGCCGTGTCACCGAACTCATCGACGAGGTCGGCCTCCCCTCCGACACCGCGAAGAAGCTTCCCTCGCAACTCTCCGGCGGGCAACGGCAGCGCGTCTCGATCGCCCGCGCCATCGCGGCGGAACCCGACCTCATCGTCGCCGACGAGCCCACCTCCGCGCTCGACGTCTCGGTGCAGGGCCAGGTGATGAACCTGCTGTTGGACCTGCGGCGCACCCGCGCGCTCAGCTTCCTGTTCATCACGCACAACCTCAGCCTGGTGCTCTCGGTCGCCGACCGGGTCGGCGTGATGTACCGGGGCGAACTGATCGAAATCGGCGAACCGGACGAGATCCGGCTCCGCGCCCGGCACGAGTACACCCGCCGTCTCCTCGCGGCGAACCCCGAAATTGGAGTGCGGAACCCATGAGACGAACCCTGACCAAGGCCGCGCTCGGCCTGGCGACCGTCGTGCTGCTCAGCTCGTGCATGGGAGGACAGGCGGGCGGTGGGGCCGCCGACGGGCCGCCGAAGCCCGGCGGCAACCTGAACGTCGCCGTGCCCACCGACCCGCAATCCCTCGACATGGTCGCGAATCCCGGCCAGGTCACCGCGCATATCGGCAACATGATGTACGAGAAGCTCTTCGAGGTTGACCGCGGTTTCACCGCCCGGCCGATGCTGGTCGAGGACTACACCACCAGCCCGGACCGCCTCACCTACACCTTCAAGCTCCGCCAGGGAGTCACCTTCCACGACGGCAATCCGCTGACGTCCGAGGACGTCGTGGCGAGCCTGAAGCGATGGCAGCAGATGCACCGCACCGGTCAGCTGGTCACACCCGACATCGAGGCGATCACGCCCGCAGATCCGGCGACGGTGACCATCAGGCTCAAGAAGCCGCGCTACCCGCTGATCAACGAGCTCGCCGGCGCGGGCACGGAGATCTACGAGGCGAAGAACCTCGCCGGTGTCCCGCCGACCGGGTTCGCCCAGGACAAGGCGATCGGGACCGGGCCGTACAAGCTCAAGAGCTGGGACATCGGCCGCGAACTGGTGCTGGAACGCCACGCGGGCTACAAGTCCCGGTCCGAAGAGGACTGGGGCGGGCAGGCGGGCGCCAAGCACGCGTACCTGGACACCGTGACCTACAAGGTGGTCTCCGACCAGGACGCGCTGATCAACGGCCTCCAGACCGGCCAGTGGGACCACATCATGCCCACGAACGACCAGTACGAGCCGCTGCGCACCAACCCGGCCGTGGTCGTGCACAACCTGCCCGGCGGCAACCAGAACGTGGTGATCCCGAACTTCAACACCGGTTCGAAGTTCGCCGACCCCCGCGCCCGCGAGGCGCTGAACCTGCTGTTGGACAAGCCCGCGATCAACGCGGCCACCGGCGGCAGCAAGGACCTCACCCTGGAGACCGGTGCCTTCGCCTCGCCGGACAACAAGCAGTTCTATTCGACCGCGGGCGAAGAGGTCTACAAGGCGCACGACCCCGAAAAGGCCAAGCGGCTGCTGGCCGAGGCCGGGATCACCGCCGGCGCCACGATCCGCATCGTCACCACGAACTCGTACCCGGAGTTCGGCAAGTGGGCCGTGCTGATCCAGGACAGCCTGTCGAAGATCGGTATCAACACCAAGATCGACACCTTCGATTTCGCCACCATGCTCGGCACACTCACCAAGGAACCGGGCGGCTGGGACATCACCACACTGTTCTTCGACTCGGCACTGACCTCGCCCGCGCAGATGCCCGCTCTGACCCTGGGCACGCTGAACGGTTCGTCCTCGCCCGAACTCGACGCGCTCATGGCCGAGTTCAACGCTTCGACCACGCCTGAGCAGGCCAAGGCGGTGGTGGACAGGATGCAGGCGTTCACGTGGAAGCAGTTGTCGGTGATCACTCTGAGCCAGTCGAAGCTGTACGCGGCCTACTCCCCCAAGCTCAAGGGCTACGGCGACTTCTACCGTGTCTTCTGGAACACCTGGCTGGCGTCATGACCGGTCTGCTGCTGCGCAGGCTGCGCGATCTGGTGATCATCCTGGTGATCGTCGGGACGATGATGTTCTTCGTCATCCGGCTGATCCCCGGCGACCCGGCGCAGGCCATCCTCGGCCCGACCGCGCGACCGTCCGATGTGGACGCCCTACGCGAGAGCATGGGGCTGAACGGCACCCTCTGGGAGCAGTACTTCAGCTGGGCCGGAAACGTGCTGCAAGGCGACTTCGGTACGTCGATCACCTATCACGCGCCGGTGCTCGGCGTGGTCGCCGACCACATCCTGCCGACGCTGACCCTCGCCGTGCTCTCGACGGTGATCAGCTTCTTCCTTTCGGTCGCGATCACCTCGTGGCAGGCGGTCTCACCGCGGAATCCGGTGGCGCGGGCGCTGGACCGGCTGTCCGCGCTCGGGATGGCGATGCCGGACTTCTGGATCTCGCTGATGCTCGTGCTGGTGTTCTCGGTGACGCTGCGCTGGTTCCCCTCCAGCGGCTACGAAAATCTGTTCACCGATCCGGCGACGGCGGTGCCCGCCCTGGTACTGCCGCTGACCGTGCTGGTCATCGGGCAGACCGCGTTGTTCGTGCTCACCCTGCGGGAAAGCCTGCTCGGCGAGCTACCCCTGGCGTATCTGCGCACCGCGCGGGTGAAGGGGCTGTCGGAACGGCAGGTCATGACCAAGCACGTCCTGCCGAACGCGCTGATGCCGCTGATCACCCAGCTGGGCAGCAACTTCGCCATGCTGGTCGGCGGGATCGTGATCATCGAGTCCATCTTCGTCGTGCCGGGGCTCGGCCATCTGCTGATGGGCGCGGTGTCGACCCGCGACTTCCCGCTGATCCAGGGTGTGACGCTGTTCGTCGCGGTGCTGTTCGTGCTGGTCAACCTGCTGGTGGACCTGTCGTACGCGCTGCTCGATCCGAAGGTGCGTGTCTCGTGAGCGTGGCTCTCGTGGAAAAGACCTCGCCGGTGCGCGAGAAACCGTCGCCCGGCCGCGCGGCCCGGGTGTTCCGGCGGAACCGGATGCTGGTGATCACCACGGCCATCCTGGCGGTGATCGTCCTCGCCGTGATCGTGTGGCCGTTCTTCCTGCCGAGCGTCAGCGCGACCGACCCGGTGAACCGGCTGCTCCCACCCTCGGCCGCGCATCCGCTCGGCACGGACTCCTTCGGCCGGGACGTGCTCGCCCGGCTGGTCTCCGGCGGCCGGGCGTCGCTCGGGCTGTCCGCGCTGATCACCCTCTGCGCGGCCTTCACCGGCCTGGTGATCGGGCTGATCAGCGGGTTCTTCCGCGCCGCCGACGCGGTGCTGATGCGCGTGATGGACGCCTGGATGTCGTTCCCGGCGATCATCCTCGCGATGGCACTGGCGATCTCGCTCGGCGCGAGCATCTGGACCGAGCTGATCGCGCTGACCGTGATCTTCACGCCGTTCACCGCCCGGGTCATCCGCAGCCGGGTGCTCGGCATCGCCGGCCGCGCCTACATCGGCGCCGCCCGGGTTTCGGGGATGAGCCGGTGGAAGATCCTCGTCGTGCACGTGTTCCCGAACGTGCTGCCGCTCGCGCTGGTGCAGGTGGTGATCCTGTCCGCGGCGGCGATGCTCGTGGACGGGGCGATGAGCTTCCTCGGTCTCGGTATCGCTCCCCCGACCCCGACCTGGGGCAACATGATCGCCGAAGGCCGGTCGTACCTGGTGCAGGCGCCCTGGCTGGTGATCGCGCCCGGCGTGACGATCATGGTGTGCGTGTTCCTGCTGAACCTCATCGGCTCGTCGCTGCGGATCGCCGTCGACGCCCGCGCGCGGACGCTGAGCGAGATGCAGCGCCTGCGCACCCGCCGCCCCTCCGGCAGCTGAGAAAGGATCCCGTTGTCCGCCACTACTTCCCTGGCCGTGCGCCGGTTCGCTCCCGAAACCGTCTCGGGACCGCCTATGCTGCTGGTGCACGGCTTCGCCTCCGACGGGCATACCGACTGGATCACCACCGGGTGGCCTGCCGCGCTGACCGCCACGGGCCGCGAGGTCCTCATACCGGACCTTCCCGCGCACGGCTCCAGCCCGGCCCCGTCGGGTTCGCTGGGTGCCGTCGCGATCACTTCCGAGCTGAGCCGGCTGGTCTCGGATCTGTCCGAAGTGGACGTCGTCGGCTACTCGCTGGGGGCACGGCTGGCTTGGGAGCTGCCCGCGCAGGCGCCGGTCCGGCGGCTGGTGCTCGGCGGCGTGAGCCCCTTCGAGCCTTTCGGTGCCGTCGATGTCGCGGCCGCGCTGGCTTTCGCCGGCGGCGGCAAGGCGCCGTCGGATCCGCTGACGGGGATGATCGCGCATATGATCACCGCGCCGGGGCGGAACCCGGCCGCGCTCGCGCGATGCATCGAGGACCTGCGGGCGGAGCCTTTCGCGCCTGTCGCCGGTGCGATCTCCGTGCCCACCCGCTTTGTGGCGGGCGTGGAGGATCCGGTGAGCCAGGGCATCGAGACGCTGGTGGAGCTGGTGCCGGGGGCCGACCTCGTGCGGGTGCCCGGGGACCACGGCGGGGCTTTGCGGAGCCAGGAGTTCAAGGCGGCTGTGCGGGAGTTCCTCTCCTAGGCGGCCGCGGCTCCGGTGGTGTTGGGGGGGAGCCCGATGGCAAGAGGGGTGGGTGGGGAGTTGGGGTTTGACGAACACCCCCAACCCGGGGACCCCCCCCCCCCGGCGGCGGCCCCC